>JAFGAW010000083.1 GCA_016933475.1 Thermoleophilia bacterium
GAGCGCGTCTGCCGGGCCGAGGGCTCCGAGGCCTTCCCGCACTACACGATGGTCGTGTCGGGCTGGGACGAGACCCACGTGAGCGCCTGGTGGCAGTGCGAGCGCCGCGTGCTCGAGGCCGGCGACCCGGTCTCGATCGACTTCGGCACCATGTACCGGGGGTACTGCTGCGACCTGTCGCGCCCGTTCGTGCTCGGCGCGGCATCGGCGCGGCAGAAGGAGTCGCTCAAGGTCCTCGTCGAGGCGCACCACGCCGCGGCCGCCGCGGCCCGCCCGGGCGTGCACGCGTCGGCGGTCGAGGCGGCGGCCGACAAGGTCACGACGGCCGCCTGGGGCGACCTCGACTGGTGGGGCCTCGGGCACGGCGTCGGCCTCGAGGTGCACGAGTGGCCCTTCGTCGGCTACCAGCGGATCGTGGGCGACCGGGCGTACGAGGACCGTGTGCTGGAGGAGGACATGGTCATCTCGCTCGAGCCGACCGTCTTCTTCGCCGACACGGGCGACCTGCAGATCGAGGACCAGTTCGTGGTCAAGCCGGGCGGCGCCGTGAGGCTCAACGACGTGCCGCACGAGATCATCGAGGTCTGACCCGGCACGCCGCGAAGGGAGGGAGGAGTCGCCATGGGAGCGAGCAGGCCGAGCCCGGCACCCGGGCCGCGGGTGGTGACGATCAAGGACTTCAAGTTCAACGGCGTCGACAGGTACGTGCCCGGCTGCCGGTACACGGAGATCGCCGAAGCCGGGGGCTTCGGCGAGTTCGGCCTCTACTTCATGCCGCCGGGCGCCCAGACGACGGTCTTCTCGCTCGAGAGCGAGGACGACGGCACCGCGGACGAGTACTACGGACCGCGTGCCGAGTTCTACTACGTCCTCGCCGGGGAGCTCACGATGTACTGGGGCAAGGACGCCGAGGGCGTGAGGAGGGGAGAGGGCAGTCCGTTGCTGCTCGGAGCCGGCGATTTCGGCCTCTGGGAGAGGGAGTGGAAATTCTCGGCGAAGAACAGCGGAGAGGTCCCCACCGCCTTCTTCTGGGGGCTGGCCGAGGCGCCGCCGGGCGTCGAGGAGCGACTGCCGCGGTAAGGCCTCGCGGCGTCCACCCCGGCCGGGGCACGACGTCGGGCGCGGTCTTCCGCGACGACCGAGGCGCGGCGGTCGGTACCGGTCGAGGCGGGGAAGAACGTCCGGGAGCCCACGTCCCCGGAAGGAGCGCGATGGAACGGTTCCCGTCGGTCAAAGCCCGTGACCTCGAAGGCCGCGAGGTGACCATCCCCGAAGGCCTCCCGCCGACGCCGCGCGTGGTGATCCTGGCCTTCAAGCGCCGGCACATGGAGCTCATCGAGACGTGGGAGCCGGTGCTGGAGGCGCTGGAGTCCCGCTGCCGGCAGCTCTCCGTCTGGGAGGTGCCCGCGCTCTCGCGTGTCTACCTTCCGGTGCGAGGGTTCATCGACGGCGGCATGCGGTCGGGCATCACGGACCCGCAGGCGCGGCAGCACACGCTGACCGCGTACACCGACCTCTCGGAGCTGGCCGTCGAGTTGGGGCTGCCGTCGCTCGACACCATCTACGTGCTGCTTCTGGCCCCCGACGGCGCTATCGTCTGGCGGGGGCAGGGCCCCGCCGACGCGGAGCAGACGGCCGCGATCGGGGAGGCCGTGGAGGGACTGGCCTGCGGTTGAGCGACAGCAGCGCGATAGACTGACCGTGGCCGGTCGAGGACGGGGAGGAGAGTTCGAGATGGCGAGCGGATCCACGGGCACGAGGGCGCGAGGACCGGCCGCGGGCGTAGCGGTCGTGTCCGCGCCGGGTGCGCTTGCGGGCATCGTCTCGAGGGCCCTCGCGTTGCGGCTCGCCGTCGGGGTCGGCGTCGGTCTCACCTGCGGCGCGGTCGCCTGCGCCGCGTTTGGCGGCGTCGCGGCCGGCGGCGCTGCTCTCCAGGGCCCCTCCTCTTCGCGCTAGGACACCGCACGACGACGCGTTCTCCGGAGGCAGTCATGTCGAAGAAGATCCTGGTGGCGTTCGCGACCTCGTACGGGTCGACGCGCGAAGTCGCCGAGGCCGTCGCGGCGACGCTGCGCGACCGCGGGCTCGACGCCGACCTCCAGCCCGCTCGCGACGTGCGGACGCTCGACGACTACGACGCCGTCGCCCTGGGCGCGCCGCTCGCCATGCATCGCTGGCACAAGGACGCGCACCGCTTCCTGTCGAGACACCGGAAGTCGCTGGCCGGCCTCCCCGTCGCGGTGTTCGCGCTCGGTCCGGTCCACGACCCTCACGACGAGAAGGAGTGGGACGACTCGCGCGCCCAGTTCGACAGGGAGCTGGCCAAGGCTGCCTGGCTTGAGCCGGCCGCCGTCGAGCTCTTCGGCGGCCGGTTCGACCCCGCGCTGCTGCGCTTTCCCGTCAACAAGCTCGCCGGCTCAGAACCGGCCAGCGACATCCGCGACTGGGAGGCGATCCGGGGCTGGGCGGCGGGCCTCTTCGAGGCGACACCGCAGCCGGTGGAGCCGGGCGGCGGTCCGGCCGCCGGGGCGCCTTGACGGAGCGGCCCGAGCATCTGCCGCACGTTCGCGAGGCCACGCCCGCCGACCTCGCCGCCGCCGCCGCTTGGGTCACGACCGCGGCCGAGTGCGAGCGCTGGGCCGGGCCTGACGTGACCTTCCCCGTGAAGCCCGAGGCGATCGTGCGCCAGATCGAGTTCGACGCCGGGCGCAATGTGGCCCTTGAGGACGACGACGGCCTGGTCGCGTTCGGGCAGGCGTTGCCGAGGGGGGGAGGCCGCGTGCATGTGGCGCGTGTCATCGTGCGCCCCGACGCGCGCGGCCGCGGGGTGGGACGAGCGCTCGTCGAGGCGCTGATCGCCCGTGCCCGGGAGAGCAGCGCCTCGCTCGTGACCCTCAGCGTCTACAGCGACAACGCGGCCGCGATCGGGCTCTACACGGGCCTGGGCTTCCGTCGCTCGCAGCGTCCCGGGTACGACACCCGCTCGTCGCCGTCCCTGCCGATGGAGCTTCGCGTCGGCCGGTGGCGGCCTGAGCCCTCGGGCGGCAGGGCACTGACGCGTTCCTCCGGGGCGCTCGGGCCGGGGGTACGATCGTGACGATGGACGACCGCCCTTGTGCACCGCCGGGAACCGGCGCGGCCGACGACGATCTGGTGGTCCGGGGGGCGCGGCCGGAGGACGCGCCGGCGGTCGCCGCCGTGGTCGAGGCCGCTTACGCTCACTACGTCGAGCGCATGGGCAGGCGTCCTGCGCCCATGAACGAGGACTACGACGAGGTCGTCCGCGAGCATGACGTGCGGGTGCTCGTCGACGGCGAGAAGGTGGTCGGTGTTCTGGTCCTCATCCCCCAAGGTGACGGCCTGCTGCTCGACAACGTGGCGGTGCACCCCGACTACCAGGGGCGAGGGTGCGGGCGACGGCTGCTGGCGCTCGCCGAGGAGGAGGCGCGTCGCGGCGGCGCCACGTTCATCTGGCTGTACACGAACGAGAAGATGACCGAGGACATCAGGCTGTACACGTGGCTGGGCTACGTCGAGACTGAGCGCGCGACGGTACACGGGTATCGCCGGGTCATGATGCGCAAGGAACTGCAGGACGAGCTGGACGAGAGGCCGGGCGTGTCCTGAGACCGGAGGGCCGGCGGCTTCCGGCCTTCGGTGAGGCCTCCGCGCGGATTGAGGCGCGGGTACAATCGTGACGATGGATGACCAGCCCTCCGTGCCCCCGGCCCGCGGGCGCTCGCCGCTGCACGCGCTCCTGCCGCGCGTCCCCCACGAGCCCGGCGTCTACCGCTTCCTCGACGGCGAGGGCGCGGTGCTCTACGTGGGCAAGGCCAAGGACCTGCGCAAGCGCGTCGCCTCGTACTTCAAGCGGGGCGGCGGCGCCGCGGCGCCGCACGGGCGGACGGCCGAGATGGTGGCCCGGGCCCGCGACCTCGAGTGGGTGGTGACCGCCTCCGAGACCGAGGCCCTTCTCCTCGAGGACAACTTCATCAAGGAGCACCGGCCGCCCTTCAACCTGCGCCTGCGCGACGACAAGAGCTACCCGTGGATCGAGATCACCACGGTGGACGAGTGGCCGCGCGTACGCTTCTTCCGCGGCCGGCATGTGCCCGGCAACCTCTACTTCGGGCCCTACTCCAGCGCGCGCAAAGTGCGCGAGACCCTCGACGTGCTGGGCCGCATCTTCCCGTACCGCAAGTGCAGGGGGAAGCAGCCGGGGCGGGTCAGCGGCTCGCCCTGTCTGCAGTTCTTCATCAAGCGCTCGCTGGGGGCGTGCGACGGGCGCGTGGAGCACGACGAGTACATGGAGGTCATCGCCCAGGTGGTCGACTTCCTGCGCGGGCGGCTGGGCGCCGTCGAGCGCGACATCGCACGCGCGATGGAGGAGGCGGCGGAGGCGCAGCAGTTCGAGAAGGCGGCGCTGCTGCGCGACCGCCTCGAGGCCGTGCGCCACGTGCAGGAGCGCCAGTCGGCGCGGGTCGAGGCGGTCGAGGCCTTCGACGTGATCGGCCTGCACCAGGGCGAGCCGGGCAGCAACCTGCAGGTCTTCCGTGTGCGCGAAGGGGCAGTCGTCGACCGGCAGACGTTCTTCGTCGACAACGCCGAGGGGCGCGAGCCGGGCGACGTGCTCGAGGAGTTCCTGCTCGAGTTCTACTGGGAGGCGGCGACGATACCGCCCGAGATCGTGGCGCCGCTCGAGGAGCCCGAGCACGTCGCCGCCGCGCTCGGCAGCCGGCGGGGGGCGAAGGTCGTCGTGCGGGCGGCGAAGCGCGGGCCGAAACGCCGTCTGCTGCAGCTCGCGCAGCGCAACGCCGAGCTCGCCGCCGAGGCGGAGGCTGAGCGCCGGCAGCGCAAGCGCCTCGCCCGCGGCGAGGCGCTGGTCGCGCTGCAGGACGCGCTCGGCCTGCCCTCGCCGCCGCTGCGCATCGAGTGCTACGACATCTCCAACCTCGGCGAGCGGCACGCCGTGGGCTCGATGGTCGTCTTCGAGGGCGGCGTGCCGAAGAAGGCCCACTACCGCAAGTTCGCCGTCCGCGAGGTCGCCGGTCAGGACGACTTCGCCATGCTGGCCGAGGTCGTACGGCGGCGGTTCCGGCGCGGGGCGGCGGCGCCGGCCGCGAACGGGGAAGAGGCGGCCGAGCCGGCCGCGAACGGGGAGGAGGCGCCCGAGCCGGCGCCGCCCGAGCCGGCTCCGGACGCGGCGACGCGGGTCGGTGGGGCCGACGCGAGCAGCGGCTCCGCAGCCGCCGTCGTGCCGCGGCCCGGCGCAGCCGACGAGAGCAGCAGCGGCCCCGGAGCCGCCGCGATCTCGGAGGCAGCGGTGTCCGACGAGGGCGCCGCGACGAGTGTCGGCGCCCCAGCCGAGGAGCGCGCCGACGAGAGCTTCGCGGCGCGCCCCGACCTCGTCGTCGTCGACGGCGGCAAGGGGCAGCTCACGGCCGTCGCCGGGGCGCTGCGCGCCGTCGGCGTCGAGGTGCCGCTCATCAGCCTTGCGAAGCAGCGCGAGGAGGTCTTCGTGCCCGGCCGCCGCGACCCGCTCCCGCTGGCCGCCGACGACCCCGCATCGCTGCTGCTGCAGCGGGTGCGCGACGAGGCGCACCGCTTTGCCGTCACCTTCCACCGTCAGCGGCGGAGCGCCGACACGCGGCGCTCGGAGCTCTTCGACGCCCTGCCCAACGTGGGGCCGGTCCGGCGGCGTAAGATACTCGAACACTTCGGCAGCCCGGAGCGCTTCCTCGCCGCGTCACGCGAGGAGCTCGAGCAGGTGCCCGGCCTGCCCCGCAAGGTAGCGAGGGAGATCCATGCGCGGCTACACAGGACAGGGTGAGC
>JAFGAW010000084.1 GCA_016933475.1 Thermoleophilia bacterium
AGTTGACGTCCTTCAACATGGCGCCCTCCTTCGTCTTCGACTCGACTCTGCCGGCTGCAGTGGGCCTACCTTGTCGCCCGGCCGGAAAACGGGGCGACGTGTTGGCTCCGGAGGCGCGACGGGGAGGCAGCATCGGTCCGGAGGTCGCGAGGTAGGTGCGTGGTCGACGATGAAGAGTGGCGTGACGGCGCCGCGACGTCGGCGCGGCGTCAGGACACGACGTTCTGCGGATGACCGGACGCGAAGCCGCGGATGTTCTCGATCGTCGTGTCGATGATCTCCTGCACCGCCTCGCGGGTGTGAAAGGCGCTGTGCGGTGTGATCAGCACGTTCCGCAGACGGACGAACGCGCACTGCGTCAGGATCGCACGCGGGTCGTGTTCGCGGTCGAACACGGCGCTGAGCAACTCCGCCTCCTCCCGGATCGCCGGCTCCTCCTCGAGCACGTCGAGGCCGGCCGCGGCGACCTTGCCGCTGGACAGCGCCTCCAGCAGGGCCGGAGAGTCGATCACCTCCCCGCGGGAGGTGTTGATCACGATCACGCCTTCCTTCATGGCGCCGAACTGAGGCGCCGAGAGGAGATGGTGAGTCGACTCGCCGCCGGGGACGTGAAGCGAGACGACGTCCGACTGCGCCAAGAGTTCGTCCATCGCCACGTAGCGGAACCCGAGTCTGCCGGCAAGCTCCTCGTCAGGGGCGATGTCGAACGCCAGTACGTCCATTTTGAACCCCGTAGCGATGCGCACGGTGTGGCGTCCGATGGCGCCGGTCCCGATGACGCCCATCGTGCGACCGGCGAGGTCGAAGCCCTGCAGGCCGGCGGCCGAGAACTCGCCGCGCTGCACCCGGTTCGCCGCCTCGACGATGTTGTGGCTCACGGCCAGCAGGAGCGCGAAGACGTGCTCGGCCACGGTGTTCTGACCGTACGCCGGCACGTTGCTCACCATGATGTCGCGCTCGGCGCAGCGCTCCATGTCGATGTGGTCGTAGCCGGTCGAGCGCGTCGCGATCATCTGGAGCTCGGAGAGTCGCACGAGGACCTCCGCATCCAGCGTCGAGTAGGTGAAGGGCGAGACCACCTCGGCGTCCGCATGGTCGCCGGCGTTCTCCGCCGACAGCGTCTCCTCGCAGAAGCGGACGTCGTGCTCGCTCGCGAGCCCGCCGAAGGACTCGACCAGACGCTCGTCGGACTCGAAGACGATGATCTTCATGCTCCTCGTTTCGCCCGTCGCCGGGGCCCCGTGGCTCGGGGGCATAGCGTCGGGGACACTGCCGGCGTTCGTGACGTGTGCTTCACTGGGCCGTTTCCGCGCAGCGACAGGTCAAACGCGAGGAGCGTTCCGTGGAACCGCGGCGGCCCGCGGTGGCAGCGAGACGCACCGGGCCGCGGCTCCGCCTCACGACAAGACCCGGTGGACACGCAACGAGTGTCAGATGCCGAGCAGCTCCGGAAGGTCGGCGATCGAGTCGATCACGTGGTCGGGGCGCCCCGAGGCGGCCGCCAGGGCCTCCTCGCGGAACTTGCCCGTGCGCACGAGCACGCCGGTGATGCCGAGGCGTTGCGCGGCGAGCACGTCGCTCTCGACGGCGTCGCCGACCATGGCCGCCCGCTCAGCCGGGAGGCCGAGGGTACGCAGTCCGGCGCGGAACGCCTCGGGGGCCGGCTTGCCGGTGACGACCGCCTCGCGTCCGGACGCCGCCTCGAGCCCGAGGAGGTAGGCGCCCGCGTCGAGGCACTCGCCCTCGTGCGTCATCCAGGAGAGGTTGCGGTGCATGGCGACGAGGTCTGCGCCGGCGAGAAGGGCCCGGTGGACGAGGTTGAAGGTGCCGAAGGCGAAAGACTCGTCGGCGCCCGAGACGAGGATGACCTCGGGGTCTTCGTCGACACCGACCAGGCGCAGGCGCTCGAGGTCTTCGCGGCGCGCGTCACCGAGGAGGAAGACGCGCGCCCCCGGATGCGCCTCGAGCAGGTGGTCGCGCGCCGACATCGCCGCCGTGAGCACCTCGTCGTCCTCGACGGGGATGCCCAGCCGCCGGAGGTTCGCGGCCATCTCGACCCCCGTCCGGCTGGTCGTGCTGGTGATGACGCGCAGCGGCAGCCCGGCGTCGCGGAGGCGACGCACAGCCTCATCGGCGCCGGAGATCGGGTCCCACGAGACGGTGAGCACGCCGTCCATGTCCAGCAGTACACCCTCGACCGGGCTCATCCCGCGCCCTCCTGCCTCACGGTGGGCCCTCCTACCTCACCGTGCGCGCTCCTGCCCCGCGGTGCCCCTTGCCGGCTCACCCTGCGCTCTCGCGACTCACGCTGCGCTCTCCCGGCTCATGGTGCGCCGGCCGGTCCTCACACCGTCCCTGCCGCTCACCCGAGGTCGCGCCTCCAGTCCCACTCGGGGGCGATGATCTCGGTGCCCTCGGTGTCCTCGATCTCGCGCCGCCACGCGACCCGCGGGCCGACCGCCGCACGCACGCGCCAGCGCAGCGACTTCGCCTCGCGACGGATGGTCTCCTCGAGCACCGCCAAGCGACCGCGCACGCGCTCCACCTCGTCGGCGGGGAGCCCGTAGTCGTCGACGCGTGCGGCGACCACGCGCAGGTTGGCCGTGAAGTCACGGTGCAGGCCCCAGTCGCGCGCGCACACGTCGGCCACGTAGTCCACGTCGATCGCCGCCTCGTCGTCCTCGCCCTCTTCGGCCAGCGGCACGTCTTTGAGCAAGGCGATCGCGTCGTGCACGTCCTTCTGGTTGATCTTGCCGATCTGCAGCTTGGCGAGCAGCGCGTCCGCCGGAGAGATGGCGTAGTCGTCGAGGTCGAGACGCTCGCGCACATCGAGGTCGTGGTCCATCATCATCACGTCGAGGAAGATGTCGACGTGGTCGAAGAGCGGCGCGTCGTGCGTGGGTTCGCCCTCCGCCTCACCCACCATCGTCATGCCGCCGCGCAGCGCCTCCTCGGTGACGTACTGCAACTGACGGTACTCGGTCGAGCGGGCGACGTAGCTGTTCTGCACGAAGCCGCGGGAGGTCATCACCTCGTCAAGCGCGTCAGCCTGTGGCCCGAGGCCGACGAGGTCGATGTCGGAGTACTCGCGATCCATGAAGTCGAGGTCGGCGCAGTGCCTGCGGATGGCGAGGCCACCGATGAGGCGCAGCTGCACGCCACCCTCACGGGCCGCGTCGATGAGCGCCATGGCCTCGGCCATGAGGCGGTCGGCGCGCCGCGTCGGCGCCTCGCGGCGGCCGGCGGCCGACTTCACGATCGCCCCGGCGCCGCGCGTGTCCACGTCGCTGCGCAGCGCTTCGAGCGGTTGCAGGATCGTGTCGAGGATGGGCCGCGCGAGGTAGACACGCGGGCGGCGCGCCTCCCCCCACTCCTCGAGCAGGCTCCAGGACTCAAGCTCCTCGATGGCGCCCCGCGCCGTCGCGCCGCTCGCGCCGAGCACGCGCCGCGCCTCGGGCACGGTCATGCACGGCGTGCGCACGAGCTCGTCGGCCAGCGCCAATGCGCGGCCCTTCAGATGTGTCCGGCACTCCGCGTGATAGCGCGCCAGGGCGCGCGCCTGATGCGTCCCACGCACCGCCGTCTCGCGCACACCCTCGAGGAAGAAGAGCAGCCACGGCACCCACTCGGCGTGCGTGCGCACGCGCTGCAGCCGCATGTAGTACTCGTCGCGGTGACCCTCGAGGTAGGCGGAGAGGTAGAGGAGCGGGCGCGAGAGACGCTCGCGCTCGATGAGGAAGAGCGTGATCAGGAGTCGCCCGAGACGGCCGTTGCCGCCCACGAACGGATGGATCGCCTGAAACTGCTCGTGGAGCATGGCGCACTGGATCAGGTCGGGCAGAACGCCGCGCTCGCGGATGAAGGCCTCCCAAGCGACGAGCGCCCCGAGCATCTCGTCGACCGGCGGCGGCACGTATGTCGCCGTGGCCTGCGTCGCGCCCGGCGGCCCGATCCAGTTCTGCGTCGTCCGGAACTCGCCCGGGGTGCGCGCGCCGCCGACCTCGCCGCGCAGCAGCGACTCGTGCAGCTCGCGCACGAGGTCGAGCGAGAGCGGCACCTCCTCGAGACGCTGCACGCCGTAGCGGAGTGTGGAGACGCAGCGGCGGACCTCGCGGAGGTAGTCGCGCGGCACGCTCGGGCTCACGGCCCCGACCTGGTCGAGCAGCAGGTCGGAGAGCGAGACCATCGAGCCCTCGATGCGTGACGAGCAGAGCGCCTCCTGGCGCTTGAAGGGAGCGTCGAGCAGTTTCGGATCGGGGAGCTGGCGGCCGACGCCGCAGAGCTCGCCGAGGGCGGCGTCGGCCTTCGACAGCGCGAGGGTCAGCTCTCTGGAGAAACGGAGACGCGGCGGCAGAGGCGCCGGGACGAAGGCGGCGTACCCGTCGGGCCCGGTGACGACACGGCCCGCCTCAGGGGCGTGGAACTCGCTGGGGTCTATCTCATCGGCCTCGGTCGGGCGCCGCGGGCGCACCCGCGGCGACGCTGGACTCGTGCGCCGGCAATGCTCTCAGACTGGCCGGTGCGTGACAACGGCCTTCGCGGCGGGCGGGAGCAAGGGTGCGGCGGCGGGGCGGCCGTCGCCGGCCGCCCCGCCGC
Organism: Thermoleophilia bacterium; assembly: GCA_016933475.1. Classification (GTDB taxonomy): domain Bacteria; phylum Actinomycetota; class Thermoleophilia; order UBA2241; family UBA2241; genus UBA2241. The sequence continues at coordinate 4,597 of JAFGAW010000084.1, forward strand.
CCCTACGCGTCAGCGCTGGACCGCGAGGGTCAGAAAGTCGGCATCGACAGGGCCGCCGTGGTCGACGGTCTGCAACCCGGCCACGTACACGAGCGCGGGTGCGAGCGCGATGTCGACCGCCCAGTCGTCGCCCGAGTCGTCCTCCCAGAGGTAGTAGGAGGGATCCGGGTAGACCGTCGTCCACAGAGTCGCTCCGGTGGCGGCGTACTTGAGCGCCACGACGTCCATGTCGCCGTCGAGGCCGGTGCGGAACCCGCAGACGTAGGTGCGCACCCCTCCGACGGCGACCGCCGTCCCGACGTCCATGCGATGCCCGATGTTGGAGAAGCTCCGCTGCCACACAAGGGTGCCGCCGGCGGTGTACATGCGCGTGACGATGTCTTCGCCGGTCGCCTCACGGTAGAGGTAGCCCGTCACGCGCGGACGACCGAGGTCGTCCGCGGCCACGTCGGTCCAGGAGTCGTCGAGGCCGCCGCTGCCGGCGACCCAGCGGACCCAGGCACGCGTACCGTCGCTGAGGTACTTGATCAGCAGCGCGTTCCCGGGCTGGGTCGCCGTGTACTTCCCGCCGCCGCACACGTACAGTCCGCCCTTGATCGGGGCGATGCCGGAGACCACATCGTGACGATTCAAGGCGTCGTCGTAGTAGCGCACCCACTTGCGCTCGCCGGACAGCGAGTACCTGATGACGACGATGTCGTCGCGGTGCCCGGCCCGGTTGCTCACGCCGGCCACGTAGACCGCCGTGCCGCGGACGGCGACGGCCAAGCCGCGATCGAAGCGTGTGGTCGAGTTGTTGTGGCGCTTCGCCCACACGCGGACGCCGCTCGGCCGGTACTTGACGGTGATGATATCCGTCGTGCCGTCGGCCCGCTGACTCCCACCGGTCACGTAGACGTTGCCGTACTTGTCGAGGGCGATCGCCTCGGCCTCGTCGTCCCCGTTGGCGGTGGCGTTGAACGTCTGCGCCCAGAGCAGCTCGCCATCGAAGCTGCCCATCATCCCGAAGTCCTGCACTTTGAGGATCACGATATCCCTGCCGCTGCCCACACCCTCGGTCGTGCCGGCGACGTAGGCGCAATTGTGCACGTCGTCGACGACGACGCCCGCCGCCGTATCGTTCGCGCCGGGGTTCGCCGGGTTGTCCCAGGTCGTGCCCACGGCGTTCCAGCGCAGCATGCCGGTGAGGTCGTAGCTGCGGTAGCGGATATCGTAGCCTCCGGCCAGGGAGGTGACGGCGTTGCCGACGATGATCGGGTAACCCGCGGCGTCGGTGGCGGCGGCGACCGCCGACTCGTGCTGGAAGATGCCGCTCGTGTACACCGTGTCGGCCCAGACGTGCTCGCCGGGCGTGCCGCCCCAGGCGACGGCAGGCGCCAGGAGAGCAAGAGCCGCCGTCACGAGCAGCGCGAGAGCGAGACGGCGGCTGCACGCGAGCGCGATGCGGCGGTCGGCCTCGAGCGGCAAGCCCCGTGCTACCTGACGTGCCGTGGACGGCCCAGATGTCGGAGCGACCGGTCTCATGGGATCCCCCTTTCAGACGGTCCTCCTACTCCTCGATGGTAGCACCGCGAGCCGCCGTGCCAAGGGTGCGCCGCGTTGAGGGCCACCGGGAAGGCGCTTGGCTCGGACCGGCGCGTGCGCGGCGCGCGTCAGGATGCGCCGGTGGCGGGTACGAGGGCTCGCCGGGCTTGTGCGGCGATCTCGTGCGCCGGCGCCACCCAAACGCCCGGCGTCTCGCGTGCCAGCGCGATCATCGCTTCGAGGAGGGGCAGCCGCCCGGGGCGGCCGATGAATTGCGGGTGCATCGTGAAGATGCAGCAGCCGCCGAGCCGGCGGATGCCCTCGAACTCGGCCTGCCAGATCGCCTCCACCTCCTCGACCGTGCTGATCTTCTTCGACCACTCGTCCTCGGCGAACCAGAAGTGCGCGGCGTCGTCGAGGCTCCAGTGCACGGGAAGCTCGACGAGGCCGGCGCCGGCGTGCAGGTACGGGCGGATGTCGTCCATGAGGTTCGACGAGTACTCGAAGCCGTGCTTCTCGAGGAGGCCGAGCGTGTGCTGAGTGAACTCCCAAGAGGGTGAGCGGTAGCCGCGCACCCAGGGCACGAAACGCGCAAGGGCCTCCGTGCCGCGGACGAGTTCCTCTTCCTCCTGCGCCGGCGTCAGCGCCGTCGGTGAGGTGTGCGTGTAGCCGTGGTGGGCGAGCTCGTGCCCTGCAGCCACGATCTCGGCCACGCGCTCGGGGTGTCGCTCGGCGATCCGGCCCGGCACGAAGAACGTCGCCGGGACGCCCTGCCGGGCCAGCACGTCGAGGATCAGGGGGACGGCGACCTTGGCGCCGTAGGTCCCCTGCGAGAGGCGACCCGGCCGCTCGACGGTCGCCGGGTCGCCCGCGAGCCAGACCTCCTCGGCGTCGAAGTCGAAGGTGAAGGCGACCGCGCACTCGATGCCCGGTGGCCAGAAGTGCACGGTGTCGGCGCGGGCGGCCATGCCCGTCAGGCCCCCACGCCGAAGAAGCCCGCGTACTCGAGCCGTCGGTAGGGCACGCTGCACGGCGTGCCGTCGGCGAGCCACATGACCTGTTCGTCGAGATCCATGATGAGCGAGACGATCGTCTCCCCCTGCTCGGTGGACTTGTCCCGCGGGTCGGCATGCGCACAGATCCCCACGGGGTGGTTCGTATGGTCGGCGAAGACCGTCTCGAGGAGTGAGACCGTGACGGGCCCCTCGCGCTCCGCGAGCAGCGTCCGGGCTCGCTGCAGCCTGAACGGGCTGTCGGGCATCCACCAGAGGCCGACATCGTGCACCCCGGCGGTCGTGAAGTGGTTGGTGTGCACGAGAAGCCCATCGGCGGGGTCGACGAGGCGCAGGCCCGAGCAGTCGCCCGGCACGCCTTCGACGTCGATGGCCAATCCGCTCACGTGGGCCAGCATGTAGTTGGCCGAGGACGAGCGCCGGGCGCGCTGGAGCGCGGCGAGAGCCGCCGGCAGATGCTCGGCGTCGAGCAGCGCCCTCAGGCACACGTGGTAGGGCACGCCGACCTCGCCGGCATCGGCGTCGCTGACCAGTGCGTTCGTCGCCACCGCGACGCCCCGAGCGTTGAAGCCGGCCTTGGCCAGCAGGCCGGCCTCAACGGCCGTCACGTAGGCCGGACCCTCATCCTGCTCCGCTTCGAGCACGACCAACGTGTCGCGGGTGTGCGGCAGCCAGTCCCAGTTCTGGGCCAGCAGGGTGTGGCCCGAGTCGGTGACCGACGGCAGCGCCGCGATCGAGGTGCACTCCCCGGGCGGCCGGGGCCGCTGCCCAGCTTGCGCGGCACGCGGCGCAGCCGCCGCCTCGCGCGCCTTGGCGGCGAACATGATCTCGGTGCGCACGTTGATGGCGAGGACCGCCTCGAGCGTCTGGCCCGAGCCTTCGGCGAGCCCGCGCATCTCCTCCAGGTACCGCGGCTCGAAGCGATCGATCGCGTCGGCGTACTCGCCCGCCAGAGTGAGGGCCTCGCCCCAGCTCAGCCCGGCGAGATCCTCGTACACCTTCCCATAGGCCTCGACCGAGCGCCGCACACGCTCACGGGCCTGCTCGCCGTACTGCCGCCCGCGCTCACGCGGCCCGCCCGCGACCCTGACGTGCGGGTAGGTGACTCCTGACATGTCGTCCCCCAGGCTCGTCAGCTTCGCCGGCCTCGGGCCCACGGCTGTGATCTGAGCCGCGCATGTGAGACGGCGAGGACGGCACTACCCGGATTATATGGGGCCATCCACGCTCGGAGGCCGCCGTCGCACGGGGCGAGCGCAAGCCGTGACGGCGGACGGTGGCCGCCGGTCGCCGAGCACCCTGCAACGCGGTCAGCCGTCGATCGACCGGGCATTCCCTGTACAGGGTCTCGTCACGAGAGGCAGCCGTGGCGCCGGAACCGAGGGGACGGAGCCGGGGACGGTAACGGGGACGTCACCGAGCTCAGTCTGCGCCGTCTACGCCCATGCGGCGGGCGGCGGAGCCCGCCGGGCCCCGCCGCCCGCCGGACCGCGTCCGACATGCCGGTTCGAGAACACCGGTGGCGTTCCGTCTGCGCCGGCGCAGCGAGCTCTGCCGCCGAGAGACGAAGGACGCCCTCGGTGTCTCCCACTTCGAGGGCCGTACCTCCCGTGGCCGACGTCGCCACGTGCCACCTCGACCTCACCTGACGCACCGTCGCCACCACGAGTCCCGGTGATTTGCGCGACAAAAGACGACCACTCTATAGTGCCCAGACCACTCCTTCGCGACGACGGCAGACGCGCACTTCGAGGTGACCGATGACGACTCATGAGACCGTGCCACAGCTGCTCACCGAGCTCGACGGCAAGCCGCCCGAAGAAGTGCTCGCCGTGGCCGCGGAGCGGTTCGAAGGTCGCGTCGCCTTCGCCACGTCGCTCGGGCCCGAAGACCAGGTCATCACCCACATGCTCGCCGAGGCCGGCATCGACATGCGCGTCTTCACGCTGGACACCGGGCGGCTCTTCCCCGAGACCTACGACCTGATCGCCCGCACCAGCGACCGGTACGGCATCTCGATCTACACGTACTTCCCGTACGGCGCCGCGGTGGAGGAGATGGTCGGGCGGCACGGCATCAACCTCTTCCGCACCAGCATCGAGTTGCGCAAGATGTGCTGCGGCGTGCGCAAGGTGCGGCCCCTGCGGCGTGCTCAGTCAGACCTCGACGCCTGGGTCTGCGGGCTCCGCAGCGGCCAGGGCGCCACGCGCCAGAAGGTCGAGCCCGTGGAGTGGGACGACGCCGGAGAGCTCATCAAGTTCAACCCCCTGGCGGACTGGGACGAGGAGCGCGTGTGGCGCTACGTGCGCGCGCACGACATCCCCTACAACCCGCTGCACGACCAGGGCTTCCCCAGCATCGGCTGCGCGCCCTGCACGCGCGCCGTGGCGCCGGGCGAGGACTTCAGAGCCGGCCGCTGGTGGTGGGAAGACCCGGACCAGCGCGAGTGCGGCCTGCACCATCGCACCGGCGCCGCCGACAGGCCGGTCGGCGACGGGGCCTGAGCCGCGCCCCCAGCGCCTGCTCCCGGACACGGTCACACCGCCCGCAGCGGCAGGAGCGGCTGTGTCGTCGCCGCGTTCACCGTGACGCGCGCGTCCGGCGCCGGCCTTCTCGAAGCCATGCGAGTCAGATCCACGCCGGCCTGCCCCTGCCGACGATGACTGCGGCCATTGGCGCCACGCCTCGGACGAGACGCCGCTGCACATCAGGCGGCCGGCACGCCGGCCGCCGCTGGAGTCAGGAGCAGCCGGGGTACTTCTTCACCGCGCTCGCGCCCTCGACCGGCGCCAGCACCCGCGACATCTGCCAGTCGCCGAGTTCGTCCCCGGTGCGGGCCTTCTTCGCCGGCTGCGAGTGATCGATGTCGCAGCCGCAGGGCCCGTAGAAGACGAGCCCGCACGAGCAGCAGCGGAACTCCTCGATCCCGTCGACAACGGCCAGCGGCACGTTGTCGACCGCGCATGACGGGCATTTGATGTGGCGAAGCTCAGACATGTCCCCCTCCTCCTTATGGCGCCCATGCCCCAAGCGTGCCCCGCCGCCCGCTCCCGGCCGAGACGAGGCGTCCACACTGCGCCTCACGACCACGAAGCCACGTATGGGCCGTTATGGCGAGCCAGTCTGGCACACACCGGCCAAATTGTAACTACGTCTGGCGTATTAAGTGTGTTGTGTGGTGTCAAAGAGGGGTGTACCTTCGTCCGGCGGGAAGGCGACGAACCCGCCGGCTTCCGGCTCGGGCTGCCGCACCTCGCGAACGACCTCGTACGGCACACCGGACTTCTCGAGGACCCCGACGACGACCTCCGCGTTCGGCGCCTCCCGGTCGGAGCACGTGACCGCGTCGCCGGTCCCGCGCCAACTGCAGAACCAGGTGACCCCTACGGGCGCCTCGGCCCTGTGCCGGGCAAGAGTGCCGAGATGCTCATCCTTGGCAAGAGTGCCGAGATGCTCATCCTTGGCAAGAGTGCCGAGATGCTCATCCTTGGCAAG
>JAFGAW010000085.1 GCA_016933475.1 Thermoleophilia bacterium
CCGCCGGGGGCGAGGCCGGCGAGGATGCCGTGCTCGCCCTCGACGGTCGCGGCGACGATCTCGGGCGAAGGCAGGCAGGTGATGACCGTGTCGGAAGCACGGGCGACCGCCTCGGCCGAGTCGGCCCACGCGGCGCCGCCCTCGAGCAACTCGGCGGCGGCGGCCTTGTGGATGTCGTGGACCGTGAGCGGGAAGCCCGCCTGCAGCAGACTGCCGGCGAGGTGCCGGCCGAGGCTCCCGAGCCCGATGTAGCCGATCTTCATGGTCATGCTGCCTCGCTTCGTCGTGGGGAAGGGGATGTCGCGAAGGAGAAACCGGATGGCGCTAGCCGCGACGCGCGCGACGCACGGCCTCATCGTCCACACCGCAGATCGCAGCAAGCTCGTAAAGGCGCGCGTCGTCGATGTACGGCGCTCTGCCGGCATGTTCTTTGAGGAGCCGCTCGACCTCGGAACACGCGACGTCGACCGCGGTCGCCCCCAGTTCGGCCCATTTCTCGTACGAGAGGCGATCGGAGACCGTCGGGAGGAAGTGCTCGCCGGCACGGATGCGTCGCGCCGTCTCCTTGAGGCCGAGGAAGCCGCCTCCGGGCCCCGCCGCAGCGATGGCGCCGGCGGCCATGGTCGCCTCGGAGACCTCGACGGGACGGTGCAGGCGACGGAGCATGGCCGCCATCTCGTTGTCGATGACCGACTGGGGCAGCGACATCGTGTTGTGCGAGTCGATGAGCCCCCAGCCGGACACCATGTCCGGGGCGGCGCTGCAGACCGTGGCCGCCTTCATCGCCTTCTCGTACCCCGCCTGCACGCCGGCCTCCTTGGCGTCGGTCGAGAACCCCGGGTTGAGTGTGGGCACACCCAGATAGTGGCCGACCTCGGTGGCCATGGCACCCATGAGCCCGCTCTCCAGCGAGCCGAGCGAGAACGTGGTGCGCAGCATGTCGAGCACGCCGGAGCCGAGGCAGAAGACGACCCGGGAGCCCGGGGCTGCGACCTGCACTGCGGTGGCGATGCCGAGGAACTCGGCGACTCCCTGTGTCACGGTGCCGGCCAGCGTGACGGGGGCTGTCGCCCCGGCGATGGCCATCGAGTAGATCTCGATGGGCACCCCGTGGGAGGCGAGGGCGAGGTGCGTGTCCAGGGCGTTGCCGTCGACCTGCAGCGGCGAGGCTGCCGTCACGACGGTGGAGATACGCGGACGGGCGCGGAAACGTTCGAGGTCGCCGGAGAGCACCTCGCAGATGCGCAGCACGGCGTCGGCCTCACTCGGGCAATCGACGAAGGTGACGTGCTTGCGTGTCTCGGTGAGCAGGGTGAAGTACTCCTCGAGCTCACGCCGCTCGATCGGCACGTCGGAGGCGCTGACCTGCGTCCACATGATGTCGAGCTGCGGCAACTCGTCATTGAGCGCGGTGCACTCACGCAGGTCCTGCAGCGTGCTCGCACGGCGCTCGCCGGTGCGGAAGTCCAGCGTCTTGGCGACGCAGCCGCTGGGCACGAAGTGGAAGGGCTCTCCCTCGTCCAGCAGGACGTCGTCCGCCTCGGTGAGGCCGGCCATGAGGATGTCTCGCGGGCACTGCGCGGCCGCCCACTTCACCAGCTCGCGCGGCAGGCGCGCGAGACCGGTGGCGTGGTCGACCTCGGCGCCGCGCTCGGCCAGCATGGGCAGGACGCGCGAGCCCGTGAAGCGCATGCCGGTCTCGGCGAGTATGCCGACGGCCGTGTCGACGATCGCGCTGATCTCGTCGGCGGAGAGCCACGTCGTGCTGGCCTTCATGTGCTCACACTCCTCGAGAGGCCGCAGCCTCGGCCGCTACACCGGGTGCCGGCGGAAGCCGACAGGCGCCACCATGCCACCGCTGCCCGACACTGTCAAGCGGTCGGCCGCGGTTTGCTGTGAGGAATAGCGCTGTAGCCGCGGTTCTGGAGGCAGTCCTTGCTTCAGGCTGCGTAATCCGTATCATGAGGGGTGTAGCGGTCAGGATTCAGCAGAGAGGCGGCATGTGATGGTGAGAGCCGGCCAGGCGCCGTTCGGCGCGGTCGATATGGACGACCTGGACCGGCGCATCGTGCGCCTCCTGCGCCCCGATGCACGGCGCTCCTACGCCAGTATGGCGCGTGCCCTCGAGGTCTCCGAGGCGACCGTGCGCGGTCGGGTCGAGCGCCTGGTCACCAGGGGCGCCATCCTCCCCATGGCGCGGGTCAACCCGACGGCGATCGGGCTGCCGGTCGACGCCATGGTGGGTATCCGGGTCGCGCGTGGGTACGGCAAGGGAGTCGGCGCCCGGCTGGCCGAGATGGAGAACGTCTCGTACGTCGGGTACACGACCGGCTCCTTCGACCTCCTCATCGAGGTGCACCTCGCGGACAACGAGGGACTGTACAAGTTCCTCAACGAGGATCTCGAGGAGATCGAGGGCATCGCCTACACCGAGACGTGGCACATCCTGCGCACCGAGAAGGTCAACTTCGAGTGGGAGGGCGAGAGC
>JAFGAW010000086.1 GCA_016933475.1 Thermoleophilia bacterium
ATCCTGACCGCCAACACGAGACCCATCGGCGAGGACTTCGGCATCGCGGCCTCCGTGATCGTCGTCGCGCTGGTGCTGCAGCAGATCCTCAACGGGGCCAGTCGTGTGGTGTGGGGCTGGGTCTCCGACCGCTTCGGGCGCGAGCTCACGATGTCCGTGGCCTTCGCGCTGACCGGCCTCTTCCTGTGTCTGATCCCGGCGTTCGGCTCGTGGCCGCCGGCGTTCGTGGTGCTGACGGCGATGGTCTACTTCACGGGCGGGGAGATGTTCGCCCTCTTCCCCGCCCTGACCGCCGATCGTTTCGGCTCGCGCTACGCGGCCGCGAACCAAGGCATGCTCTACACGGCCAAGGGGCTCGCCTCGCTCGCCGGCGGCGCCTTCGCCGCCTGGCTCGCGCTCACGCAGAGCTGGGCGGTCGTGTTCGTCCTCGCAGGAGCGCTGGCGTTCTCGGCGGCGGGGCTCATGGTCGCGATCCGCCGCCAGGCACGGCCGGCCCCAGAGGTGGCGACGCAGACCTGAGCCGGGTGCACCACCGTCACCCACGGGTGCGGGAGCAGGCCCCCGGGGTGTGGGGCGGCGTCTCTCGCGAGGGCACCGGCCCTCGCGAGAGCCCAGCATGCTGCGGAATCAGCAAGGGCGGCGGTCGTCCACCCGGTGGCAGGCCGTCTTACCCTGCCCGCTGGTCATGCGCGGCAGCGAGAACGGGTCGGAGAGCTCGACGCGCGGAGTGACGCCGACCCCCGTCTTGACGCCGGCGGCGATGCGCCGGGCGAGCGCCTCGCGTGCCTCGGCGGTGAGGCCGGCGAGATCGCGCACTTCGGCCTGCACGGTGAGCCGGTCGAGGTTGTCGACGAGCTCGACGACCATGCAGAAGTTGTTCGCGAACTCGTCGAAGCGCACCAGCACCTCTTCGATCTGGCTGGGGAAGACGATGAGGCCGCCGATGGAGAGCGCGTCGTCGCTGCGCCCGGTGATGCGGCCGATGCGCGGGTGCGTGCGGCCGCACGGGCAGGGCTCCCAGGTCAGCGAGCTGATGTCACGGCTGCGATAGCGGATCATCGCCATCGACTCGCTCGTCAGCGAGGTCCAGACGAGCTCGCCACGCTCGCCGTCCCCAACCGGCTCGAGGGTCTCGGGGTCGACACACTCGACGAGCAGGTGGTCGGACCAGACGTGCATGCCGCGCTTGACCGGGCACTCGGCGGCCATTCCCGGCCCCAGGAACTCGCCCATGCCGTACTCGTTGAAGGCATCGACGCCGAGGGCGGCGGCGAGCCGTTCGCGCCCCGACTCGGGCCAAGGTTCGGCGCCGAAGACGCCGACGCGCAGCCGCGAGTCGCGCGGCAGGTCGATGCCGCGCTCGAGCGCCTTGTCTGCGAGGAAGAGACCGTAGGACGGCGTCGTGCAGACCGCCGTGACGCCGAGGTCGACGATGAGGTCGATGAGCAGCTCGTGGCGCCCGATGCCGGCGGGCACGACGCCGATGCCGGCGTGCTGGGCGCCGTACTGGAGCCCGATGCTGGTCGGGAGGCCGTAGCCGAAGCAGTTCTGCAGCAGGTCGCCGGGTCGCAGGCCGACCATCCACATCGTGCGTGCATTGCGCTCGGCCCAGGCGTCCATGTCGCCGCGCGTCGCCCAGATCGGCGTCGGCTTGCCGGTCGTCCCCGAGGTGCTGTGCACCTCGATGATCTCGTCGAGGCCGCAGGTGCGGAGGCCGGCGGGGTAGGCGTCGCGCAGCGCCGCCTTCTCGAGGAAGGGGAGGCGGCGCACGTCGTCCAGCGTGCAGATGTGATTCGGCACGACGCCGGCCGCGCGGCAGAGGTCGCGATACGCCGCGCTGCGCTCGTACGCGCGGGCGACGACGCGCTGAAGACGCTCGAGCTGGAGCGCCCGCAGGGCGCCGGGCTCGAGCGTCTCGTGAGCGTCGTCGAAGTACTGGCGCTCGTGGGCCGCGACCCGCGACGCGCTCACGCCAGCCCTGCTGCCCGCCCGGCGACGCCGAGCGGCCGAGAGTCCGCGAACGGCTCGCCGCGAATCGCGCTCAAGCGCCGTCCCCGGCACCGATCTTGCGCCCGGCCGCGAAGGCGGCGAAGTTCATCTCGAGCCACTTCGGCGGCACGTTGCGCTCGAGCGCCCGCTCCCAGGTCTCGACGGCGAAGGGGAGGTGCACCGCGAGCGCGCCGACGAGCACGATGCCGGCGACCTTGACGTCGCCGATGCCCTCGGCGACGGCGTTGCCGTCGACGGGCGTGACGTGCGCGTGGCCGGCCGCGAGACGCTCGACGGCATCGAACGGGTAAGCGATGCCGGTCGAGGCCAGCGGCGGAACGATCTGCTGCGTGTTGACGATGGCGACGCCGCCGGGCGTGAGCGACGGGGCCACGCGCAGCCCCTCGGCCGCCTCGAAGGCGAGCAGGTAGTCGACCTCGCCGGGGCTGATGCTCGGGGCGACGACGCGCTCGCCGACTCGGATGTGCGAGCTCACGCTGCCGCCGCGCTGGCTCATGCCGCGCGTCTCGCTGAGTTTCACCTCGAGGCCGCCGTGCAACATCGCCGTGTCGGCGATGACGGCGGCGGCCACGATCACGCCCTGGCCGCCGACCCCGACGACCATGATGTCGTCGACTGCCCCGCCGGCGTAGTGCCGGGCGGCGGCCTCCCCGGTAGCGGTGTGGGCAGCGCTCACGAGGGCCCTCCGACTGCGGTCGCCGTCGCAGTCGCCCAGCCCGCGGGAGCCGCGACGCCGCTCGTCATCCACGCAGCGCTCATCACGCGCCCTCCGGGTCTGACGCGTCGACCCGCCTGATCGCCCCCGTCCCGCAGAGCTGCTCGCAGAGCGAGCACCCGGCGCAGGTGTCGGTGTCGATCGCGACCTTGTGGCGCCCCTTGTGCGTCGCCTCGACGTGGTGCAGCGACGGGCAGCCGAGCGACATGCACAGCTGGCAGGCGTTGCAGAGCTCCTCGTCGACGGCGAAAGCGCCGAGGCCGGCGGCCTTGCTCGGGAAGAGCATGCACGGGCGGTTCGTGATGATGACGGCCGGCCCGTCGAAGGCGAGGCCGGCCTTCAGCGCATCCAGGCACGCCTGGTAGTCGTAGGGGTCGACCACCGCGACGTGCTCGACCCCGAGCGCGCGGCAGATCGCCGCCAGGTCGACGGGCTTCGTGTCGACGCCCGCCAGCGTGCGCTCGTTGTGCGGGTTCGTCTGCCCGCCGGTCATGGCGGTGATGCGGTTGTCCTGGATCAGCACCGTGACGTTGGTGCGCTGGTGGACGGCGTTGAGCAGCCCTGTGATGCCCGAGTGCAGGAAGGTGGAGTCGCCGATGACGGCGATCGAGCCCCCGTGCTCGCCGCCGCCGGCACGCGTGAACCCTTGCTCGATAGGGATGCTCGCCCCCATCTCGAAGGCCGAGTGCATGTGCTCGACCGGCGGCAGCGTGGTGAGGTCGTAGCAGCCGATGTCGCCGTGCACGTCGAGGTCGAGCTTCTTCATCGCCCGCGCCATGCCGCGGTGCGGGCAGCCGGTGCAGAGGACGGGGGGCCGCGGGATCACGGAGTCGTCCTCCGCGGCCTTCTCCTCGGCCCAGCGCGGCAGGTCGAGTCCCGCCTCGACGAACCCGCGCCCGACGCGCACCGGCGTGAGCTCGCCCCACTGCGGGAACCAGCGCTTGCCCTCGCAGGAGATGCCGGCGGCGAGGAGCTGCTCCTCGAGGTACGGCTCGAGCTCCTCGACCACGAAGAGCCGGTCGACGGTCGCCGCGAAGCGGCGCACGGCCTCGACCGGCAGCGGGTGGATCATGCCGAGCTTGAGCAAGGCCGCCCCGGGCAGCGCCTCCTTGGCCGAGATGCAGGCGGCGCCAGCGGCCACGACGCCGATGCGCGTGTGGCCGCCCTCGGCGAGGGGCACCCAGCCCGAGCCCTCCGATCCGGGCAGCGCGGCACCCGGCTCGACCCGCGCCAGTTCGCCCGACGCGGCGGTCGCCTCCGCGTACCCGGTCAGTCGCTCGAAGCGTTCGATCAGGCTGCGGTGCATGGGGCGAGAGAAGCGCGGCAGCAGGCTGTACTTCTCGGTCTTGCGGTGCGGGGGCTTGCGCTCGACGGCCTGCCGCTCGCCGACGCGCACGATCGACTTCTGGTGCGCCGTCTGTATCGAGAGGCGCACCATCACCGGCACGTCGTAGGTCTCGCTGAGCTCGAAGGCCAGCTTGACGAAGTCGTAGCACTCTTGACTGTCGGCCGGCTCGAGCATCGGCATGCTGCTCATGCGGCCGAAGTAGCGGTCGTCCTGCTCGGTCATGCCGCTGGCCATGCCCGGATCGCCGGCGAGACAGACGACGAGGCCGCCGTTGACCCCCGTGTACACCGAAGTGATCAGCGGGTCGGCGGCGACGCTGGCGCCCGCGCTCTTCATCGCCGTCAGGGCGCGGGCGCCCCCCATCGACGCCCCGAAGGCGACCTCGTAGGCGACCTTCTCGTTGGTCGACCACTCGGCGTAGACGCCCTCGTAACGCGCGAGGCTGGTGACGATCTCGGTGCTCGGCGTGCCGGGGTAAGCGGCCGCGACGTGCACGCCGGCCTCCCAGGCGCCGCGGGCGACGGCTTCGTTGCCGAGCATGAGAAGCGTGTCCATGTGAAGCATTCAAGAGAATCGGCGGCCGGAGGGCAAGCCGACCAGATGCGCGACCGCCGCCAGTTCGCGCCGCGAGCCGGTGCGCGGTCCGCAGCGCCGGCGCGATGACCTAGACGAGGAGCGCCAGCAGGCTCACGCCCAAGATGGCGGCGGAGATACCGACCCACTGATTAGGCTTCGGCCGCTCGTGCAGGAGCACGACGCCGAGCACGACGGCGAAGGTCCCGAACTGGGTCGTCGTCACCCCGGCGACCGCCGCCGGCCCCAGGGCGAAGGTGATGGTCAGGAGCAGCACGCCGGCGAGCTCGAGGACCCCGGCGCCGACGGCGCGGGGGCGCAGTCGCGCCGGCAGCGCCACGCCCCCGGTCAGCAGCGCGACCGGCAGGGTGATGGCAAGCGAGACGCTTCGCGATATCGCCGCCTGCGAGAGCCAATCGATGTCGCTGTAGTTGTAGCAGAGCATCACGCCGGCGAAGACGAGCCCGGCGGCGAACGCCCAGGGCGCGCCCCTCGTGGTCCTGGCGCGCCCCTCGACGGATGTCAGCACGGCGCCGACCGCGCACAGGACGAGGGCCCCGGCGAGCAGCGGCGTCACCGGCTCCCCGAGGGCGATCACGGCGACGGCGACGTAGGCCCCCTGCAGTGAGGTGAGGGCCGAGACCAGGCCGAGATCGCCGGCGCGCAGACCCTGGAAGAGGCAGAAGAGGGCGAAGAAGTAGAGCACGCCGGCGAGCGCTGCGAGCCCGGCGCCGCCCCACTCGCCGTCGTTCGGCAGCCCGCGTACCACCAGGGTGACGGGCACCACGAGCCCCGCGCCGGTGATGAGGATCCAGACCATCTGCGTCAGCGGCCGGGTCGCACGGGCGACGTTCTGCGAGAGCATGTCGCTGGTCGCGTACGAGAGCGACGTCAGCAGCCCCGTGAGGACGGTCAGCACAGGGGCGCGGGGACGCGACGTCCAAGAGGGCGGCCGGCGCCGCCCGCGGGATGGTGGCCGGCGGCAGGCGTCACCGCCGCGGCGCCAGGTCCTTGTGCTTCGCGGCGATCGTGTCGGCCAGCGCGTCGAGCGCCGCGTAGTCAGCCTCGCGCGGCAGCCCCTTGGCGAGCACCGGCTCGAGCAGCTCGACCTTGAGCTTCGGCATCATGCCGGC
>JAFGAW010000087.1 GCA_016933475.1 Thermoleophilia bacterium
CCGAACCCCTCGGCCAGCAGGTCGTAGGCCTGCCGGGTCGTCATCGAGGTGGGGCTGACGCCGTTGTCGGTCATGCCGAGGCGCATGCTGAAGGCCGGTGCGGCGAGCAGGCCGAGCGTGAGCGCGCCCGCGGCCAGGTAGCGCCACGGGTGGGTCGACACCTGGCGGCCCCAGCGGTGCCAGACCGACTCGCGGGTGGCGACACCGGCGCCGGCCCGCATGCCGGGTAGGCGGACGGCGTCGATGCGCTGCCCGGCGAAGCCGAGCAGGGCGGGGAGCAGCGTGAGCGATGCGGCCACCATCACCGCCACGGTCAGCGCGGCCATCAGGCCCATGACGGTCACCGCGGGGATGCCGGCGATGGCCAGCCCGCAGATGGCGATGACGACGGTGGCGCCGGCGAAGAGCACCGCGGACCCGGACGTGGCGATGGCCCGGCCCGCGGCCTCCTCGACGGTCATGCCCAGGCGCAGGTTCTCGCGGTGGCGGGTCACGATGAACAGGGCGTAGTCGATGCCGACGCCGAGGCCGATCATCGCGGCGATGACGGGGGCGATCGAGTTCACGTCCGTGATCGCCGCCACGAGCGTGATCAGGCCGATGCTGGTGGCGAGGCCGAGCAGGGCCGTGCCGATGGGCAGGCCCATGGCGATGACCGAGCCGAAGGCGACGAGGAGCACGACGACCGCCACCGCGATGCCGATGACCTCTTGGCCGCTGGGCTCCTCGAACGCGGCCTCGGTGGGCAGGTCGCCGCCGAGCTCCAGGCGCACGACGCCCGCGTCGTTGGTGGCGGACCTCGTGGCCTCGAGGCGCCGGTAGGCCTCGTCGCGGATGTCCTCCGACGGGCGGGCGTAGCTGACGTCGACGTAGCCGATGCGACCGTCGGGGGAACGCTGCAGCTCGCCGACCTCGGCGACGTCGGGCTGGCCCGCGATGTCGGCCACGGCGCCGTCGACGGCGGCCCGGGCCCGGGGATCGGCGAGCGTGCCGGTCTCGGTGGTGAACACGACCTGGGCCGAGGTGCCTGCGGCGGACGGGAAGTCGTCCTCGAGCACGTCGAGCGCGTGCTGCGCCTCGACGCCGGGGATGGCGAAGGCGTCGGAGGTCTGGCCGCCGGCGGCCTGCGCGATGCCCATCACCGCGATGGCGACGAGCGCCCAGACGGCGACGGCCCGGCGGCGGCGACGCACACCGGCGCGCCCCAGTCGGTAGAGGAGGGAGGTCATGGCGGCTGATTGTGGCAGTCTCCTGTCAGAAGTCAAGAGACTGCCAAAATCTAGTCGTGTGACATGTTGCACCCTCCTGAAACCCGGCAGTGGGATGCCAGATGGCACGGGAGGGCATACTTGGTCCCATGAAGAAGGTCGTCGACGCCGCCCAGGGCCTGCGCGAGCGCAAGAAGCTCCGCACCCGCGAGGCGATCATCGACGCCGCTCTCGACCTGTTCGAGCACAAGGGCTACGACGCCACGACGATCGAGGACATCGCCGCGGCCGCCGAGGTCTCGCCCCGTACCTTCTTCCGCTACTTCGAGTCGAAGCTCGACCTGATCATGGCCCGCAGCGGACCCGAGCACGCCACGATCGGCCGCCTACTCGCCGAGCGGCCTGCGGGCGAGGGGCTGCTCGAGTCGGTGCGCGCCGCCGTCGTCGGCGAGCTCGAGCGCCAGCTGGCCGATCCCTCCGTCGTGCGCGAGATGCAGGTCATGCTCACTACCCCGAGCCTCCGGAAGCTGGCACGCGAGCACTTCGACGACGAGGAAGCCGAGCTGGTGGTCGCCGTGGCCGACCGGCTCGGCGTCGACGCCGACGACCTGACCGCGCAGGTCACCGC
>JAFGAW010000088.1 GCA_016933475.1 Thermoleophilia bacterium
CCGTACCAGCGGGGCATCCTCGACGTGTTCCATGAGCGGGGTGTCACGACGGCTGTCGTCATGGGGTCGTCGCAGTGGGGTAAGACGGCGTGCGCCGTCAACCTGGTCGCGTACCACATAGCACACGACCCGTGCCCGATCCTCGTCGTCGAGCCGACGGTCGACCCGATGGCGAAGGACTTCGCGCGGAATCGCCTCGAGACGGTGATCGCGGCGTCGCCGATCCTGCGCGAGCGCGTGAGCAAGCGTCGCGCCAAGGACTCATCGAACACGATCCTCGGGAAGACGTTCACGGGCGGGTTTATCGCGATCGGCGGGGCGAACTCGGCGGCGTCGCTCGCCTCGAGGGCGATCCGTCTTCTCGTGCTCGACGAGGTCGACCGCTACCCGGCGGAACTGCCGGGTGAGGGGTCGACGCTCTCGATCGCGATCAAGCGGACAACGACGTATCGGAGCCGCAAACGGATCTTCATGCCGTCGACTCCGACGCTCAAGGGTTCGACGATCGAGAAGTGGTTCCTCCGAGGGGACCAGAGGCGCTACTTCGTGCCGTGCCCGCAGTGCGGCGAGTTCCTCGCGTACGAGTGGCGAAACGTCCGATGGAACGGGCCGAGCGTCAAGCCGACGGACCCGGACAATCTCGGGCACGTGTGGAAGGCGAACGACGACCCGAGGTCCGCGCGGATTCACTGTCCGCATTGCGGGCACGGGATCGACGACGCGGAACGGGTCGCGATCCTCAGTCACGGGGAGTGGAGGCCGACCGCGGAGCGCACGGAGCCGTCGATCGTGTCCTTTCACCTGTGGGAAGCCTACTCGCCGCTCTCGTCGCTCGCGGAGATCGTCGCGGGGTTCCTGCGAGCGCGCGCGCTTCAGAAGGCCGGCGACTCCGCCGAGATGCACACCTGGCAGAACACGACACTCGGGGAGCCGATCGAGCCGGACAAGGGGGAGGGCGTCGAGCCGCACGTCCTGCTCATGCGGCGCGAGGAGGTCGGGCCGGAGGTCGAGGGCGGGAGGATCGACGTGCCGGAGGGCGGCGCCTGCCTGACGATGGGCGTCGACGTCCAGGACGACCGCCTCGAGCTGCTCGTCACCGGATGGGGCGTCGGCGAGGAGTCCTGGCTCGTCGACCGGCAGACTCTCCCCGGGAACACGGACGGGCCGGAGCCGTGGGCGATGCTCGACGAGGTCCTCGATCACGAGTATCGCCACGCGAGCGGACAGCGGATTCCGATCTCGGCGACGTGTGTCGACTCCGCCGGGCACCGGACGACGCTCGTCTATGACTACGTCGCGCGGCGAGGCGCCCGGCGTGTCTACGCGATCATCGGGCGCGACGGGCAGCGGCCGATCGTGTCCTCGCCCTCGCCGCGGAAGTGGGGCCGCGAGAAGCGCAAGGTCCCGCTCTACACGATCGGCGTCGACGCCGCGAAGGCGCTGATCGTCTCGCGGCTCGGTCTGACCGAGCGCGGGCCGGGATACGTCCACATTCCCGCGGCTGATTGGGCGGACGAGGAACTCGCGGCGCAGCTCACGAGCGAGCGGCTCGTGACCGTGTTCTCGCGCGGGGTCCCGGCTCAGGTGTGGCGGAAGACTCGGCCGCGAAACGAGGCGCTCGACTGCGCGGTCTACGCGCTGGCGGCGCTCCGGCTCTTGCACCCGGACCTCGAGCTGCTGACGCAGCGTCTCGCGGCGGGGCCGCAGGAGCCGAAGGGGACGCCGGCGCCCCGTCGGGGCTCCGGTTGGCTCGGGCCGCGGCGTAGCGGATGGCTCAGGAGATGAGGGAATGGCAGTGACGCAGGCGGATCTCGAGAGGCTCGACGCGGCGATCGCGAAGAGCGCAGTCCTTCAGTCGTTCACGGTCGGGTCGTCGACGTGGACGTTCCGCTCGGCGGCCGACATGAAGGCGCTACGGGCGGAGCTGGCGCGGCAGCTCGCCGCGAGCGGCGGCACGGCGCGGCCGTATCGCCTCGCGGCGACTCGGAAGGGGGTCTAACGTGGGAAACGACCGGCCGGAGGCTCTCACCTGGCTCGACCGTGCGATCGCGTTCCTCTCGCCCTCGGCCGGGCTCCGGCGCGTGCGCGCGCGTGCCGCGATGGAGATCGTCGCGCGGCACTACGAGGCGGCGGCGACCGGACGGCGCACGCAGGGCTGGAACCGTTCGGCCGGCTCCGCGAATGCTCTCGCCGGCCCGGCGATCGAGAAGCTTCGGGCCGCGGCGCATGACCTCGTCCGCAACAACGGGAACGCCGAGGGGGCGGTCACGACGATCGAGGACCACGTCGTCGGATGGGGGATCGCCGCGAAGCCGAAGAAGGCGCCAGGCGTGCCGGCCGCGAGCATCGCGAAGGCGGCCGAGCTGTGGGAGGCGTGGGCCGGCACGGCCGCGTGCGACGCCGAGGGGACGAAGGACTTCGCCGGTATCCAGCGGCTCGTCATGCGGACGGTCGCGATCGCGGGCGAGTGCCTCGTCCGGAAGCGGACGCGGTATCCCGAGGACGGCCTCCCGCTCCCGCTCCAGCTCGAGGTGCTCGACCCTGACTATCTCGACACGCCGAAGACGGTCCCCCGGCTCCAGAACGGCGGGCGGATCGTCCACGGGATCGAGACGAACGTGATCGGGAAGCGGGTCGCTTACTGGCTCTTTCCGGAGCATCCGGGCGGGGCGCTCATGCCGACGATGAGATCGCGGCGAGTGCCGGCCGAATCGGTCCTCCACGTCTACCGCCAGGACCGGCCGCAACAACTCCGCGGCGTTTCGTGGTTCGCGCCCGTCCTCCTGAAGTTCAAGGACGAGGACGAGTTCGAGGACGCGACGCTGATGAAGCAGAAGATCGCGGCGTGCCTCGCCGTGGTGACGAGCGACGTCGACGGCTCGTCCGCTCCGGTCGGGGAGGCCGAGGACACGAGCGACGTCGCGGGCCTGATCGACTCGCTCGAGCCGGGGATGATCGCGAACCTCCCGCCGGGCCGCTCCGTCGACGTGGTGAACCCGCCAACGGTGCGGGAATTCGCCGACTACTCGAAGACGACGCACCGGGCGATCGCGTGCGGGCTCGGGATCTCGTACGAGGATCAGACCGGCGACTACAGCAACGTCAACTTCTCAAGCGCGCGCATGTCGCGCCTGCGCCATTGGGCGCGGGTCGAGCGCTGGCGGTGGGGGATGTTGATCCCTCAGCTCTGCGATCCCGTCTGGTCCTGGGCGATGGAGGCGGCGGCGATCGTCGGGGTCCGCAACGCGCCGGCGCGTGCGGGCTGGTCGCCGCAACCCATGCCGATGATCGAGCCGGACAAGGAAGGGCTCGCGTACCAGCGGAACGTGCGGTCGGGGCTCATGTCGCTCTCGGAGGCGATCCGCGAGCGCGGGTATGACCCCGAGGAGCTGCTCGACGAGATGGCGGAGGACAACAAGCGGCTGGACCGGCTCGGGATCATCCTCGACAGCGATCCTCGGAAGACGACGCAGCAAGGGCTCATGCAGATGAGCACCGAACCGCCTCCGCCGCGGGACCCGAACGCGCCGGCCGGCGGGGCGGTGGGGGGCGCCGGGGGCGAGGGCGACGACGAGAAGGACGACGGGGACGAGAAGGGCGAGGGCGACGACGAAGGGGGCGACGACGAGAAGGACGACGGGGAGCCGGCTCGTCCGGCTCGTCCGTCCAAGGGCCGCCGATCCGCCCGGGGGCGGCGATGAGTCGCGCGCGGCGGACGCGGCGCATGGTCGATCCGGTCGAGGTCGACCACCAGGAGCGGGACCTCGACCTCGTCGATCGCGGCATTCCCGCGCCCGTCGGCGAGGCGGAGCGGCTCGGGGCGATTCGCGAGCGCCTCGGGGCGGCGCATCTCGACGAGACGATCCTCGCGTCGGACCGGGCGCCCTACTGCCGCGATTGTTTCCGCCGCGGCTGGCGGGCAGCGCTCCGGCAGCTCGGGCCGGTCGGCGACGACGAGGGCGAGTTCCTGGCGAGGGTCCACGCCGGCGCGCATGACGGCGTGATCTTCGCGTCGGATCGCGCGCCGCACAGCCGGACGTGCTACCGCCGCGGCTGGCTGGCGGCGCTCGGGTTCCTCGAGGGCTGCTGATGGTGCCAGGGCCGACTGCGCGCCAGCTCGAGGCGTTCGCGGCGGTCTCGCACTATTGGGAGGCGCTCGGCGAGCCGGCGCCGGCATCGTACGTCGCGCGACGCTGCGGCATCACGAAGCAACGCGTCGCCGCCATCTTTCGGGCTCTCAATGGGTTGGGTTGGCTCCGATCGCCCGGCGCGCCCGCCGTCCCGACGCGCGACCTCCCCCCGTTGACGAAAAGACAACTTCCCGCGCCTCGCGGTGGCGCGGATGCTCCCAACATGGCGAAGTCCACCGACGCGCGAACCGTCGAAATGCCGGCTCTCGTGCTGCGGGCCGAGGTCGCAGCGGACAAGGTCGACGAAGCATCACGGACTGCCGAGATCATCTTCAGCACGGGCGCTCCGGTCGAGCGGGTCGACTGGTTCACCGGGGAGCGATACATCGAGACGCTGAGCCTCGATCCGAAGGACGTTCGGCTCGAGCGGCTGAACAACTCGGCGCCGCTGCTCAACGCGCACTCGTCCTATGACCTCGGGAACGTGATCGGGGTCGTCGAGCCGGGGTCGGCGACGATCTCGGCGGGCCGCGCGGTCGCGAGCGTCCGCTTCAGCAAGCGGGCGGACGTTGATCCGATCTGGCAGGACGTCCGCGACGGGATCATCCGTCACGTGTCGGTCGGCTATCACGTTCACAAGTACGAGGTGACCGCGGCCGAGGGCGGCAAGGCGGAGCGGCGTCACGCCGTCGACTGGGAGCCGTACGAAATCTCCGCCGTGCCGATGGGCGCCGACGACGGCGCGAAGGTCCGCGGCGAGAAGCCGAAGGACATGAACCCGTGCGAGATCGTGGGAACCCGCACGGCAGAGGAGAGAGACATGCAGAAGCGCACCGACGAGCAGTCCGAGTTCGTGGTCGAGCCTCCGGCGCTCGTCCAGCCGCCCGAGCGCCAGGCGCCGAAGGACCCACCGGAGCCGACCGAGCGCGACCTCGGCGTCGCCGCGGAGGCCGAGCGCGCCGCCGGCATCCTGAGCGCGGTGGAGGCGGGCCGCCTGCCGTCCTCGTTCGGGCGGAAGCTGATCGAGGAGAAGGTGTCGCTCGTCGAGGCGCAGCGGCGCGTGCTGGCCGAGATCGCGACGCGTGACGGCTCCGGCCCGGAGCATCGCGAGCGCGGGCCCGTGGTCGAGGTCGGGGATGACCCGCTCGTCCACGCGCGGGCCGGCATCGCGAACGCGTTGCTCCACCGGATCGCCCCCGAGCGGCACTCGCTCGAGGACATCGGCCGTCCCTATCGCGGGATGACCGTCCTCGACATCGGGCGGGCGTTCCTGAACGCGCGGGGCGTCCGGGTGACGCGGATGAGCCGCTCGGAGCTGGTCGACGCGATGCTCTCCCGCGGCGGCATGCACACGACCTCGGACTTCCCGTATCTGCTCGAGGACGTGGCGCACAAGAACCTGCGCTCGGCCTACGAGGCGGCGCCGCAGACGTGGCTGGTGATCGCGAAGCCGATCAACCTGTCGGACTTCAAGCCGTCGCGACAGCTCCAGGTCGGCGACGCGCCGGCGCTCGAGGAGATCCTCGAGCATGGCGAGTTCACCGAGGGGACGATCACCGAGGCGAAGGAGACCGTCCAGCTCAAGACCTACGGGAAGGTCTTCTCGATCACTCGCGCGGCGCTCATCAACGACGACCTGAACGCGTTCGGCGAGATCCCGGCGGCGTTCGGCCGGAAGGCGCGGGACAAGGAGAGCGATCTCGCCTGGGCGTGCCTGACGGCCAATCCGACGATGGGCGACGGGAACTCGCTCTTCGACTCGGCGAACCACGGCAACTACACGTCGAGCGGGACCGCGATCTCGGTCGACTCCCTCGGCGTGGGCCGGAAGCTGATGCGGCTCCAGAAGGGGATCGACGGCGCGACGCCGCTGAACCTCTCGCCGCGCTACCTGATCGTCCCGGCGACGAAGGAGACGATCGCGGACCAGTATGTGACGGTCATCACGCCGGCCGACAACGCGAAGGCGAACCCGTTCGCTCAGAACGGCCGGACGCCGCTCGTGGTGGTCGTCGAGCCGCGCCTCGACGGAAGCAGCACGACCGCGTGGTACCTGGCGTGCGGCGTCGAGCAGTCGCCCGTCCTGTACTACGGCACGCTCGACGGGCAGAGCGGGCCGGACCTCCGGCAACAGGAGGGCTTCGACGTCGACGGCCTGAAGTTCCGGTGCCGGCTGGACGTGGCCTTCAAGGCCGCGGACTGGCGCGCGATCTACAAGAACGCCGGCGCGTAGGCGTGACGCACTGAGGGGAGATCCTCGGGCCGCGGCAAGGCGCCGCGGTCCGACCTCCCGGGGTCGTGAGACGGACTGAGGGGACCGCTGATGAAGACTTCGATTGAGCCGGGCCGGGTGATCGAGCTGACGGCGCCCGTGGGCGACGTCGTGAGCGGGACGGCGTACCTGATCGGCTCGTTGCTGGCCGTCGCGACGAAGTCCGCAGTCGCCGCCGCGAAGTTCAACGCGCTCGTCAAGGGGATCGTCGACCTGCCGAAGGCGGACGACGCGTGGACGGAGGGCGTCAAGCTGTATTGGGACGACGCCGCGAAGAAGATCACGACCACGAGCGGCGGAAACACGCTCGTGGGCGCGGCCGTCCCGCCGATCGCGACGGTCGTCGTGGCGCTCGCGACGAGCGCCGATCCGTCCGACCTGCTGATCTCGGGGATGACGCTCCAGGTCCTCGACTACGCGCAGCTCCACACGGACCACTCGACCGTGACGGTGACGATCAACGGGACCGCCCACGTGCTGACCGAGGGTACCGACTGGACCTCGGAGACGAGCGACGACGTCGCGGCGACGAATCTCGCGGCGGCGATCGACGCGCTCGTCGGAGCGGCGGCTTCGGCGACGACCGACACGGTGACCGTCGTCCCGTCGACCGGGATCGCGGCGACCTCGCCGACGGTCGGCCGCGTGCGCCTCGACGGCGTCGTCCGCGTGTAGGGGGCACGCGGAGAAAGGGAGAAGGGGCTTGGAAAACTTCAGGCAGGAAGGCGAGGTCCTGACGCTGACGGCGCCGGGAGGCGGCGTCGTGTCGGGGACGCTCTACAAGGTGGGCTCGCTGATCGTGTGCGCGCTCATCACGGCCGACGCGGCGGCGCTCTTCACGGCACTCGTCGCGGGCGTCATCACGGCCGCGAAGACGGCCGGGGAGACGTGGTCCGAGGGCGAGCCGCTCTACTACGTGGCGGGCACGAAGGCGCTCACGACGACTGCGGGCGCGAACACGCTCTGCGGCGTCGCGGTGGCCGCGGCGGCGTCCGCCGACACGACCGGGCCCGCGCGTCTCGACGGCGTCGTCCGCTGACGCGGTGAGGCGATGGGGGGGCTCGGCTCAGTCTTCGCGGATGCCGTAGAGGCCGCGCGGCTCGGGGTCGAGTCCCTACATGTCCCTATCGTCTGGCGGGCCTGGCGAGGTCAGGATCTCGCCGGCGAGCCGGAGGTCGCGGACGGGGTGACGCTCTCCGCACTCGTGAACGAGGGCGCGCAGCAGCGCATGGGGCCGGACGGGCGCGTTGTGAACGCGAAGGCGTGCGTCGTTCTCATGCCGTCCGCCTCGGGGGAGGCGCCTCCGGCCGTCTCGCTTCGGGATCGCCTCACGCTCCCGAGCGGGCTCTCGGGACCGATCGTCGAGGTCGAGGCGGTGGCGGCGAACCCCGACACCGGGGCGCCCTTCGCGCGCGTGGTGTGGATCGGGTAGCGACATGGCGAGAGTCGCAGTCAAGACGCAGATGGCCGGGGACCGGGAGATGGTCCGCCGACTCGAGCGCGTCGCCGGCGACAAGGGAATGCGGAAGGTCGCGCGCCGTGCGCTGCTGGAGTATGGCGAGGAACTCGTCCCCGTCATGCAGGCGCGGACTCCGCGCAAGACGGGCCGGCTGCAACGGAGCGAGCGCGTCAAGGCGATGGTGAGCGGGAAGAAGGAGGACCTCCGGATCACGCTACTCGCCGGCGGGCCTGACGTGCCATACGCCGCGCGCGTCCACGCGACGCACAAGACGCAATCCAACTTCATGCTCTCGACCCTGACCGAGGCCGCCGGCCGGGCCGCCGCGGCGATCGGGGCCAAGATCGACCTGCGCGAGGCCGTGTGATGGCGACGCGCTATCTCTCTATCGCGCCGGCGGGCGGCGAGCCGTACGACATCGGCGAGGACGCCGCGGGTCGCTCGCAATGGATCTTCAACGTCGTCGCGACGAAGCGGCACTCGACGACCTTCGTCGCGGAGCTGGCGTCGATCCTCGAGGCGGCGGGCGTCGGCACGCGCGGGACGAACATCCTCTCGGGCTCGGTTGCGTCGATCCCGGACGGCGATGGGCCGTATCTGCACGTGAAGAGCGACCCGGGCGCGGCGCCGATCGGGACGCACACGGAAGGCCGCGGGGCGTACCGCCGGCCGGGGGCGCGCGTGGTGGTGACCGCGCTCTCGCCGACAGCGGCCGAGGCGATGGCGCGGGCCGCCTACGAGGCGCTCATCGCGGTCACGAATCAGGACGTGGACGCATGAGCCGCAAGAGGCACACCGCGCACGTCGAGGAGGCCGTCGAGGCCGTGCGGGACGCGGTCGCGGTGGAGGTGCGCGAGGCCGTGCGGGAGCGGCTCTTCGGGGAGTCGCCAGCGGTCGCGCCGGAGCCGGCCGAACCGGTGCCGGCGGGCGAGGCTCCGGCCGAGGATCGGGCGCCGGACTTCACGTGGTCGGGCCAACCGGTCTATCGCTGCCGGGTGTGCGGGCGGTACGAGCGCGTCGGGAACCTGGCGGCCGTGCTGAAGCACGAAGCGACGCATGCGACGCCGGCGCCGGCGGTTCGCGAGAGTCGAATCCTCGGCTCGGACGGGGCGCCGCTCGTGATCGAAGAGGAGGCATAGGGACATGTCCGACGCAATCAGTGCAACCGGCATCCTGCTCAAGGCCGGGGATGGCGCGACGCCGGAGCAGTTCGTCGCGGTCGCGGAGCTGGTCACGCTCAAGCCGCCGCAGCTCTCGCGGAACGAGATCGAGGTTACGAGTCACAACGAGGCCGTGACGTCGGGCGAGGCGAAAATCCTCGGCATGCTCCGCAAGGGCCAGGTGACGGGGACCGCGAACTGGCTCCCGACCGACCCGACGCATTCGAGCGCGGAGGGCGGGGCCGGGATGGTTCGCGACCTGCTCGACAACAAGAAGCGGAACTGGCGGATCGAGTTCCCGCCCGACGGCCTGCCGAAGTGGACCTTCCCGGCGCGCGTGCAGTTGATCGACCCGCAGGAGGCGCCGGTCGACGCCGCGCTCCAGTTCGCCTTCGCCCTCACGATCGACGGCGCGATCGTGATGCAGAACGAGTAGGCGGGCGCAGGGGCGCCGTTTCGGGGGCGCGGAGGGGCCTAGTGCCAGACGCGACCGCAGGATCGCAGGACGGGCCGAGGGGAAGCGTCTCGACGCTTTACGGAGGGGCCTCCCCCGGGGCTCGGGTTCGGATTCGCCGCCACGGGCGGCGGGAGGAGTGAGAAGACATGAAGCGACGTTATCTCGCAATCTTCGCGGCCATGCTGGCGATCGTGGGGGTCGGGCTCTTCCAGGGCGGGGACGTGGGGGCCGCGAGCCTGGCGTCCTCGGTCAATCTGACGGTCAAGGCGAAGCTGACGGACACGCCGGGACTCGCGAGCGCCGAGGCGCCGCTCGTTTTGCAAAGGCTGATCGAGTTCGCCGACGGCACGGGCGCCGGGCAGGCGAACACCGTATGGAGCGACCGGCGCACGATCGCGGCGTCGACGACGGAGGACCTCGACTTCTCGGGGGGCGGACTGACCGATGCCTTCGGGACCGCGATCGCTCCGTCGAAGATCCGGGCGATCATCGTCTCCGCCTCCAGCGGGAACACGAACAACGTCGTCGTGGGCGGCGACGCGAACTCGATCCCGTTCCTATCTGCGGCGACGACGACCGTCTCGATTCAGCCGGGGGGCGTGTTCGTCTTCACGGCGCCGGCGACGGCGGGGATCGCGGTCACTGCGGACACCGGCGACATTCTGCAAGTCGCAAACGGTGGTGCCGACACGACCGTGACCTACGACGTCGTCGTCCTCGGGATCGTGCTCTGAGATGGAACCGACGACCCCCGCGAGCCGTACGCTGACGCTGGCCGACCTCGACGCGGCGAAGGACCTCGGCCTCGAGCGGGTCGAGGTCCCGGAGTGGGGCGGAGCCGTCTACGTCCGCGAGCTGCCGGCCGATCAGGGCATCGACATGTCCGACGAGATGGCGGCGATCCCGAAGGAGAAGGGCGCGGACGCGCTCTTCGTTCTCCTGGGGCACTGCCTCGCGAACGCGGACGGCTCGCCGCTCTTCGGCTCCGTGGCGGAGGCGCGGCAGCATCTCAGGCCGAGGTCG
>JAFGAW010000089.1 GCA_016933475.1 Thermoleophilia bacterium
GTCATCGAGGCGTCGCGCACCGTGCCGGTGCTGGTCGACTTCTGGGCGCCGTGGTGCGCGCCCTGCCGGACGCTGGCCCCCATCCTCGAGCGGATCGTCACGGGCTATGGCGGCAAGGTGCGCCTGGTGAAGCTGAACGTCGATGAGCATCCGACCATCGCCGCGCAGCTCCGCGTCCAGTCGCTGCCGACAGTCTACGCCTTCCGCGACGGGCGCCCCCTCGACGGCTTCATGGGGGCGCAGCCGGAGACCGCCATCCGCGCCTTCATCGACCGCATCCTGACGGACGACGCCGAGGAGGACCTCGCCGACGTGCTTGCCAGCGCCGAGGAGGCGCAGCAGCAGGGCGACGTGCAGACCGCGGCCGAGATCTTTGCGGCCGTGCTGCAGCAGAACAAGCATGACCCCGTGGCGCTCGCCGGCCTTGCACGCTGCTACCTGCAGACGGGCGACGTCGAGCGCGCCGAGCAGATGATCGCGCTGGTGCCGCCGGACGCCAAGAACGTCGCGGCGGTGGAGGGCGTCAGGGCGGCGCTGGAACTCGCCCGCAAGGCGGGCCAGGAGGACAACCGCGACGCGCTCGAGGCACGGCTCAAGGAAAACCCCGCCGACCACCAGGCGCGCTTCGAGCTCGCCGTGGCGCTCGCCGCGCGCAACAGCAAGGCCGAGGCGGTCGACCACCTGCTCGAGATCGTGCGCCGCGACCGCAACTGGGACGACCAGGGTGCCCGCAAGCAGCTCGTGCAGCTATTCGACGCCTGGGGACCGAAGGATGAGGCCACGATCGACGGGCGCCGGCGCCTGGCGTCGCTCCTGTTCTCATGATGGGCCGCTCGAGCCGGGAAGGATAAAGGCCCTTGTCATCGACCGATCGCTACCGGCGCCCCGCAGACCTCCCGCCTCGCATTCCCATTTTTCCGCTGCGGGGGGCGATCCTGCTGCCGCGCGCCACGCTGCCGCTCAACGTGTTCGAGCCGCGCTACCTGGAGATGGTCGACGAC
>JAFGAW010000090.1 GCA_016933475.1 Thermoleophilia bacterium
CAGGTGCTGATGGAGCCAAACCCCTTCATGCACACCAACACCACCGGCGGCAACCCCCTCGCCTGTGCCGCCGCCATCGCCACCCTGCAAGTGATCCTGGAAGAGCGCCTCTGGGAGCGCGCCGCCGTCGAGGGCGCCTACTTTAAGCAGCAGCTCGAGGGGCTCGCCACCCGCTACCCGCACATCTACGACCGGATCACCGGCCTGGGGCTGATGATCGGCCAGCACTTTCACGACGCCGAGACCGGCTACCGCGTCGCCGCCGGCCTCTTTAAGCGGGGCGTGCTCGTCGCCGGCACCCTCACCAACGCCCGCACGGTGCGCATCGAGCCGCCGCTGGTCATCACCCGCACCCAGATCGACGCCGTGCTCGACCGCCTCGACGACACGCTGCGCGAGACGAGCGCCGGCATGTCGCACCCGCCGGCATAGGGAGCGCGACCGGTGGCGACGCTGCACGGCACACCGCGCGACGACGGCTTTTTCATGCCCGCCGAGACCGCGCCCCACGCCGGGTGCTGGATGCTCTGGCCCGAGCGGCCCGACAACTGGCGCCTCAGCGCCAGGCCGGCGCAGCGCGCCTTTGCCGCCGTCGCCGCGGCGGTCGCCCGCTTTGAGCCTGTCACCGTCGGCGTGTCCCACCGCCAGTACCTCAACGCCCGGGCCATGCTGCCCCCCGCCGTGCGCCTGGTCGAGCTCTCGTCCGACGACGCCTGGGTGCGCGACACCGGCCCGGCCTTTGTCGTGGACGGCGCAGGCGGCGTGCGCGGCATCGACTGGCGCTTTAACGCCTGGGGCGGGCTGGCGGGCGGCCTCTACTTCCCGTGGGACCACGACGCGCTCGTCGCACAGAAGGTGCTCGAGATCGAGGGGGTCGACCGCTACCAGGCCGATCTCGTGCTCGAGGGCGGCGCCTTCCACGTCGACGGCGAGGGCACGCTCCTCACCACCCGCCCCTGCCTGCTCGATCCAAACCGCAACCCCGGCCTCGACGAGGCAGAGGTCGAGGCGGTGCTCAGGGCCTACCTCGGCGTCGACGCCGTCCTCTGGCTGCCGCGCGGCCTGCCCGGCGACGAGACGGGCGGGCACGTCGACAACCTCTGCTGCTTCGTCCGTCCCGGCGCCGTCGTGCTGGCCTGGACCGACGACCACGCCGATCCAGCTTACGACGTCTGCCGCGAGGCCGAGGAGCTGATACGGGCGGCGACAGACGCGCGCGGCAGGCAGATCGAGGTGCACCGCCTGCATCTGCCGGAGCCACAACACATCACAGTAGAAGAGGCCGAGGGCGTCGACCGCGCGCCAGGCACCGCCCGGCGCGACGCCGGGCAGCGCCTCGCCGCTTCTTACGTCAACTACTATCCCTGCAACGGCGCCGCCATCGTCCCGGCGTTCGGCAGCCGCCACGACGCGCCGGCCTTTGCTGCCCTCGCCGCGCTGCTGCCCGGCCGCGACATCGTCCCCGTGCCGGCGCGCGAGATCCTGCTCGGCGGCGGCGGCATCCACTGCATCACCCAGCAGGTGCCGCCGGCGCTGCGTTGCGAGGGAAGCGCATCGTGAACACTCCCACCCCCTGTCATTGCGAGCCCCGCCCTTTGGGCCGAAGCAATCTCCCCCTGCGCGCTGGCTGCCGCTCCATCGCGGCCCATGCCACCACGAGCAGAGCTGTGCAAAGCCGTGACATCGTGCGCGCAGATTGGCATTCTTGCGTCACCTGTGTTATACTCCAACTCTCTTTGCCGTCGCCGTCTATACGACAGAGAGTGTCAGCGAGCTCGGAGCGGAGGAGACTGATGACACGACGGTGGACGGGTTGGAC
>JAFGAW010000091.1 GCA_016933475.1 Thermoleophilia bacterium
CGAGATGCTCATCCTTGGCAAGAGTGCCGAGATGCTCATCCTTGGCAAGAGTGCCGAGATGCTCATCCTTGGCAAGAGTGCCGAGATCCTCATCCTTGGCAAGAGTGCCGAGATCCTCATCCTTGGCAAGAGTGCCGAGGTCCTGATCCTTGACAAGAGCGCCGAGATCCTCATCCTTGGCCGGTCCGGTGCGGATGGTGATGAAGCGTTGCGTGGACTCCCGCCTCTGCTCTGGTCGCGTCGAGCGCGCAGAGTCCTCCCTGCACCCAAGGTCCGGACGATGCTGCGAGCCGGAGGCGCGACTCGAGGGCGCCGGATTAGATATATTTCGTTCCATGTCCAGCGCCGCCGAAGCGCTGCTGCCCCTCGTGCGCCACCTCTGCGGTGGTGACCCTCCCCTGTGCCTGCGTCTCTGGGACGACACTGAGATCGCGCCGGCCGCCGATCCGGGCGCGGCCGATCCGGGCGCGGCCGATCCGGGCGCGGCCGATCCGGGCGCGGCCGACTCAGGCGCCACCGATTCTGGCGCCGCCGATTCTGGCGCCGCCCGCCCCGGCGGCGCCCCGGCGGCGAGCAACGGCGCTACCATCGTGATCTCGTCACCGAACGCAGTGCGCCGCATCCTCTGGCAGCCCAACGAGCTCGGCCTGGCCCGCGCGTACGTCGCCGGCGAGGTCGACGTCGAGGGCGACATCTACTCGCTCTTCAGGTTCGAGGGACTCCTCTCCTCGACCGACCGCCCGGAGGGACTGAGGGCGCGCCTCGAGGGCGGGCGGCGGCTCGTCGCGGCCGCGCGCGCCTGCGGCGCGCTCGGCCCGCCCCTTGAGCCGCCGCCCGAGGAGGCGCGCCTCCGCGGGCGGCGCCACTCCCGGAGCCGCGACGCCCAGGCCATCGCCCACCACTACGACGTCTCCAACGACTTCTACCGGCTCTTCCTCGGCGAGACGATGACCTACTCGTGCGCCTACTTCGCCACGCCCGAGACCCCGCTCGCCGACGCGCAGCGGGCGAAGTACGACCTGATCTGCCGCAAGCTCGGCCTGCGCCCGGGTATGCGACTCCTCGATGTCGGCTGCGGATGGGGCGGCATGGCCCTGCACGCCGCCGAGCACTACGGCGTGCAGGCCCTCGGGGTGACCCTGTCGCGGCGTCAGGTCGAGTACGCGCGCGACGCGATCGCCGCCGCCGGCCTCGGCGACCGCGTCGAGATCCGCCTCCAGGACTACCGCGATGTGAGGGACGGCCCCTTTGACGCGATCTCGAGCATCGGGATGTTCGAGCACGTGGGCAAGGCCCGGCTGGCCGAGTACTTCGGCCGCCTCCACTGGCTCCTGCGCCCCGGCGGACGTCTCCTCAACCACGGCATCTGCCGGCCGCGCGGCAGTCGCGGCCTGAAGCGCAACTCGTTCGTCGGTCACTATGTCTTCCCCGACGGTGAGCTGCACGAGGTCGGC
>JAFGAW010000092.1 GCA_016933475.1 Thermoleophilia bacterium
GTCTCGTCGTAGGCGGAGTGGGTCGCGCTCACGGACCCTCTGCGGGCGCGCCGCGCGACGTCTGGCCCTTGCCGCGCGAGCCGCGTGACGTCTGGCCCTCACCGCGCGAGCCGTGCGACCGCTGGTCATCTTCGGGCGGCTCGAGCCGCCCGTCCGCAGACTGCCCCGCGGCCACTACCGCGGCTCGCGCTCGCCGCCGGGCCGCGCGCTGGTGCCAGGACTCCCACTTGCTCGCTGCGCAGCCGCAGTAGGGCTGGCGGTACAGGTCGAGGCGACGGCTCTCGGTGTAGCTCTCGCGGTAGACCTCGCGCAGGTCGAGGTAGACGAAGGCGACCGCGTGTGCGGCCGCGGCGGCCTCGCCCGCGGCGCGGATGAGATCGTGGCGCTGCCAGGGGCTGACGCTCAGGGTCGTCGAGAAGCGCGCAAAGCCGAGCCTCGCGGCGGCCGCGGCGGCCGCGTCGAGACGCAGACCGAGGCAGACGGGGCAGCGCTCCTCGGGGCTTGCCTCAGCGAGACCCGAGAGCCACGCGTCCCACGACGCCGACGCCGGGGATCGATCCTCGACCACCAGCTCGAGGCCGGCGGCGCGACCGTAGCGCCGCAGGCTCTCGAGGCGGCGCTCGGCCTCGGCCGCCGGCTGGATGTTCGGGTTGTGGAACCAGCCCGCGGGCTCGAGGCCGCGCTCGCGCCAAGCGGGCACGGCGACGGTCGCACACGGGCCGCAACAGATGTGCAGGAGAAGTGAGTCCACGAGCCGATTATAGTCGCGGCGGCGGCCGTCGGGCCGCCCTCGCCGTGTCGGCGGAGCACTCGCGGCCCACCCCCGGCGCCGGGGCCTCCGGGGGCTCATTCGAAGAGCGTCCCGCCCTCCCCCGGCGCCTTCATGCCGCAGTGGGCGAAGCCCGTACGGGTCAGCACGCGACCGCGCGGCGTGCGCTTGAGGAAGCCCTGCATGATCAGATACGGCTCGTACACGTCCTGGAGCGTGTCGGCCTCCTCGCCGAGCGCGACCGCCAGGGTCTCGACGCCGACCGGGCCACCGTCGAACTTCTGCGCGATCGTACAGAGGATCTCGCGGTCGAGCCGGTCGAGGCCCTCGGCGTCGACCTGGAAGAGCTTCAGGGCGGCGAGGCAGATCTCGAGCTCGACGGTGCCCTCGTGGCGCACCTCGGCGAAGTCGCGCACGCGGCGGAGCAGGCGGTTGGCGACGCGCGGCGTGCCGCGCGAGCGCCCCGCGATCTCGGCCGCGGAGGCGTCGTCGACGGCGACACCGAGGATGCCGGCCGAGCGGCGCACGATCTGGGCGAGCTCGCCGGTCTCGTAGTACTCGAGGCGCTGCCAGACGCCGAAGCGGTCGCGCAGCGGCGTCGTGAGCAGACCGGTGCGCGTGGTCGCCCCGATCAGCGTGAAGGGCTGCACCTGCATGCGGATGCTGCGCGCCGCGGGACCCTCGCCGATCATGATGTCGATCTCGTAGTCCTCCATCGCCGGGTAGAGCACCTCCTCGACGGCGGCGTTGAGGCGGTGGATCTCGTCGACGAAGAGGACGTCGCCCTCCTGCAGGTTGGTGAGCAGGCCGGCGACGTCGACCTTGCGCTCGAGCGCCGGGCCCGACGTCGTGTGCATGCCCACCCCGAGCTCGTTGGCGATGATGCCGGCGAGCGTCGTCTTGCCGAGGCCCGGCGGCCCCGCGATCAGCACGTGGTCGAGGGTGTCGCCGCGGTTCTTCGCCGCCTGGACGAAGATCTCGAGCTGCTCCTTGGCCACGCCCTGCCCGACGAAGTCGGCGAAGCGCTTCGGCCGCAGCGTGAGCTCGGCCTCGAGCTCGTCGACGCGCTCGTTGGGGTCGGCGAGGCGCTCGACCGGGCGCCGGGTCACGTGGCCTCCTTCGCGGCGCTGAGAGCGAAGCGCACGAGCTCTTCGACCGGGGCGTCGGGCGGCGCCCCTCGCAGCGCCTCCTCGGCCTCGCGCAGGGTGAGGCCGAGGTTCTGCAGCGCCGAGCGCGCCGCCACGAACGTGTCGACTCCGCCCCCGGCCGGCGCGCCCGCGGCGGGGGCGCCGGCCGCGACCACGTCGCCGAGCTCGACGACGAGGCGCTGGGCGAGCTTCTTGCCGATGCCTGCGATGGACTCGAACTTCTTCACGTCGTCGCGCGCCACGGCGAGCTCGAGCTCGTCGACCGGGTAGCCGGAGAGCACGGCGAGTGCGACCTTGGGCCCGACGCCGCTCACCGCGATGAGCGCGAGGAAGAACCGGCGCTCGCGCGGGGTCTCGAAGCCGTAGAGCTGGAGGGCGTCCTCGCGCACGTGCAGGTAGGTCGTGAGCTCGACCTCCTCGCCCAGCCGCCCGGCCAGACGAGCCAGGGTGCGCCCGGCGGCGAAGACCTCGAGCCCGACCCCGCCGACGGCGACGACGGCGCGGTCGGTCTCGACCCCGAGGACGACCCCCCCGACGTGAGCGATCACGGGGAGTCTCCCCTCACTTCTGCCGCCCCTTGCGCGCCGCCAGAGGCACGCCGTCGCCGTGGCTGTGCGCGTGGCAGATCGCCACCGCCAAGGCATCGGCTGCGTGGTCGGGCTGGGGGATGCGCTTGAGCCCCAGCAGCACCTTGGTCATCTCCTGGACCTGCACCTTGGTGGCGCGCCCGTACCCGGTGACGCCGCGCTTGATCTCGAGCGGCGAGTACTCGTAGGGCGGCGCCGTCAGGTCGGAGGCGGCGAGCATGAGCACCCCACGCGCCTGACCGACGGCCAGCGCCGTGCGCGTGTTGGCGTTGACGAAGAGCTCTTCGATGACGACCACGTCGGGGCCGAAGCGCCGGATGAGCGCGGCGGCCTCGTCGTGGATGCGGCGCAGGCGGCGGACGGTGGGCTCGCGCGGCGAGGTGACGATGCAGCCGTGACCGAGCGAGCACAGACGGTTGCCCTGCTGCTCGACCACGCCCCAGCCGGTGCTCGCCGTGCCCGGGTCGAACCCGAGGACGATCATCGCCGGCCCCCGCCCGTCACGGCCCCCCGGCCCTCAGCCGGCCAGGGCTTCGAGGACGTCGGCCGGGATGTCGAAGTTGGCGTAGACCTCCTGGACGTCGTCCGAGTCTTCGAGGGCGTCGACGATCTTCAGAGTCTTGCGCGCATCGCCCTCGTCGAGGCGGACCGTGGTCTTGGGCACCATGGTGAGCTCGGCCTGCTCGTACTCGATGCCGGCCGCGGCGACGGCATCGCGCACGGCGACGAACTCGGTCGGCTGGGTGAGCACCTCGAACTGGTCGCCGTCCTGGACCACGTCGTCGGCGCCCGCCTCGACCGCGGCGAGCATGACCTCGTCCTCGTCGTAGCGTGTCGCGTCGATGACGATCGAGCCACGACGCTCGAACATCCAGGCGACGGCGCCGGGCTGGGCCAGCGAGCCGCCGTGCTTGGAGAAGATCGAGCGCACGTCGGCCGCCGAACGGTTGCGGTTGTCGGTCAGCACCTCGACGATGATGGCGACGCCGCTGGGCCCGTAGCCCTCGTAGACGATCGCCTCGAAGTCTTCGCCGGCGCCCTTGCCGGCGCCGCGCTGCACGGCGCGCTCGATGTTGTCTTTGGGCATCGAGTAGGTCTTGGCCTTCTCGATCGCCGTGTAGAGGGCGGCGTTGGTCAGCGGGTCGGCGCCGCCCTCACGAGCGGCGACCTGGATGGCGCGCGCCAGCTTCGAGAACAGCTGCCCGCGCTTGGCGTCCTCCTTGCCCTTCTTGTGCTTGATCGTGGACCACTTGGAGTGCCCGGACACGGGGACACCACCTCCTTCGCGCGGCCTCGCGCCTCACCCCTTCTGCGCTTCTTCGCGCTCCTTCTTGGCGTCGTCGATCACCTTCTGGGCGATGTGGGCGGGCACCTCTTCGTAGCGCAGGAACTCCATGGTGTAGTCGCCCCTGCCGCCGGTCATCGACGTGAGGTCGGGAGCGTAGGTGAGCATCTCGGCCAGCGGGACCTCGGCGGCGACCACGTTGCTGTGGCCGCGCGGCGTCGTGCCGAGCACGCGGCCGCGGCGCGAGTTGAGGTCGCCGATGACGTCGCCGACGTTCTCCTCGGGCACCGTGATCTCGACGTTCATGATGGGCTCGAGGAGCACGGGCTGGGCCTTCTCGGCGGCAGCCTTGAAGCCGATCGAGCCGGCGATCTGGAAGGCCATGTCGCTCGAGTCGACGGGGTGGTGCTTGCCGTCGTAGAGCTTGACCTGGACGTCGACCACCGGGTACCCGGCGAGGAAGCCCTCGGACATGGCGGCACGCACGCCCTTCTCGACCGCGGGGATGAAGTTGCGCGGGATCGCGCCGCCGACGATCTTGTCGACGAAGGCGAAGCCCTCGCCCCGCGGCTGGGGCGAGATCTCCATCCAGGTGTCGGCGAACTGCCCTCTGCCGCCGGTCTGCTTCTTGTGCTTGCCCTGGGCCTTGGCGGTGCCGCGGACGGTCTCGCGGTACGGGACACGCGGTGGCTTGAGGTCGACCTCGACGCCGAAGCGGCGCTTCATGCGCTCGACGATGACCTCGACGTGGACCTGGCTCATGCCGGCGACGATGGTCTCGCCGGTCTGCGCGTCGCGGTGGACGTCGAGCATGGGGTCTTCTTCGGCGAGCCTCCGCAGCGCCTGCATGACCTTGTCCTCGTCGCCCTTGCTCTTGGCGGAGACGGCGAACGACATGAGCGGCGCCGGGAACTCGATCGCCGGGAAAGTGATGGACTCGCCCTCGGCGCAGAGGGCGTCGCCGGTGACGACGTCCTTGAGCTTGGCGACGGCGCCGATGTCGCCGGCGACCAGGGCGTCGACGGGCTTCGTCTCCTTGCCCTGCGGTTTCAGGAGTTGCCCGAGGCGTTCCTTGTGGCCGTCGCGGGTGACCACCACCGTGCTGTCGCCGGCGACCGTGCCCTGGAACACGCGGAAGACGTTGATGTGACCACTGAACGGGTCGGCGAGCGTCTTGAAGACGAAGGCCGCGACCGGCGCTTCGGCGTCGCTCTCGAGAACGACGTCGGCGCCGTCGGCGCCGACGGCCACGGGGGCCGGCACGGCGGACGGCGACGGCGCCAGGGCGAGCAGCTCGAGCAGCAGGTCGACACCGATGAGGTGGGTGGCCGAACCGGCCGCGACCGGGTAGATCTGCCCGCCGGCCACGGCGTCGGCGAAGGCCTGCTTGAGCTCGGCTTCGCCGATCTCCTCCTCCATGAGGTACTTCTCGGCCAGGTCGTCGTTGGTGCTGGCCACGGCGTCGACGAGTTTGTCGCGTGCCGCGGCCGCCGCGTCGGCGACCTCGGCCGGCACGTCGCCGGCCTCTGCCTTGCCGTCGGTGTAGGTGTAGGCCTTCATGGCGAGCAGGTCGACGACCCCGCTGAGCTCGTGCTCGCGCCCGATCGGCAGGTGCACGGCGACGACCTGCTGGCCGAAGGCCTCCTGCAGGGCGGCGACGGCCACGTCGAAGTCGGCGCGCTCGCGGTCGAGCATGTTGCAGAAGAAGAGGCGCGCGAGGCCGCGCTCGGCGGCGCGCGCCCAGAGGCGCTCGGTCTGCACCTCGACACCGAGCACCGCGTTGACGACCATGAGCGCCGTCTCGACGACGTGCACCGAGGCGATGGCATCGGCGAGGAAGCTCGAATCGCCCGGCGTGTCGATGAAGTTGAACGTGAGGCCGCCGCGCTCGACGTGGGCCAGCGCGGCCGACAGGCTGAGCTGGCGGCGCTTCTCGTCGTCGTCCCAGTCGGAGACGGTGGTGCCGTCGGCGACGTGGCCCAGCCGGTTGGTCACCCCCGCCTTGAAGAGCAGCCCCTCGAAGAGCGAGGTCTTGCCGGTGCCGCGGTGGCCGACAAGGGCGACGTTCCTGATCTTCGCTGGGTCGTTCACGTGCCTTCTCCTCGTGGTCGGACGGCGCCCGCCGCCGACGAGCAGGCGAGCGCCTCATGGCGTGCGTCCAGAGTGAAGGAGTCTAGCACAGGAGCGGAGCGCTTCACGCGCGCGCGACGGGCGAGCCGGCGAGGCCCCCGGCAGAACCGCCGCCGAAGCCGGCGACGGGCCGGCCGGCGACGGCCGGAGCGATGACCGAGGCGCCGCCGGAGGCGACGGCCGAGAGGCCGTCGGAGGCGCCGCCGCCGCGATCGCCAGCCTGGCCCGCGCCGCCGCTGAGCCCCGGGGCACTGCCGCCCAGCCCCCCGGCCAGGCGCAGGGCCCGGGACCCGTAGCGCCGGTGCACGCGGTCGACCGCCTCGGCGAGCGCGACCTCACGCCAGCCGTCGTCGAGCGTGAGCTGGAAGGCGCCGTGCCGGAACGAGCTCACGACGACGCCCAGGAGACGGACCCAGCGCGCCCCGACGGCGAGCTCGTCGAGGAGCCCGAGCGCGGCGGCGGCGACCGCCGGGGCGGTGGCCAGCGGGCGCCCGAAGGTGCGCCGACGCGTGACGGTGTGAAAGGTGCTGAAGCGGACCTTGACGGTGACCGTGTGCGGCGCGAGCCCGTGACGGCGCGCGTCGGCGGCGGCCCGGTCGGCAAGGGCGACCAGCGTGCGGCGCAGCGTCTCGGCGTCGTTGACGTCTTCGGCGAACGTGGTCTCGTGGCCGATCGACTTGGGCGCCGCCGGCGTGCGCCGCAGCGTCGCCACGCTGCGCCCGAAGGCGAGCTGGCGGAGGCCGTGGGCGCCGCGCCCGAAGGCCGCGGCGAGCACGGCGAAGGGGATGTCCTGCAGCATGCCGACGGTGGTGAGGCCCAGGGCGGCGAGGCGCTCCTGCGTGACCGGGCCCACGCCGTGGAGCTCGCCCACGGGAAGATCGCGCAGACGGCCGCGGACGTCGGCCTCGGCGAGCTCGCCGATGCCGCCCGGCTTGGCGAGCTCGGCGGCGAGCTTGGCGAGCAGCACGTTGGGGCCGATGCCGATCGAGCAGCCGAGGCCACAGGCGTCGTGGACCTGCTCCTGCAGGCGGCGGGCGATGGCGCGCGGCGGCCCGAAGAGGAGCCGGCAGCCGGTGACGTCGAGGCGGGCCTCGTCGATCGACACGACCTCGACGAGGTCGGTGACGGAGCGGAAGAGCTCGACCAGCCGGTGGTGGGCGGCGACGTACGCCCCCATGTCGACCGGCAGGAAGACGGCCTGCGGGCAGAGCCGCTCGGCCTGCCCGATGGGCATCGCCGTGCGCACCCCGAAGGCGCGCGCCTCGTACGAGCAGGTCGAGACGACGCCGCGGCCGCCACGCTCGCCGCCGACGACCACGGGCAGGCCGCGCAGCTCGGGGCGCCGCGCCTGCTCGACGGCGGCGAAGAAGGCGTCCATGTCGACGTGCAGGAGTGCGCGTGTGGGTACGAACATACGTTCGTATCCTACGACACCGCCTCCGCCGCTGCAAGGCCCCGAAGCGTCACGACGGAGCCTGGCGACGGGCGGCCCGCCGCAGCGCGCGCAAGACGTTCTCGGTCGCGACGCGTCGCAACGGGCGCAGGGGGTCCTCGGCGGCGGCGCGGGGTGGCGGGGTCAGGGGGTCGTCGGTGGCGGCGCGCGGCGCGCCGGGCTCAGGCGCTCTCGCCAGCGGCGCGAAGCGCTGGGCTCAGGCGCTCTCGGTGCCGGCGCGGCGGGCGGGGGTGTGGCCCGCGCCGGTCTCGTCGCCGCCCAGCTGCACCCGCGGGACGTCGCCCCACAGCACCTCGAGGCGGTAGAACTCCCGCGCCGCCGGCGTGAACACGTGCACGACGACGTCGATGAAGTCGAGGAGGATCCACTCGGCCTCGCGCTCACCCTCGGTGCGCGCCGGCCGCCGCGTTGCCCGCAGCCCCCCGAGGATGCCGTCGGCGATGGCCTTGGTCTGACGGGTGGTGGCGCCGGTCGCGAGGACGAAGAAGTCGGTGTAGCTGACGGCCTCGCTCATCGCGAGGACGGTGACGTCGCCGGCCTTCTTGCCGGTCGCGAGACCAGCGATCTCGAGTGCCAGGGCACGGGCGGCGTCGAGCTGTGCGTCCTCTGCTACTGCAAGTCCTTTGCCTGGAGGTCGGAGCCGACGACCACGATGATGGTGTCGGGCGGGAGCTGGGCGCCGCGGAGCACGACGCCGCGGCCGAGTATAGCACGGATCTCGCGGGCCACTCCGAGGCTCCCGGCCGAGGCCTGGATCTGCGTCTCACGGTAGTCGAAGGAGTCCGCGTTGTCGGCCGGCGGGAGCTCGACGTCGAGCACCGCGAGCCGCTGGACGACGAGGTCGCCGATGCCGAGCTCGCCGCTCCCGTTGCGCACGAGGACGGTGTACGGCGCGTCGTAGCCGGGGGCGCGCCGTGTGATGGTCGCCTGGATGCGCTCCGCATCGGGCACGAGCGCGAACTGGCCCTCGGCGATGCGCCCCTCCGAAGGCAGGGCAGTGATGAACGTCTCCCCCTCGACCAGCTCGGCGAGCGCGTCGTGCACGAGCTCCTGCTCGTCGCCGGCCTGCGCCGCGACGGCGTCGACCGAGGCCGCGAGCTCGGCCTCCGGGCGCGCCGCGGCGGCGTCGAAGACGGCGCGCAGAAGAGCGGCGTCGAAGGCCACGCGGGCCTCGTCCTCCTCCCCACCGGCGCCGAGCACATCGACGAGCTGGTCCGAGGGCAGGCGCACCCTGCCCTCGTACGTGCGCCCGATGCCCTCGACCTCCACCGTCGCCGGCTCCTCGAGGGTGAACACGAGCCGCTCGTCGCCGGCCAGCTCGGCGAGCGCCGCGAGCGGCAGCCGGGCGACGTGCGCGACGGGCATCTGCAGCACGCGGCCGAGGTCGGCCGCGAACTCGGGATGATCGAAGTCGTCGCCGGCCATGATGTACTCGCCCTGGGGGCCCGAGAGCAGCAGAGAGCGCGGCAGCGTCCAGGCGTCGAAGGCTTCGTCGCCGGCGCGCAGGGTGAGGAGACCCATGGGGGCACGCCCGGCCTCGCCGACGCCGAACGTCATCGCGAGGAGGTAGCCCTTCTCCTCGGCCGCCGCCTCGTCTCCCCCGGCGATCCACCCGGCAAGGCGCAGCGCCCCGACGACGGCACCGAAGGCGACCACTGCGGCCAGCACGTAGAGCATGAACGACTGCCAGCGGCGCAGCCTCCCGCGCCGCCGCTCCTTCAGTCTTGTGACCCTATAGCCGCCCGAGTCTGTCATTGAGCTCGTTGTAGAGTTCGACGCCACCGAGGGCGATTCCCCGTCCCTTGTGCAGCACGGACGCGAGGCTCATACGCGCGGCTTCGGCGACCGCGTCGTCGAGCGAGGTCTGCGCCAGCAGGCGCACCGTGGCCGCGCCGGGGAACTCGCGCCCCGGTTCAGAGAAATCGGCAAGATAGAGGCACTTCTCAAGCGTCGTCATGCCGGCGCCGCCCACGGTGTGCAGGGCGATGGCCCGCGCGGTCGCATCGTCGAGGCCGGCGGCGGCCAGCTCGGCCGCCGCCACGGGCCCGTGCAGCAAGGCGACGGGTTGGGCGCACTCGAGGGGGCCGACGGGGATCCCGTGGCGCACCGCGGCCGCGAGCAGCGCCTCGGGGGGCCACTCGCGGCACACGTCGTGCAAGAGCCCGGCGAGCCGCGCCGCCTCGACGTCGGCGCCGAACCGCTTGGCCAGCTCCACGCACACGGCGGCCACCCGCCGCGCGTGAGCGGCGCGCTTCTCCGACATACCGGCGAGGCGCGCCTCGGCCTCCGCGACGCCGATCACCGCACCACGTAGAGGTCGTGCCGCCGCACGTACTCCTCGACCGCGCGCGGCACCAGGTAGGTGAGCGGCATGTCCATACGCACCCGGCTGCGCAGGTCGGTCGAGGAGACGGCGATCAGCGGCGTGCGCAGCACGAGGGCGCGACGCCGGCCGAGACCGGCAGCGACCGCGTCCAGCCGCCGCTCGTCGTCGCCGGCCCTCACGGCCACCGCGAGACGGCAGAGCTCGAGGATCGCCTGCGGCTCATGCCAGGCCTCGAACTGCAGGAGCGAGTCGGAGCCCATGATGAAGACCAGCTCGGCACCCGGGTACTCCCCGGCGAGGGCACGGAGCGTGTCGACCGTGTACTTGAGCCCCCGGTCCAGCTCGATGGTCGACACGCAGAAGCGCTCGTCGCCGGCGATCGCCAGCCTCGTCATCTCGACGCGGACCGCGGCCGGCGTGGCGTCGGCGACCGTCTTATGCGGCGGGTCGGCCGCGGGCACGAAGACGACGCGCTCGAGACCGAGCTGGTAGAACGCCTCGGAGGCGATGACGAGATGGCCGAGGTGCGGCGGGTTGAAGCTGCCGCCGAGCACTCCGACGCGGCGCCGACGCACGGGAGCGTTCATCCTCTGATCTGACCGTCGCCCCAGACCACGTACTTCACGCAGGTCAGCTCCTCGAGGCCGATCGGGCCGCGGGCGTGAAGCTTCTGTGTGGAGATGGCCAGCTCGGCACCCAGACCGAACTCGGCGCCGTCGGTGAAACGGGTCGAGGCGTTGACGTAGACGCAGGCGGCGTCGACCTC
This sequence comes from Thermoleophilia bacterium, assembly GCA_016933475.1. Taxonomy (GTDB): domain Bacteria; phylum Actinomycetota; class Thermoleophilia; order UBA2241; family UBA2241; genus UBA2241. The sequence goes on from JAFGAW010000092.1 coordinate 10,465, forward strand.
GCGCGCGAACCGTCTCGCCGCAGCGAGCTCGCTGGTGACGATCGCCTCTGAGTGTCGCGTGCCGTAGGTGGCGATGTGCTCGAGCGCCTCGTCGAGCCCGGCGACGGTGCGCACCGCCAGCTTGGGACCGAGGAACTCGGTCTCGTAGTGGGTGCGGTTCGCACGTTTGAGGTCGCCGTCGTCGAGCAGGTCGGCCGTCGCCTTGTCGACCACCAGCTCGACGCCTCGGCGCTTGAGCTCGGCGACGGCCCCGGGCAGGAAGGCGGGTGCGACGTCGCGGTGCACGAGCAGCGTCTCGGCGGCGTTGCAGCCGCCGGGACGCTGACACTTGGCGTTGACGATGATGCGCGTCGCCATCTCCACCTCGGCGCTCGCGTCGACGTAGACGTGGCAGTTGCCACCCGCGGCGTGGATCACGGGGACACGGCTGTGCTCGAGCAGGTAGTCCTTGAGGGCTTCGCCGCCGCGCGGGATCACGACGTCGACGAGGCCTCTCTGACGGAGCAGCTCGTCGAGCTCGGCGCGGTCGGGACCCAGCCAACCGATGGCCGCCCGTGGCAACCCCGCCTCGATGACCGCCCCCTGGACGGCCTCGGCGAGGAGACGATTGGAGTGCTTGGCCGCTGTGCCGCCGCGCAGCACCACGGCGTTGCCCGTCTTGAGGCAGAGCGCCGCGGCGTCGACGGTGACGTTGGGCCGCGCCTCATAGATGACGGCGACCACGCCCAGGGGCTCGCGGACCTTGCGCAACTCGAGCCCGTTCGGCAGCCGCCAGCCGTCGTCCACGCGCCCGACCGGGTCGGGCAACGCCGCCACGGCGCGCACCCCGGCGACCATCTCCGCGAGGCGGTCCTCGTCGAGCAGCAGGCGGTCGATCAGGGCGTCGGGTTGTCGCTGCGTGCGGGCGAGCTGCAGGTCTTCCTGGTTCTCGCGGAGGATCTCGGCGGCACGGCGCTCGAGGGCCTCGGCGACGCCGTGCAGGGCGGCGTCCTTGCGCTCGCGCGGCAGCGCGGCAAGCTCACGCGCCGCCCGTTGCGCCGCGGTGCACAGCTCGTCGACCTTCACGCTCCACCCTCCTCGCTCGACCCGCGGCCAAGCGTACCACGGGGTGCCCGCGGACGGCCGCCGCCCGTCAGGCGAACTCGAACTCGCGCTCGCCCACGAAGACGGTGTCGCCGGGCTCGGCGCCGGCCCTTCGCAGGGCGGCGTTCAGACCGGCGCGCTCGATCACCTCCTGCAGGTAGGCGAGCGCCTCCGGGTTCTCGATGTCGGCCTTGCCGACCAGCCGCTCGAGGGCGATGCCGCGCACCCTGAACCCGGCCGCCTCGCGAGAGACCGTGAAGGCCTCGAGACGTTCGGCGCCGGGGTGCAGGACGGCGGTCGTGGCCACGTCGGCGGCCGGACGGGCCGCGGCGGCCACTTCGCGCCGGCTCGCCGCCACCAGCGCGTCGAGCTCGGCGACCAACGCCTCGAGGTGCTCGCCGCTGGTCGCCGACACGGCGACCACGGCGCGCGGCCAGGCGAGGGCGCCCAGCGCCCGCGCCACCTCGTCGCGCGCCGTCCCGTCCATCAGGTCGGTCTTGTTCAGGGCGATGAGGGAGGGCCGCTCGGTCAGGGCCGCGGCGAAGGCGTCGAGCTCGCGACGCACGGTCTCGACGGCGTCCAGCGCCGCCGCCGCACCCTCGGAGCCGTCGACGACGTACACGAGCACGGACGTGCGCTCGACATGGGCGAGAAAGCGATGCCCGAGCCCCGCCCCGCCGCTGGCCCCGTCGATCAGCCCGGGGATGTCGGCGATGACGGCGCGGGCTTCGTCGAGCTCGAGCACGCCGAGGTTGGGCTCGAGGGTGGTGAACGGGTACGCGGCGACGCGCGGCCGCGCCCGGGTCAGCGCCGCGAGCAGCGACGACTTGCCGGCGTTGGGCAGCCCGACGAGACCGATGTCGGCGAGCAGCTTGAGGGTCAGCGTCAGCCAGCGCTCCTCGCCCGGCAGGCCCTTCTCGGCAAAGCGCGGGGCCTGCCGTCTCGAGCTCTTGAAGCAGGTGTTACCGCGGCCGCCCTCGCCGCCGCGGGCGACGAGGACGCGGGCGCCCTCGTGCACGAGGTCGGCGAGCAGCGCTCCCTGCTCGTCGCGGACCTCGGTCCCGACCGGGACCTCGACCTCGAGAGCGGCGCCCTCGGCGCCACGACGACCGCCGCCACGGCCGGGGCAACCGGCAGGCGCCTTGAAGTGGTGGCGGTGGCGGAAGTGGCTCAGGTCCTGGAGCTGGCGCGTGGCGACGAGCACGACGTCGCCGCCCGGCGCGCCGTCGCCCCCGTCGGGCCCGCCCTTGGGGACGTACTTCTCACGGCGGAAGCTGACCGAGCCGTCGCCGCCGTGCCCGGCGCGCACGCAGATGCTGGCCCTGTCGAGCATGACGGGCGCGCCGGCGCTCGCCGGCGCTGGTCAGGCCTCGGGGACGACCGAGACGAAGCGCCCGGCGGCCTTCTCGACGAAGACCACGCGGCCGCCCACCTTGGCGAACACGGTGTGATCGACGCCGATCCCGGCGCCCTCGCCGGCGCGGAAGCGGGTCCCGCGCTGACGGACGATGATCGATCCGGCCGGCACGACCTCGCCCGCGAAGACCTTGACGCCGAGACGCTTGGACTCGGAGTCGCGGCCGTTGCGGCTGGTGCCGGCGCCCTTCTTATGCGCCACCCTTTTTCTCCTTCTCCGCCTTCAAGGTGATCGACTCGACGGTCAGCCGCGAGAGCCGGCTGCGGTGACCGCGAGTCTTCTTGAAGGTCGACTTCGGCTTGTAGGTGAAGACGCGGATCTTGTCGCCCAGAACGTGCTCGGTCACCTTGACCTTGACCTTGGCGTGCCGGGCGGCGTCGGCGTCGTACTCGCCGTCGCCGGTGCGCACGGCCAGGGGCTCAAGCGTGAGGCTCTTGCCCTCCTCGGCGTCGACGCGGTCGACGACGAAGGTGTCGCCGGCGCTCACCTTGAACTGCTGCCCGCCCACGCGAACGATGGCGTAGGCGACGTCACTCTGCTTCATAGGATCTCCCTCGGGACAACGGCCCATGATGGTAGTCAATCGCGGGGAGGGCTGTCAACGCGACCCTCCCGCCGGCACCGCCGTGGCCCCGGTGCGAGCGGTCGATGTGATGCGCACGCGGCGGTGTTCACCGAGGTGGGGCCGGCCGCCCTCGACGATCACCATGTAGCCCTCGACGTAGCCCACGGCGTCGCGCGGACTGTAGGTGAGGGCGAACTCGAGTTCGAGGTCGACCTCCTGGCCCTCGCTCACGGGCACGCGCAGCCCCTGCACGTGCGCCAGGGAGCCCTCGGCGATAATGCGGATGCCGTCAACGGGCACGGTCGACGAGCTCTCGAGGAAGATGCGGCGCTTCGTCTCCTTCTCGAGCAACTTCAAGCGACCGTTGGCCTCGAGCCGCTCGGCGACGCCACGGTTGACCTCGACGAGCACGGCCTTGGCGTTGGATCTGCGGGCATGCGTGCGCACGCGACGCTCGACCGCGAGCGCCACGGTCTCCTCCGACAGCACCCGGCCCTTCCCCATGCACGTCTGACAGGTGCGCGTGAGGATCCCGCGAGCGCCGTCGGTCGTGTTCTGTCGCGTCATCTCGACGAGGCCGAGCGGGGAGAGCTCGACCACGTAGCTCTTGGTGCGGTCGGTCTCCAGCTCAGCCTCGAGCTTGGCCAGCACCGCTTCGCGGTTGCGCGCGTGGGCCATGTCGATGAAGTCGATGACGATGATCCCGCCTATGTCGCGCAGGCGGAGTTGGCGCACCACCTCGCGGGCGGCCTCCATGTTGGTCCGCAGGATGGTGTCCTCGAGGGACCGACCGCTGGTGAAACGGCCCGAGTTGACGTCGATCACCGTCAGCGCCTCGGTGTGGTCGATGACCAGGTTGCCGCCGCTCGGCAGCGGCACGCGGCGCTCCAGGGCGCGGGCGATCTGCTCTTCGACCCCGTGGGCCTCGAAGAGCGGCTCCTCGCCCGTGTACAACTCGACGCGACCGGCGAGCTCGGGAGCGATCTTCTCGAGGTACGCCCTGATCGCCTTGAAGCGCTTCTCGTCGTCCACGAGCATGCGCTCGCAACTCTCGTTCAACGCATCGCGCGCCACCTCGAGGGCGATGTCGGCCTCACCATAGACGAGGCCGGGGGCCTTGACCGTCTCGGCCTTCTTCTTGAGCCGCGACCACAAGCGCGACAGGTACTGCATGTCGCGGCGCAGGTCCTCGAGCCCCTTGCCCTGGGCGTAGGTGCGCACGATGAGCCCGGCGTTGCGCGGCTTGAGTTGCTTCGAGACCTCGCGCAGGCGCTCGCGCTCCGACTGGCCGAGACGGCGCGAGACGCCGACCCCGCTGCCGCCCGGGACGTAGACGAGGTAGCGCCCGGCCAGCGAGAGGTGGGTCGTGAGGCGCGCGCCCTTGCTCCCCATCGGGTCCTTCATCACCTGGACCGTGATCTCCTGACCGGGGCGCAGCACGTCGGCGATGCGGCGGCCGCGTCGCCGGCCCTCCTCGGTCTCGACCTCGTCCACGTAGAGGAAGCCGTTCTTCTCGAGACCGAAGTCGATGAACGCGGCGTCCATGCCGGGCACGACGTTCTCGACCTTGGCGCGGTAGATGTCGCCCAGGTACGACGGCTTGCCCGGCCGCTCGAAGTACATCTCGGCCAGATGACCGTCCTCGACCAGCGCGACGCGGATCTCGTTGCGCTGCTCGCTGACGAGGATGATCTTGTGCTCGACCGGCTCGGCGCCGGAGACACCGACCGCCGCGCGGTCGCTCGGCGGCCTCGCCGCCAGCTCCGCGTTCTCGCGCACGATCGCCTTGGGGCGGCCGCGCTCGCGGCGCTTGGGCCGCTCTGAGGGCTTCGCGCCCTCGGGCTTGCCGCCCTCGGCCGCCTCGACCTTCGCAGCCTTGGCGCCTTTCGCGGGCTTCTCAGCCTTGGCGGGTCTCTCGGCCTTCGCGGGCGTCTCGCCCTTCGCACCTCGTGCGCGCTTGGCAGACTTCGCCTCCTCGACCCTCGGCGGCTCGGTCTCGGGCCGGCGCGCGGCTTCGGTCTCCGCGGGCCGTGCCGCCTCGGCTTCGGCGCCCTCGGCGGCCGCCTTACGCCCGCCGCGCCGGCCCCTCTTGCGGGCCGGCTTCGCCGCCGACTCCTCGCCCGCCGCCGGAAGCGGCGGCGGGGCGCCCTCGGCGAGCTCGGCCTCGGGCAGCAGGGCGCCGTGGTCCGGCGCCACCTCGGCGGCCGCACGGTCCAGGGCCTCGTGCTCGGCGGCCGCGAGACGCGCTTTGCGGGCGCGTGAACGGCGGCCCCCACGCGAGCCGCGCCGGCGCTTCGGCGCCGCGGGCTCGTCGGCGCCCTCGCCGCCGACCTCGGCTGAGCGTGCCCCCTCGGCGCCTGCCCCCACCGGGCGCGCCCCGTCGCCGGCGGGCTCAGGCTCCCCGGCCCTCGGGGCCTCGTCCGCGGACTGAGCCGCGTTCTCGACCCGGCCGCCGTCGGCGACGTGGACGCCGCCTTGCTCTTCAGCCTCGGCCCCGGACGGCTTCTTGCGCCGTCCGCCGCGGCGGCGGCGCGACTTCTTCTGCTCTTCTTCGGCGGCGCCGGCCTCGGGGGCGCCGCTCTCATGAGCGCCCGCCTCGGGGGTACCGGCTTTGGAGACGCCCGCCTCCGCGCGCTCGGCGGGCACGCCGGGGCCGGGTGCGGCCTCGCCTTGCTCGGCAGCCTCACCGGCGTCTGCGGTCTTCTTGCGTCGTCCGCCGCGGCGGCGCCGCGACGGTTTGGCCCCCACCTCCTCGGCGGCGCCGGAGTCGGAGGCGAGCGTCTCACCCGCCTCGGGGCCCACACCGCCCACGGACGCGCCCACGGCGGCGCCCGGCTTCGACACGATCGGCTCGGGCTCAGCCGCCTCGGGCACGGCCGCGGCTTCGCTCTTGCGACGGCTCCGGCGCGCACGTGCCGCGGGTGCCGCCTCGCCGCCGGCCGGCGGCTCTGCCGCCGCGTCGGCCGCGTCCGCTGACGGGCGCGCGGCTCGCTCGGCGCCGGCAGCGGTCTCCTGCACCGGTGTCGACTCGGCCGTCGCCTCAGAGCCGGCCTCGGCCTTCTTGCGCGAGCGACCTCTGCCGCCGCGCCGCGACCGCCGTTTGCTCGCGGGGCTCGCGCCCCCCGCCGTGTCGTCGCCGCTCTCGGCGGACCCGGGTGTCGGGTCCTGCGCGGGCTCACCCGCACTCTTGTTCGGGTCGCCCGGCAGCCCCTCGGGGGCCTCGGCGTCCTTGTCCCGTCTCACGTCGTCGCACTCCTTTGCGTGGGCGCGTGCTGTGCACGCGCCGCTTCGGCGAACACGACCTCGACCCGGCGCAAGCGATGCAGCACGGGCTCGATGCCGGCCTTGTCCGCGATGACTTCGATGACTTCCTGCGGGCGCGCGGCCGTGCCGGCGTCGTAACGCACCTCGAACTCGAGGTGCGCCCCGCCGGGCGTCGCGCGACAGCTCACGGCCCCCGCGCTGCGGCGCAGGTCGACCGTCTTCGTCCCTTTGGGGCCGCGACGCACGACACGCGGCGGCTCGCCCTCCTCGAACGCCCCGACCGCGGCGGCCACGGCGCCCGCGTCGCCGCGGACCTCGCAGGCGTAGCGGGCGCGCAGCGGCTGCGGCCGTGCACGCAGCGGCGACTCCCGCAGCGCGATCACGTCCAGTCCTCCTGGTGAGGCCGCCTGGAGCGCCAGCAAGCCGTCCCGCGCGCTCGGCGCGGCGTCCGTGACGCGCGCAAGCGCGAGCTCGTCGTCGGCCGCCGCGCCCACCGGGAGCGGCAGAGGCAGCGAGAGGCGCGGCTTCGGCCGCATGCCCTGAGAGAGTTCCAACTCGACCCCGGCGCGAGCGAAGGTGCGCTGCACGGCGCGCAGAGTGTCGAGGTGCGACAGGTAGCGCGCCGGGCCGCGGCGGGCGAAGCTGACGAGCCACGTCCTCATGCGAGCACCTCCATCTCGACGCCGGCGCCGCAGACGCCGCACGACACGCAGACCCCGTCGCGACAGTCGGCCGTCGTCGCCCGCTCGGCCGCCCGCCGGCGCTCCTCCTCGAGGAAGGCGGGTGTCACACGGGCGTCGACGATCGCGTGCCACGGCGCCATGCTGCCGGTTTCGCCCCACGGCGCTCCCTCGCCGGCCGGATCGCCGAGGGCGAGACCGGCGGCCGCGGCGGCTCCGCGCCACGCGGCCTCGTCGAAGTGCTCGGTCCAGCTGTCGAAGCGGGCGCCGCGACGCCACGCGTCCTCGACCAGACGGTCGGCGCCCGGACCGCCGCGGGCCAGTGTGGCCTCGACGAGCGAGCTCTCGAGGTGGTGCAACGAGAGACGCACGTGGCGCGGCATGGCCTCGCGCAGGAGCGCCTGGCGCCGGCGCAGCGTCGCCTCGCCGGCGAAGGGCTCGAGCTCGAACGGCGTGTGCGGCTTGGGCACGTACGACGAGACCGAGACCGAGAGGCGGGCGCGGCCGCGCGCGATCTCCTTCGCCCGACGCGCGGCCGCGGCCGCCATCGCCGCGATGCCGACGACGTCGTCGTCGCTCTCGCCGGGCAGCCCGATCATGAAGTAGAGCTTGAGCCCCGTGAAGCCGCCCGAGAAGACGGCGCGCACGGCCTCGTCGAACTGCGCCTCGTCGACGCGCTTGTTGAGGCGCTCGCGCAGCTCCTGCGTCGCCGCCTCGGGGGCCAGCGTGACCGACCCGCGCTGCTCGGCGGCGAGACCGGCGAGCGAGGTCGCCGCCGAGTCGATGCGCAGCGAGGGCAGCGAGACGCGGATGCCGGGGCGAAGGGCGCGGATGCGCCGCACCGCCTCGTCGATGCCGGAGTAGTCACACGAGCTCAGCGAGACCAGCGAGACCTCGTCGTAACCCGTCGCCGCGAGCGCCCGCTCGGCCGCCGCGACGACCATGTCGACCGGGCGCTCGCGGACCGGCCGGTACCAGATGCCGGCCTGACAGAAGCGGCAGCCGGCCGTACAGCCGCGCATGACCTCGATGACGACGCGGTCGTGGACGGCCTCGACGAGCGGCACGAGCGGCCGCTCGACCGGCGGCGTGCACGCGAAGTCGGTGAACACCTGGCGCTCGACCGGGCCGGCCTGAGCGGCGTGCGGCAGCCAGACGCCGGGGACGGCGGCGAGGTTCGCGAGGCGCTCGGCGCGCGTTTGCGCGCCGAGCGCCTCGACGATCGCCGCCATGCGGCCCTCGACCTCGCCGATGAAGAAGGCGTCGAAGAACGCCGCCAGAGGCCAGGGGTCGGCCACCGCCGGCCCGCCGCCCATCACGATGGGGTCTCCCTCCCCGCGCTCCGCGGCGTGCAGCGGCACGCCGGCGAGGTCGAGCATCTCGAGCACGTTCGTGCAGGCGAGCTCGTGCGGCAGGGTGAAACCCCACAGGTCGCACGCGGCCACCGGCTCCGCCGACTCGAGCGACCAGAGCCGCACGCCGCGGGCGCGCATCAGGTCGGCCATGTCGGGCAGCGGGCAGTAGGCGCGCTCGGCCGCGGCCGGCGTGCGGTCGTTCACGAGCTCGTAGAGGATCTGCAGGCCGGGGTTGGAGATGCCGACCTCGTAGGCGTCCGGGTAGGACAGCACGATGCGCGGGCGGATCCCGGGCTTGCGGCGCAGGTTGAACTCCCCGCCCACATAGCGCCCGGGCCGTACGACCCGCGCCAGCAGATCTTCTAGCTCATCCGGTGGCCAGTCCTCCTGGAAGACGTGCCTTGAGGCGGTCGAACTGTCGAGCAAGCTTCGTCACCCGTGTCGTGGTGAGCGGCGCGCCGGCCTCGAAGTAGGCGATGGCGGCGCGGCCGAGGGCGATCGTCCCGGTGAAGCCGACGGCGCCCTTGAGCGCCCAGCCGAAGCCCGGGACGTAGGTGAGCGACTGTCGCGCCAGGGTGCGCATGGCGAACGCGGCGCCGACGACGGAGATGATCTCGAGGGCCCGCTGGAAGCCCAGCTCCTCGTCGTAAGCCTGGGCGATGCGGAGGATCATGCGGATCTGGTTGGCGGTCATCGCCGGCATGTCGGCGCCGGGGATGAAGACGACGGCACCGATCAGCGCGTTCTGGCGCGCCCCTTTGAGGACGAGATCCTCGGCGACAGCGCGGCGCAGGAACGGAAGCCGAGCAGCGAGACCCGGCGCTCCGTCCCCGGCAGCGTCGGCGAGACGCGCGGCCAGAGTGGGGCCCGGGTCACTGGGGCGCCCGAGCGAGACGGCCACGTCGGACGGCGACACGCCACCACCGAGCAGCCGGGCGACGGCGGCCGGCGAGCCCGACCGCGGCGCGTAGACGACCACCTGCGCCCCCGCGGCGCCGGCCGCCGCGGCGACCGGCGCCGCCGCGGCCGGCGCCGCCGCGGGCGCGACCACGACGACGATGCCCCAGCGCCCGGCGAGAGCCGGGTCGCGGGGGAAGCCGTCGAGCGGCAGGACGTCGAAGGAGGCACTCAGGCCGCCGCGCGTGTCGCCGGCGCCTTCGGAGAGCGCCCTGGCGACGTCGGACAGGGCCTCGCCCTCGCCGACGAGGCACAGCGACGGACTCTCGCCCGCGCGATCGCGGACCTCGCTCAGCAGCTTGAGGACGCGCTTGACGCTAACGGCGGGCACGGCGCTCCCTGGGGTCGGCTGTCGCCCGCACGTGGATACTCTGCAGCAGACCGACCATCATCAGGAACGTGATCATGGCGGCGCCGCCGTAGCTCACGAAGGGCAACGGGATACCTGTCACCGGCATGATACCAATAGTCATCCCTATGTTGACGAACATCTGGAAGAGGAACATCACCGCGATGCCCCCCGCCATGATGCTGCCGTACATGTCGCGCGAGAGGGTGGCGATGCGCAACGCCCGCCACAGCAGCAGGCCGTAGAGCGCGAGGAGCACGCAGGCGCCGACGAAACCGTAGCGCTCGCCGATGACGGCGAAGATGAAGTCGGTGTGGTGCTCGGGGAGGAAGTCGAAGGCCGTCTGCGTGGCCTCGGCGCCGCGCCCGGTCAGCGCCCCCGAGCCGATGGCGATCGTCGACTGCACGATGTTGTACCCGCTGCCGGAGGGGTCGCGCCCCGGGTCGACGAAGACGAGCAGGCGCTCCATCTGGTACTCCTTGATGAACTCGATGCCGAGCCGCGGCAACACGCCGAGGACGAAGGCGGCGGCCCCGGCCGCCGCGGCGCCGAGCACGGCGAAGTGCGTCCAGCGGGTGCCGTAGAAGTAGAGCAGCGCCAGGGTCAGCACGGCGTAGACCGAGGCCGTCCCGAAGTCGGGCTGGAAGAAGACCAGGGCCCCCGGCACGGCGGCGTAGAGCAGCGCCTCGGCGGTGATGCGCCGCGAGCCGAGCAGCTCCATACGGTCGACCAGGAAGGCGCCCAGGCAGATGGTGAGCAGCAGCAGTCCGAACTGCGAGGGCTGGAAGTTGAAGAACGGCAGCTCGATCCAGCGCCGCGACCCGCGGGTGACGCTGCCGACCACGTACACGGCGGCGATCGACAGGACCATCGCCCCGTACAGGGCCCACTGCCAGCGGCGGTAGTGCTCGTAGTCGATCGCCGCGAGCACGAGGAGCACGAGCAGGCCGACGGCGGCGTACACGCCCTGCTGGACGGCGTAGTAGCCGGGCTGCCCCTCGACGTCCTGATAGGTGGCGGAGTAGACGACCGCGATGCCGACGGCCACCACGCCGAGTGTGGCCGCGAGCAGCAGGTAGTCGAGGTGGCGCAGGTAGCCCCGCCAGCCCATGGTCAGTCCGTCCCGGTGGCGCCGGTCGAGAGCCCGGTGTCGAGGTCGAAGAGCGCGTCGTAGATCATGCGTGCCGCCGGGGCGGCCACGGCGCCGCCGTGGCCGCCCTGCTCGATCATCACGACCACCGCGTACTTCGGGTCGTCGTAGGGGGCGTAGCTCGCGTACCAAGCGTAGTCGCCCTTGCCGTAGACCTCGGCCGTACCCGTCTTGCCGGCGACGTCGACCGGGTAACCGGCGAACACGGCCGCCGAGGTGCCGACCGTCGCCGCCATGCGCAGCCCCTTGCGCACCTGCTGGAGCGTGCCCGACGAGATCTCGACGGTGCGCCGCGGCTCGAAGGCGAACTTGCGCGTCACCTTGCCCTGCGGGGACAGCGTCTTCAGGGCAAGGTGCGGCTCCACGATCGTGCCGCCGTTGGCGATCGCTGCGTAGGCGACCGCCAACTGCAGCGGGCTGACCTGGAGATCGCCCTGCCCGATCGCCATGAGGATCGAGTTACCCGGCTTCCAGATCTTGTCGATCTCGGTCGTGAAGTACTCCTGCCGCCACTCAGGCGTCGGCACGAGGCCCTCCGCTTCCCCGGGGATGTCGAGCCCCGTGGGACGGCCCAGGCCGAGCCGCACCGACCACTCGGCGAGCTCCGAGCCGGGGCGCTTGTAGAACGCGTAGCCGACGTTGTAGAAGAAGACGTCGCACGACTCGGAGAGCGCCTCGGTCACGTTGTCGCGGCCGTGCCCGCCTTCCAGCCAGCAGTTCCAGTGCGTCTTGCCGAGTTCGCCCGTCGGCGGGAAACGCCCGTTGCAGTAAAAGCGCGTGTACGGGCTGATCACGCCCTCCTCGAGGGCGGCCACGGCGTCGATGACCTTGTAGGTCGATCCCGGTGCGTAGAGGCCCTGGAAAGCTTTGTGGACGATCGGATTGTTGGCCGACGGCTTGCGCAGCTTCGCCCAGTCCTTGGGCGACAGGCCGCCGACGTACACCTCGGGGTCGAACGACGGGTAGCTCGCCATGGCCAGCACCTCGCCGTTGCGCACGTCGAGCACGACGGCAGCAGCTCCGTTGGCCGCCCAGTCGTGGTTCGCGTGGGCCAGGTCGATGCCGTAGCGCAGGGCCTTCTCGGCGGTCTCCTGGACGTCGGCGTCGAGCGTCGTCACCAGCGTGTCGCCGGACTCAGGCAGGCGCCCGCCGACCGGGTCGCTCCCCTTGGGGCGGCCGTAGGCGTCGACCTCGATCTTCGCCACCCCGTCGCGACCGCGCAGCCAGCGGTCGTAGCTCGCCTCCACGCCTCCTTGGCCGATCACGTCGCCGGCCGCGTAGCGCCGGTACGCCGGCTGCTTGAGCTGCTCGGCGCTGATCTCGCCGAGATGGCCGAGCAGCTGCGCCGCGAGGTCGCCCTCGGGGTAGGAGCGCAGGTAGTTGCGCTGCACCTCGACGCCCGGAAAGAGGTCCTTGCGCTCGAGGATGCGGCCGACCACCTTGCGCGAGACGTCCTCCTTGAGGATCACGAGGTCGTACGGGTAGCCGCCGTACTCCTCGAGCTCGCGGCGGATCTTCTTCACCCTCATGCCGAGCACCTTGGCGAGGCGCTCCGTGACCGCCTCGAAGTCCTCCTCGGAGACGTCCATCGGCCGGATGCCGATGGCGAGCCCGGGGCGGTTCTCGACGATGACCTTGCCGTCGCGGTCGACGATGGCCCCACGCGGCGCGACGATCTCGACGGAGCGCAGGCGATTGTCGTTGGCCTGGTCCACGTAGCGCCCGGCGCTCAGGATCTGCAGGAACCAGAGACGGAAGAGGATCACCGCGACCAGCACGACGGCGATGCCGACGAGGACGGCGACCCGCAGGGCGATCGACGGCGTCAGCAGGAGCGGATGGTCGGCGCGCCCGGTGCGGATCGGCCGCTCGCGGCGGACGGGCTGTCTAGGCCGTCTCGTGCGCACGGAGCACCTCCGGGCCGCGCAACGCGACGCGCACGGCGACGTAGAAGGGAACGGCCAGCAAGGTGTTGAGGACGAGTGAGGGCAGCACCACGCGGGTGAACGTGAACCCCAGCGGGACCTGGCGCTCGAGCAGGTACTGCGTGGTGATGAAGAGCAGGTCGGCAAGCAAGGTGCCGGCGAAGACGCTCACCATCGGCGCCACGCCGGTGGAGAGATCGGCGGTCTCGGCGTAGCGGCCGGCAAAGTAGCCGACGAGGACGAAGACGAAGGCGCTCACACCGAGAGGCTCCATGAGCGACACGGCGACGAGCGTGCCGGTGACGAAGCCGAACGCGGCGCCGACCTCGGAGCCGCGCAGCAGGCCGACGCAGACCAGGATGATGAGGGCGAAGTCCGGATTGGCGCCGAGGATGCGCACGTTGGGTGCCACGGTCGTCTGTAGGAGCCAGGCGCCGAGCAGCACGCCGGCCAGCCGGGCCAGGTCGGCCCACGACGGCCAGACGCGCTCGTTCGTCTCGCTCGGCTGTCGGCGGGTCACCGACACACGACGCTCACGATGTCGAGGGTGCGGAAGTCGGCGAAGGGGCGCACGGTGATGGACTGGTAGAGGTCGACGTCCTGCACGGCCACGGTCTCGACCACACCGATCGGGATGCCCCGGAGGAAGAGGGAGCCCTCGAGCCCCGAAGTGGTCACGTACTGCCCTACCTCGACCTCCGCCTTCTTGTCGACGTACTGCAGCGAGAGGTCGCCGGTGACGCTGCCAGCGAGGATGCCCTGGGCGCTCCCGGGGACCACGATGGCGTCGACGTAGCTCTGCTGGTCGGTGATCAGCATCACCTGTGAGGCCCGCGGGGTGACGCGCGACACGCGCCCGACGAGCCCCTCCCCGTTGATCACGGCGTCGTAGCGCCGGACGCCCTGGGCGCTGCCCACGTCGATGGTCACCGACGAGTACCACGCGGTCGTCGAACGGGCGATCACTCGCGCCGCCACGAGGCGCGCCTCGGCCGGGAAGACCTTCTTGCGCTGCATCTCCACGAGGGCACGCAACTCGTCGTTCTCGGCCTGGGTCACGAGCTCCTGGGCGACGCCGGCGCGGAGCTCGTCGAGCTCGGCCCGCAGACGCTCGTTCTCGGACTTGGCGCGGAACAGGTCGGCGCTCCAGTTCCAGGCGTCGCGGAACGGCTGCGTGGCGCGCGCGCTGCCGTACTGCAGCGGGGCGACGACGCGCAGAGCAGTGTCCTGCACGCGGTGGGCGAAGCCACTCTCGCTCTCGCGGAAGTAGAGCGTGAGCAGAGCGATGGAGACGAGCAGCAGGAGCACGACGAGCACCCGCCGCCGAAGCGCGCGCCGGCGGTTCACAGGCCCGGGACGGCTCGCCTACCGCCCTCGCGGCCGCGCGTAGTGTTTGCTCTTGACGAGCACATCGAACTCCTCGAGGTACTTGCCCGACCCCACGGCCACGCAGGTCAGCGGCGACTCGGCGAGATGCACCGGCATCTGCGTCTCCTCGCGCAGGCGCTCCGCGAAGCCCTGCAGGAGGGACCCGCCGCCGGCCAGCATGATGCCGCGGTCCATGATGTCGCTGGCGAGCTCGGGCGGCGTCTTGTCGAGGGTCGCCTTGATGGCGTCGATGATCGCCTGCGTGGGCTCTTCGAGCGCGGTGCGCACCTCTTCTGAGGAGAGGACGACGGTCTTGGGGAGGCCGGTGACCAGGTCGCGGCCGCGGATCTCGGCCTGCTCCTCCTGGGGCAGCGGGTACGCCGAGCCGATCTCGAGCTTGATCTCCTCGGCGGTCTGGCTGCCGATCAGCAGCTTGTACTCCTTCTTCACGTAGCTGATGACGGCCTCGTCGAGCTCGTCGCCGCCGACGCGGATCGACTGGCTCACGACGATGCCGCCGAGCGAGATGACGGCCACCTCGCTGGTGCCGCCCCCGACGTCGACGATCATGCTGCCGGTGGGCTCGGCGACCGGCAGCCCGGCGCCGATCGCGGCGGCCATGGGCTCTTCGATCAGGGTCGCCCAGCGCGCACCGGCCGAGTAGGTCGCTTCTTCGACGGCGCGCTTCTCGACCCCGGTCACGCCCGACGGCACGCAGATGACGACGCGCGGGTGCGCCCAGCGGTTCTGCATGACCTTGCGGATGAAGTGGCGCAGCATCTGCTCGGTGACGTCGAAGTCGGCGATGACGCCGTCCTTGAGCGGGCGCACGGCGCTGATGGTGGCCGGCGTACGGCCCAGCATGCGCTTGGCCTCGGCGCCGACGGCGTGCACCTCGCCGCTGCGGTGGTCGATGGCCACGACGGAGGGCTCGGAGAGCACAATGCCGCGCCCACGCAGGTAGACGAGTGTGTTGGCGGTGCCGAGATCGACGGCCATGTCGCGGGCACCGAAACCGGTCAGGAAGTCGAAGACGCCGATGACTGCTCCTTTCGCGAGCGCCGTCCGCGGGCGCCGAACGGTTAGTCTAGAGCATCGCCTTGCCCGTCGCCAACGCGCCGCCGGGGTCTCACATCACCGGTGGCGCCCACGAGAGCGGCGCCACGCCGAAGGCTCACGGCGTCGGCGGCGCCCACGAGAACGGCGCCACACCGAAAGCGGCGAGTGTCTCGACGAGCAGCGCGACGGGCAGGCCGACCACGTTGAAGTAGTCGCCCTCTACGGATTCAACAAGAGCCGACCCGACTCCTTGGATGGCGTAGGCGCCGGCGCGCTCGCGCCACTCGCCGGCGGCGACGTAGCGCGCGACGGCGACCTCGTCGAGGGGCCGGAACCGCACGCCGGTGCCGGCGTGCCCGACGGCCTCGCGCCGCCCGTCGCAGAGCGCGAGGCCGCTGAAGACCTCGTGGCGACGGCCGGCCAGGAGGCGCAGCGACGCGCGCGCCTCCTCCTCCCCGGCCGCCTTGCCGAGGGTACGCCCGTCGACGACGACGACCGTGTCGACGCCGAGCACGAGCTCGCCCGGCTCGAGGGCGACGCGGGCGAGCACCTCGCGCGCCTTGCCGAGGGCGTTCTGCTCGACTGTGGCCACCGGGTCGCCGGCCAGCACGCCCTCGTCGTGAGCGCTGACCACGACCTCGAAGGGGATCCCGAGCTGCTCGAGGATGGCCCGCCGCTGCGGCGAGCGCGAGGCGAGGATGACCGCAAAGCCGCCCACAGGCCGGCCGGACCTAGACGAGCTCCCCGGCGCCGAAGAACAGGCCGATCTCGCGCGCCGCGCTCTCGGGGCCGTCCGAGCCGTGGACCACGTTCTCGGCCATGACCGTGGCGAAGTCGCCGCGGATCGTGCCCGGAGCGGCCTTGACGGGGTCGGTCGCGCCCATCATCGTGCGCGCCACCGTGATCGCCTCGTTGCCCTCCCACACCATGGCCACCACCGGCCCCGAGGTGATGAAGTCGACGAGCTCGCCGAAGAACGGCTTCTCGCGGTGCTCGGCGTAGTGCCGCTCGGCGAGGTCGCGCGGTATGCGCATGAGCTTCATCGCCCGCAGGGCGAGGCCGCGGCGCTCGAAGCGCGCGATCACCTCACCGACCAGGCCGCGCGCGAACCCGTTGGGTTTGACCATGATGAACGTGCGTTCCACCAGACTCCTCCCGGACTCGGAGACGACCCTCGCGGGTCGTGAGACGTGGCGCGGCGGTGTCGCCGCGGCTCACCTGTAAGCGTTCTCGAACTCGCCGGCGCCGCTGTGGACCTCGGCCTCGCAGTAGGGGCACACTCGCCACTGCGGATCGACGGGCCGGCGGCACGAGGGACACACGGTGCGGAGACGGCGCCCGCAGGTCGGGCACACCAGGTAGTCCTCGCGCGTCGGCGTGCGGCAGAAGGGGCAGCGCTCCTCGCTCGCCAGGCGCTGCTCCATCATCCTCATCTCGAGCTCGCGCTCGCGGACGTCGTCGAGGTACTCGGGCGGCCGCACGATGGTGTAGACCAGGGCTCCCAGGGGACCGAAGACGAGACCGGTCAAGGCGGCGACGGCGAGCACGATCTTGTCGTCGATGCGGCGCCGGGCATCCTTGAACACCCAGTAGGCGCAGGCCAGCCACACCACGATCACGAGGAAGTAGAACAGGAGGACGATGAAGTCCCAGGTCGCCGAGCCGAAGAAATCGGTGACGGTCTGCAAAGGGTCGTCGTTCGTGGTCTGAGCGACCAGCGGCCAGTCAAGCACCCTGTCTCCTCTCGACGGTCGAGCCGGCGTCCGCGCCGTCCCCCTCGGCGGCGGCCGGCGGCCGCGTGCCCACGGCGGCAGCGGCCAGCGCGTGCATCATACCCGAGAAGATGCGCCCGTGGGCCGGGTAGAGCGCGTACCAGTAGAGCAGCCCGGCGAGCCCGCGCGGCGCGAAGTAGGCAGTCTGGACGAGCCGCGTGCCGTCGCCCTCGGGGCGCGTCTCGAACTCGAGCCACGCCCTCCCGGGCACCTTCATCTCGGCCCGCAGGCGCAGGAGGCGGCCGGGCTCGACCGCCTCGACGCGCCAGAAGTCGAGGGCGTCGCCCGGCCGCAGCTCGACCGGGTCGCGCCGCCCGCGCCGCAGGCCGACTCCGCCGACCAGCCGGTCGAGCGCCCCGCGCGCCTCCCAGGCCCAGTCGTAGACCGGGTACCCCCGCTCGCCGCCGATCGTGGCGATCACCGCGAACACGTCGTCGGGCGACGCCGCTACGTGCGTCTGCCGGCGCTCGAGCTGCAGGCCTTCGCGCAC
>JAFGAW010000093.1 GCA_016933475.1 Thermoleophilia bacterium
CTCGCGGGCGAGGTCGCGGATCACGCCGAGGCCGTTCGCGAACCCGACCTGGACCACGACCACCGGCGGCGTGGCGGCGGCGCGGGCGAGGAAGCGATCGAGGCGCACGCGTCAGTCCTCCCCTGTCATCGGTGCGGCGGTCACGCGGCGCCCGCGGGGCGGGCCGCGGACACGTACTGCTCATAGAGTTCGAGCATCCGGCGCGCGTTCCGCTCCCAGGTGAACGTCTCGGCGACCTTGCGCCCCGCTTCACCCACGGCGCGTGCCCGTTCGGGGTCGTCGAGCGTCGCGCCGAGCGCGCGCGTGAGGGCCGCGACGTCGCCGTAAGGGACGAGGTGGCCGCTGACGCCGTCCTCGATGAAGTCGGCGGGGCCCTGGTCGAGGCAGCCGATGACCGGCGTGCCCTGGGTCATCGCCTCGAGGTGCACGAGGCCGAAGCCCTCGGGGGCGCTGGGCAGGGCGAAGACGTCGGCCCGCGCCATCATCGCCAGGAGGTCCTCGTGCTCGAGGCGCCCCGGCAGGGCGACGCGGTCGGCGAGGCCGAGCTCGGCGGCGAGGGCTTCGAGCCGCCGCCGCAGGGCGCCCTCGCCGGCGACCACGGCGCGAAGGTCGTCGCGGCGGTCGGCGAGCCGTGCCAGCGCCTCGAGCACGTGCTCGAACCCCTTGCCGGCGACGAGGCGGCCTGCGGCGAGCACGACGCGGTGACCGGGCAGGTAGTCCGTCGGAGGCACTCCGTGCAGAGCGCCGGGGACGCCGTTCTGGACGACGTGCACGGCGTCGAGAGGGACGCGAGCCGTGAGGCGGCGGGCCAGTACGCCGGACACGGCGACGACCGCCGCCGCCCCCTCGAGGACCTCGGCGGTGCGTCGCGCGACCGGCCCCGCGCCCTCGAGGCCGCGGTTCACGTCGGCGCCGTGCACGGTCACGAGGTACGGGATGCCGAGGTCGCGGCTCAGGTGGGCGGCGACGGCGCCGTCGGGCAGCGCCTGGTGGGCGTGGATGAGGTCGTAGCTCTCGCCGGTCACGGCCGGCAGGCCGCGCACGCGCCGGTAGGCGAGGTCGCCGAGGCGGTCGAAGAGCAGGCGCCGCGGCGGCTGCGGGAAGCGCGGGTAATCGGCGACGATGCCGTCGCGGACGGCCCGCGTGGGCTTGCTGCCGCGGCGGCGCATGCGGCTGCTGGACCACAGGACGCGCGGGATCCAGGGCGTCGGCGAGATCACGTGCATCTCGACGCCGAGACCGCGCAGGGCGAGGCACTGCTCGTGCACGAACAGGTGGCGGTCCACGCCGGGGTAGGGGTAGAGGTGCGAGACCACGAGGACCCTCACCCGCGTTCTCCCTCCCCTGGTCGGGCAGCGACGAGGTCCTCGGCGGCCCAGGGCGCTACGAGGACGGCGAGCGAGAGACCGTAGAGGATCCACATCGGGGCGAAGATCAGCGTGCGGCTCGGTCCCAGGGCACCGATGCTGAAGCCCGCCAGGGCGGCGAAGGCGCAGGTGGCGAGATACCGCACGAGGGGGCTCCCCGGGGCGCGAGCGCGGCGCAGCAGGCCCCACAGGAGACCGAGGACGAAGGTGACGTGGAGCAGGAACCCGGGGAGCCCGCCCTCTGCGTACAGCTCCAGCCACCAGTTGTGCAGGTTGCCGAGGTTGGTGCCCCCGAGGCCCGCGGTGAGGAGGGCCGGGGCTTGTCCGGGTCCCGCACCGAGCAGGAGCGACCCTCCGGCGATCGCCAGGCCGCGCCGATAGAGCTCGCTGCGGATGCTGCCCGACCCGCTGCCCTCGGTGATGTCCTCGACGAGGGCGGAGAGGCGGAACTGGCGGAGCATGGGGTCAGTCGAGTCGTTGAAGAGGAGGTAGCCGGCGCCGGCGAAGAGGGCGACGGCAAGCACCGCCCCGACGATCGAGGCCCGGCGCGTGCGCAGCCAGCTGCCGGGCTGCGCCAGCACGACCAGCAGCACGATGGTGGAGAGACCGGCGGCGAGCAGACTCGAGCGGGAGCCGGTGCGCACGAAGGCGAGGGCTCCGGGAAGCGCCAGCAGCACGGCGAGCGCGAGCCAGCTCGCCCGGCGGGTGAAGAAGGCCGCACCGAGCAGGAAGGGCCAGCAGATCGCGAGGTAGGTGGCGAGGTCGTTCTGGTTGTGGAAGACGCTGGTCACGGCGAAGTACTGCGACCCCGCCCCCTCGGCGAGACGCGAGGTGGGCAGGCGCAGGCCCAACGTGGTCTCGAGGCCGGTGACGCCGACGATGGCCGTGTAGGCGGCGATCATCGTGACCCCGAAGGCCAGCAGGCGGCGCCGGGTCAGACCGGCGACGACCGTCGCCGCGACGACCGCGAGCATCGTGCCCAGGAGGGCGAGGTAGGTGAGCCCGGCGGTCTTGTCCGGCGCCCAGAGCAGGGCGAGGCAGAGCCAGGCGACCCACAGCGCGAGCGGCAGCGCCGGCCGCCAGCGCTCGACGTCGAGGGGCTGTGCCTCGGAGAGCAGCAGCGCAGGTACTCCGAGGAGCGCGACGGCGACGAGGAGCAGGCGGAAGGCGAAGAGTTGCGGGGCGACCGGCAGCCCCGCCGCCGGTCCGATCAGGGCGGCGAAGGGGATCGCCAGCATGAGGCCGACGAGCAGCGACCGCAGGGAGACCGCGCCGAGCTCGCGCCGCCGCAGGACGATCGCGGCCGCGCCGGCGAACGCGACGAGCGCGGCCACGCCCATCAGCGGTCGGTAGGCCACGGCGTAGGCGAACCCGAGGGTGAGCGCCGTGCCGGCGCCGACGGCGGCGAGGTCGGCGGAGCGGCGCCGGCGAGCCGGCGCCCGGGTGCTGTCGGCAGCCGCCGTCAGTGGTCGCCTCCTGCCGTGAGCCGGTCGAGGACGGCCGCAAGCTCGGCCGTCACGTTGGCCATATCGTACCGCGCCAGGGCGGCGGCGTCCGCGACCGGCGCCGCGCCGGTACGCACCGCGGCGACGAGGTCGGTGAGCGCGCTGCGCAGGTCGCCGTCGTGGCTCACGGTGACGGCGCCGCCGACCCTCTTGAGCACGCGCGCGGCGGCCGTCTCGGGGCCGGTGATGGCGAAGACCGGACGCCCCGAGCGCAGGTACTCGAAGACCTTGCTCGACATGGACTCGGGCCGCTCGTGCGTGATGAGGAGCAGGGCGCTCGCGGCGCGCTGGTAGCCGAGCGCGGCGCCGAGTGGGACGAGGGGCTCGACGCGCACGCGGTGGGCGATGCCCAGCCGCTCGGCGACGGGGACGACGCGCGGCGCGTCGCCGACGAAGAGGACCTTCACGTCATCGGGCAGTGCCGCGAGCGCACTGAGGAAGGACTCGAGGACCCGCTCACGCCTGTACAGCCGGCCGGTGTACACGATCCAGAAGCCGGGGCCGAGGTCGACCGGCTCCGGGGTCTCGAGATCATCGTAGCCGTTGGGCAGCACGTGACCCCGCCCGCCGAGCCACGGGTGGCGGGCGACGAGGTCGTCGAGGATCGGCCGGTTGATCGCGCTCACCGCGGCGGCGCGCCGCAGGACGTGGGCCTCGAGCCCGCGCATCGCCGCGGCGTGGGCCGCCGTCGGGTAGGAGCGTACCTCGTTGGCGAAGCGTCGGTCGCGGTAGTCGGCAAGCCAGGGCGGGCCCCCCGGACGCGCCAGGCAGGAGGCCACCACGTGTGTGCTGGCCCGCGGGTGGCTCGAGAAGACGGCATCGAACGGCTCGGCGGCGAGCAGCCTGCGGCCTGCTGCCACGGCGGTCGGGATCCAGGGCGCGTACGGGTCGGGCACGAAGAGCCAGCCGGTCAGCCTCGCCCTCCGGCCACCCTGCAGCAGCGCGCGTGGAACCAGGGTCGGCGTGCGCACGACGCGCACGAATTCGGGTGTCGGCGCAGGGCCCTGTGCCTCGGCCGTGAGCACCGTCGACTCCCACCCGTGGTCGGGAAGGTGGCGGAGGAAGCGGAGGACGCGGGCGGTGCCGGCGCTCGCCAGGGGCGGGAAGGGGTTGGCGACGACGAGGAGGCGCTTCACGGGTTGAGCCCGCCCTTCTCGGTCACGTCGAGGCGGGCCTCGGTCTCGAGCGCCTCGCTGGCTTCCTCCTCGGACTCGTGCTTGGGCGTCGCGGTCTCGCCCCGTCCGCCCCGTCTCATGCGGCGCACAGGTCCGAGCAGCCTCTCGCGCTCGCCGGGGGTGAAGAAGCCGCTCACGATGAGCACCAGCGGGAACACGGCCAGCGCCGGCAGGGTGGCGGCGGTGCGCCAGACGAGGTCGGAGAGGGGCAGCGACGTCGCCAGCCCGACGAGCTGCATGACCCCGAAGACCGCGGCCAGGGCGAGCGCCGTGGCGCCGAGGAGCCTCACGAGGCGCGGCCACTCGTACGGGATCGCGTAGTAGCGTCGTGAGTAGAAGTAGATGGTGCCGGCGAGGATCGCGTAGCCGATCACCGTGTTCCAGGCGGCCGCCCACATACCGTACTCGGGGACGAAGAGGAAGTTGAGCCCCACGTTGACGGCCGACGAGATGGCGAAGAAGACGGGGATCATCTGGTTCTTCTTCGCTACGTTCGAGCCGACCCAGAAGATGAAGTAGGCGCCGTAGATGGCGATCGACAGGGCGAGGACGAAGGTCGTCGGCACCACGCTCCAGTACCGCTCGTTGAGCAGCACGTGGGCGAGGAGCGGCAGCAGCGCGCCGAGCACGACGAGCATGAAGCCGTTGAGGGCGAGGAAGTACGTGGAGCTGCGGGCCACGAGGCGCTTGTGCTTCTCGCGGTCGCCGAGCTTGGAGTAGTGCCACTGTGGCCACGCCATGCGGAACGCCATGAGGACGAGGTACACCGGCTGCGCCAGAGAGTTGGCGACGGTGTAGAGGCCGACCTCGGACTTGCCTTGGTAGTGGAGCAGGAAGAAACGGTCCGAGATCTTGAGCCAGTAGAAGGAGACGCCGGTGAAGAGGGCGGGGACGGCGAAGGCCAGCATCGGGCGCAGGACCTTCGGGTCGGGCAGCCGGTTGAGCCGGCGCACGTAGACCGGCAAGAGTGCCGCCTGGAGGCCGGCGGCGGTGAAGAGGTTGGCGCCGAGCACGCCCATCGCGCCCCAGTCGAAGACGGCGACGAACAGGATCGAGAGCGGGACCTGCACGGCGATGCGGGCGAAGATGTAGGCGCTGAACCGCCACGGCTTGTGCTCGAGGCGCAGGAGGTGGAAGGGCAGGTCGTTGAGGTTGGTGAAGAAGAGCGTGACCAGGGCGACGACGAAGTACTTCCAGTCGCCGGCCGAGTACTCCTCGCCGAGCAGCCAGGGCGCGAGCTGGGGCATGATGACGGCGCAGGCCCCGATGACGATCGCCGGGTAGACGGTCGAGACGTAGAAGACGTTGGTCACGACCTTGCGGCGACCCTCGGGCGAGGTGTCGTCGAAGTAGAAGCGCGAGAAGGCGACGTCGAAGCCGAGGGTGACGAACACGTCGAGGAAGGTCGTGACCGTCACGACCATGCCGAGGATGCCGTAGTCCGCCGGCGTCAGGTACGCCGTGTAGAGCGGCAGCAGCAGCGCCATGAGAAGCTTCTGCACGGCCCTGCCGGTGCCGTAGATGACCGAGTCCTTGAAGAGGAGCCGGTAGCCGCCGGTCGCGCCTCGGCGGCGCGCGCCCGGGGGTCGTCGCAGGATCGGGATGGTGGCGCCTCCGGTAGCGTGGTGGGCGGCGCCCGCGAGGTTGGGCCGACAGGCGTCCGCGTGCCGTCAGTGGTGCGCCATTCTACCATCGCGCCGAGTGCGGCCTGCAGGCGGCGCCGGCGCCCGCTTTCGCCGGCGCGAACGAGGTAGTAGCGTTCTGACGGCCTCGTCCGGGACTGCATGTGCGCCAGGCGTGGCGGGAGGGACGGGTGAGCGGCGTGGGGATGGAGCCATGACCACGGACCGAGCGAGCGGCAGCGCGATCGTCGTCGGCATGTCCGGCTCTACCGGACTCGCCGTCGTGCGCGCGCTCGGTCAGGAGGGCGTCGCCTGTCACGCGGCCCACTACGACGCTCACGCCCCGGCCATGGCGACGCGTCTTGCCCGCACCCACGTCGCCCCCGACTGGCGGAGCGATCCCGACGGCCTCGTCGAGTTCCTCGTCGAGCTCGCCGGCCGCCTGGGCTTCGGCGGCGATGCGGCCGGCAGTGGCTCGAACGGCAGCAGCGGGGCCCGCGGGGCTGGGGGGCGTGACGCAGCGGGCTCCGCGGCGTCGCTGTTCGTCTGCCACGACGCCGCTCTCGGAGCGGTGTGGGCGGCCGCGGGGCGCCTGCGCGCGGCGGGGCTGCGCCCCGCGTTCGGCGCCGCGCGTCCGCTGGCCGAGCTGCTCGACAAGCGGACCCAGCTCGAGGCCGCCGCGCGGGCCGGCGTGGCCGCGCCGTGGACGCAGTGGGGCTCCGCCGCCGAGCTCGAGGCGGCGGCCGCTGAGTGCCCGTACCCGGCGATCCTCAAGCCGGCCTTCTCGCACCTGGGCGTCAAGGCGCTCGGCGCCAAGGCGCTGCGCTGCGCCGACGCCGGCGAGTTGCGTGCCGCGCTCGCGAGCACGGGCGATATCGAGCTGCTGCTGCAGGAGTACGTCCCCGGCGGCGACGACCAGCTGTACACGGCGGGTCTCTTCGTGTGCGCGGAGGGTCACGTCGCGTTCACGGGGCGCAAGCTGAAGCAGCACCCGCCCGGTCTCGGCATCGCCAGGCTGGCCGAGGCCGTCGACGCGCCCGGCCTGGTGCCGGGCGGCGTCGCGCTCCTCGCCGAGCTCGGCTACGAGGGCATCTCGCAGGTCGAGTACAAGCGCGACGCACGCGACGGCAGCTACAAGCTCATGGAGGCGAACTTCCGTCCCTGGACATGGATGGGTCTCGCCACCGCGTGCGGCACCAACCTGCCGCTGGCGGCGCACCGCTGGGCGCTCGGCGATGGAGACTGGCGCGAGGCGGACGGATCCGGCCACGTCGGTCGCCCGCGGGCGCCGCATCGGCGGCACTCGGCGCCGCGGCCGCGGCGCTGGGTCTGGCTGGTCCCTGAGGCGGCCTACACGGTACGTGATCTGCGCTGCGGCGTGCGGCCGCGGCTCGCCCAGTGGCGCGGTCTGCGTGCCGAGGCCTTCTTCTCGCGCGGCGACCCTGCGCCGCTGCGCCGCACCCTCATCGCGGCGCTCGAGCCGCGTCTGCGCCGCTGCGCGGCGACGACGCGGCGCCTCCGCCGTATCGTGCGCGCCGCCCTCATGCCGGCGGCCGCGATCGCCAACGCCGCCGTGCTCCGGGCGGAGTGGCGCCGGGGCGGCCGGCGGAGCGTCGCGGGCTTGGCCCCGGCGCTCGGGCTGCCCGGCCCCGGCGCGGTCCTCGTGCTGGCGCCGCACCCGGACGACGAGACCCTCATGTGCGGCGCCACCCTTGCCGCGCTGCGCCGGCGCGGCGACCCCGTGCGCGTCGTCTGCCTCACGAGCGGCGCGGCCACGAGCGTCGGGCGTCACACGACGCCAGCAGCGCCGGGCACGCCGGCGTCCGGCTCAGCGCCGACTGCGACGAAGCCCACAGCAGCGCCGGGCACGCCGGCGCCCAGATCGGCGCCGCCTCCTTCCCCGGCGCCGTCCGCGGTCGCGGTAGTCGGCATCGGCGACGTCCGTGCGGCCGAGTTGCACGCCGCCTGCGCGGCGCTCGGCGTCGACGACGTCGACGTCTGGGGCTTCACCGATGGGGGCCTGCCCGCCGAGCGGGCGCACCTGGCGGTGCGCCTGCGGGAGGAACTCGACCGCGTGCGGCCCGACCTCGTCGTCGCCCCTTTCCCGTACGACGCGCACCCCGACCATGTCGCCGCGACCCTGGCCTTGGCCAATGCCCTCGAAGCTCGGGGTGCGGAGGCGAGCGGCGGCGAGCGTGGAGCAGCAGCCGGCAGCGAGCGTGGAGTGGCGGGTGCCGACGGCGGGGCCGTGCCGGGACGCATCCTCTGCGGGGCGGTTCGCACTCCGCTCAGCCCGGGCTGGGCCACGCGGCTCGTCCCTGCGGGTGCGGCGTGGTCTCGACGCCGGGCTGCGCTGCGTGCGTACGCCACACGGGATGCGGCGATGTTCGCGACCCCGACGCTGCTCGCGCGCCTGCACCCGGCCCGCCTGGCGCGAGCCACGGAGGGCCTCGTCGATCTGTCGGCGGAGGCGTTCGTCGAGGCCGCGCACGCGATGGAGGCCCGCGGCCTCACGACGCCGGCGGTGACGGGCGGGGGCCACCCCGTGACGATGGCGGCGAAGCTGCTGCGCACCCGCGAGGAGCGCGACGAAGTGGCCGGGGTGCTGCGGGACGCGCTGACCCGGACCTCCTGAGGGCCCGCAGGCCGGGGTTCGAGGGGGACGGCGGTGGACGAGCTGACAGGGCGCGAGAAGATGACGCGCGCCCGGTTCCTCGCCGGCGCCGGGCTGGTAGCCGGCGCCGGTGCTCTCGGCGCCGCCGCGCTCGCACGCCGCATCCCGCCCGGCGAGTGGCCGGACGCCCTCGCCGCCGCGTTCCGATCGGAGGCTCGCGTGGAGCCCCCGTCGACGACGTCCGTCGCCTACGGCGAGCTTCACTCGCGGACCGTCGCCGAGCCCGTGCCCTACGCGGTCGTCTGGCCGCCGGGTGCCACGCCGGGCGATCCTCTTCCCGTCTGCTTCGCCCTTCCGCCCCGTGGTGGTGGTCCCCCGGTGTGGTTCGCCGAGCCGCTGGCCGAGGCGGTGGGCGACGGCGACGTGACGGCCTTCGCGCTCGCCGCCGTCGCCGGGGGCGAGTCCTACTGGCACCCTCGGGCGAGCGGGGAGGATCGTCTCGCGATGCTGCTGGACGAGTTCGTCCCGCGCTGTGCCGAGCGCTACCGCCTCGGGGAGCATCGCCGCGCGATCATCGGCTGGTCGATGGGGGGGTACGGCGCCCTGCTCGCCGCCGAGACGCGGCCGGAGCTGTTCGCCGCGGTGGTCGCGGTCAGCCCCGCGGTCTGGGACTCGTACGCCGACATGCTGCGCGGGCCGGGTGACGCCTTCGACGGTCCGGCCGACTTCGCCCGCCACGACGTGATCGCCCACGCCGGCCGGCTCGCCGGCCTGCGCGTGCGCGTCGACTGCGGCACCGAGGACCGCTTCTGGCGTGACGTGGTTCGCCTCACGGCCGTCCTGCCCGAGCCGGCGTCCGGCGGCTTCAGCAAGGGGGGGCACGGGGCCGACTACTGGCGCGGAGCGGCTCCCGCCCAAATCGAGTTCATCGGGCGGGCGCTCGAGGGGTAGTCGACGGCGGCGGGACGCCGCCGTCGCAGTCTTGCGGGCTCAGCGCAGCTTGCGCGCGGGGTTGCCGGCCCAGACCTCGCCGGGGCCGACGTCGTGACGGAGGGCGGCGCTCATACCGACGACGGCGCCCGCACCAACCTCCACGCCGTTGGCGACCACGGCGCTCTGCCAGACGACGGCGCCGGCTCCGATGCGGGAGCCGCCGCCGATCTGGGCGTGGCCGGCGACGAGCACGTCTTCGCCGACGTCGACGTTGTGGCCGACGTTGGCGTGAGGGCCGATCTTCGCGCCCCGGCGCAGCACGGTGAAGCCGATGGCCGCCCGCTGGACCGTCGCGTGGGCGGCGATGTCGACGTCGTCCTCGACGACGACGATGCCCGTCTGCGGGAATTTGACCAGCCGCCCTTCGTCGTCGCGCTCGTAGCCCATGCCGCTGCAGCCGATCGTGCAGTGCGGACCGAGCGTCACGTTGTGCCCGAGCCGCGTGTTCATGACCCAGGCGCCGCAGGCCGCCGCGGCCGCGGCGAGACCGGGGTCGGCGTACTCGGGCGCGTGGTCGACCGTCAGCTCCGCGAAGAAGCGCTCGACGACGCGCGCCATGGCGAGGCGCGGGTTGGGGCACACGGCGACGACGTGCCCCGGGCCCGGCCCGGACGCGCCGGGCCCGTCGGGGCCGCACAGCAGAAGCGTGCCGCCGAACGCGGAGGCGCAGCCGGCTCGCCGACTCCAGGCGAGGTCGCCGGGGCCGGCCCCGGCGTCGGTCTGGAGGCGGCGCACCTCGAGCGCCGCGGGGTCGTCACCCGGCGCCACCAGGGTGTCGAGCAGCCGACCCTCGCCGGCGAGGGCCTCGAGGATCGCGGCGACGCCGACGGGGGCGGGCTCGGGCGGGGCAGTCACGGCCGGCGGCGCGAGCTCACGAGTGCGCCGAGGGCGGCCGGTAGTTCGGCAGGTACTTCGCCAGCAGATCCGGGTCGATCTGCCGCGGCTCGAACTCGGCCGGGACCTCCATGAAATAAGGGTCGTCCCGGGCCAGCTCGCGCTGCAGCGTGGCGTAGGGGTGGGGGTCGTTGTAGTAGATGCCGTTCGGCGTGTCGAGGTCGACGACGACGTGCGACCCGTACCCGACGATGGCGCCGGGGGCGATCGTGACTCCGGCGCTCGTGTTGGTGCGGCTGCCGATCACCGTGCCGTAGCCGTAGCGTGTGAGCAACTGCCGCTTGGGCGCCCGCGGCCGGCCGTGGTCGATGTTCTTGGTGTGCGACGACATGATGCCGGCGCCGACGAAGGCCCAGTCGTCGACGATCACGGCCTTGGAGATGCACGACCCGGTGCGCACGCGGACGTGGTCGCCGAGCAGGCAGACGCCGGTCGTCACGCAGTCGTCGGCGAACTCGATGTCGTCGAGGAAGCGGGTGCCGGACGCCAGGTGGACGCGGCTGCCCAGCCTGACGTCGTCGCCGACGACGACGTCGGGGTCGATGATGCAGGCGAGACCGTGCTCGAAGCGGGCGCCGTGGACGAAGTCCTTGGCGATCCACGAGCCGCTCGCGGCATGAAAGTCGTAGGCATCGAAGTCCACGTGGCTCCTTCGCAGGTCGGAGGCCGTCCCGTCGGACGGCAGTATATCGCCGCGCGGCGTGCAGAGGACGTTCGGGGCGGCACGGGTGTCGGCCCCCGCCCGCGGACCGCGTCCTGGGGCCGTGTGGTGCAGGCGGTACGCCGTCGGGCGGCCCCGGGGAGTCGCACGGGCGCGCGCGCTGCCGCCGCGCGTCTGCGCCTCAGCGACGGTGCGTGGCGACGTCTTTGGGCAGCAGCTCGGCGTGCGCCTGTGCCGCGGCCGCCTGCTCGGCCGCCAGCGGCGAGGAGCCGCCGCGCCGCTGGCGGGCCATCACCTCGCCGACTTTCAGGCCCGCGACGAGCGCCTCGATCGCCGGGCGCGGCAGGAGCTCGCAGGCGCTCGACGGCCCGCTGCCGTAAGGCGACGGCCACACCCGGAGCCCCGCCTCGGCGAGGGCGCGCGCTTCGATGTCCGCGACTCCGCAGACGACGGCGAGGTGCGGAGCCTCGGCGGCCACGGTGTGCGCCTCGAGCGACGTGCCGGGGCCGAGGAGCCGGTCGCCCGGGAGGTCGGGCGCGAGGATCAGGGCGTCGGCCTCACCGAGCCGGCCGACAACGGCCGGCTCGGTGAGGCCGTCCCCGATCTTCTCGCCTCCGTGCAGGGCGATGCGGCCGGCGCTCTCCGGCGTCGCCACGAGCACGCGTGCGCCGAGCTGCGCCAGGGCGCGCACGACGTACGGGTAGGCGCGCCCGGACCCGGCCACCAGGACCACACCGCCGTTCGCCTCCACGCCGAGCGCGGTGAGACCCCAGATCACGGCGAGGGGGGCGTACCGCAGCAGGCCGACCGCCTCCTCGTCGAGCCCGGCGACGGCGACGCCTGCGCGGCGGCACCCCGCGATGTCGACGTCGGCCGGTCGCCAGTGCGCGACGCCGCGCATGAGCGTGACCACGGCCGTGTCGGAGAGGGTGCGCAGGATCGACTCGTCGACGGGGCGCACCCCGGGAAGATCGGTGACGATGTCGATGCTGTCGAGGGGCGCCTGCAGGCGGGTGGGCACCAACTGCAGGCGCCGGAGCACGCCGGCCGCCTCCGCAAGGCTCCAGGTCTGGGCCTCGGCGTCTCTGCGAGCCGCCTGCGCGCTGTCGCGGCTCACCGCGTAGACCTCGGTCGCGCCGGCGAGCGCGGCGACGACCGGGGCGATGCGGCGGTGGCCTACGCCGGCCTCGGTCAGGACGCGCAGGCCACCGAGGTCGAGCCGCCGCTCGGCGATCGCCTGCCGGCAGAAGCGCAGCACCTGCGGCGCGGAGAAGCGCTCGTCCGTGGCGAAGCGGGCGTCGGCGGTACGGTCCATCGCTGCCATCTTATCTGGCGCCGCACCCGCGTCCACGCACGCCGCACCCGCGTCCACGCACGCGGCGGCTCGTGCCCTCGGCGCCCCGGGGTGTCGCCGGGCAGGCCGACGGCTTCTGACGACTTCCGTGCGGTCGAGGCCTATAATGAGTCGGTAGAGGGGAGGTACCGGTCCGTGGGCAGCAGAGTCCGTCACCCATCGTTCATCACGCTGGCCGTCGCGGTCCTGATCGCAGCCGTCGCGCTCGGCGCGGCGCTTCTGGGGCCGCCGCCGGCGGCTGCCGCCCCGACCGCGGAGCAGATCGAGCTCCTCCTAGCCGAGCACGGCTCGCCGATGAAGGGTCTCGGCCCGGTGTTCCTTGCCGAGGGGCTCGAGCACGGCGTCGACCCCGCCTTTCTCGTCGCCGTCGCCGGCGCCGAGTCGAGCTTCGGACGCTTCCTCTACGCTCCGGGCGGTGACCAGGCCACGTACAACGCCTTCAACTGGTTCTACGCCTCTCCCCGGCAGGCCAGCGATTTCTCCTCCTGGGAGGAGGCGATCCATCGCGTGGCGCAAGGCATCGCCGGCGAGCTCTACTACGGCTCGGGTCTCGTGTCGGTGGCGGCCATCGGCCCCCGCTACTGTCCCGAGGGCACGGGGGCCTGGCTGAGCAACGTCACCATGTTCATGCTCAGGCTGGGCGGCGACCCCGCCGACACGCGGTACTGGCGGGACGGTCCGCCCTCGACCGAGCCCGGGCTGCTCGTCCTCAGCGGGCGGGTCAAGCTCGACCCCGGTCCCTACGAGGTCGGGCGCGAGGTCACGGCTGCGTTCACGATCTTCAACGAGGGCGACGCCGGGGTGACCCTCCGCGGCGTGCGACTGGTCGTCCACGGCCCGCTCGGCATGCGGCAGGAGCTCGGCACGAGGGCCGAATTCACGATCGGCCCCGGTGAGGCGCGCCGCTTCGTCGCCGCGTGGTCGCTGCGGCTGCCCGGCCGTTGGGACGGCTGGATCGAGGTCGACAGCGAGACCCAGGCGAGCCTGGTCGGCCCCACTGAGGCCTTCGTCGTCCGCTGCGAGCTGCCCGAGGATCCCGAGCTGCGGCGCTCGATCATGCGCGAGCTCGAGCTCGCGCCCCGGCGCTAGCCGTCGCGCGCGGCTCACAGCCGAGGCGTCGTGTAGCACCCCCTGCCGGCGCCGCTCGTTGCGCTCCGCGGCGATCATGGACGATACTTCCTGCCACGAAGACCGGGACGCGCCTCACGACCACACCGACGCAAGGCAGGTCTGCCGCATGCATATCGTCAGCAGACAGTATCTGCCCGGCGACGAGGTCCAGATCAATCGTCTCTACCGGTCCATCGCCGGCAGGGATCGCGACGCCGCCCAGTTCGCCTGGGAGTGGCTCGACACCTGGGCGGGGCAAGGGAGCATGAACCTGGTCTTCGACCTCGACCGCGAGGAGGGCGATCAGCTCATCGCCCAGTACAGCCTCATCCCCACGCCGCTCAGCGTTTGGGGCAGGCCCACCGTCGCGGGCAAGACGGAGAACTGCATGAGCCACCCCGACCACCGGGGCTCGGGCCTGTACTCCGCGCACGAGCAGGCGTGCTTCGAGAAGGAGAAGGAGAAGTACAGCTTCTTCTTCACCACGGCCGGGGAGGTCGCGGGCGGTGCGGTCGGCAGGGTCCGCGTGAAGCTCGGCTACATCCCGTTCGATAACTGGGTCAAGTACACGCTGTGGCTGCGTACGGGCGCGCTGCGCGAGGAGCTCGGGGCGATGGTGGCCGGCAAGGGTCGGCCCGGGAAGGCACTGGCTCCGGTGCTGGGGGGCCTGCTCGCCGCAGTCCTGCAGGCGTACAGTCGCCTGCGGCGCCAACGTACCTGCGGGTACCGGGTCATGGTGCACCGCGAGGCGGATGCCCCGCTGGATGAGATCGCCGGTCTGTGGGAGCGCAATCGGCGGTGCTACGGCATCACCGTGGACCGCCGCGCCGACTACCTGCGCTGGCGCGTCAACGACGATCCCTACATCGAGCACGAGTACCTGACGATGCATGGTGACCAAGGTCTCCTCGGGTACGTCATCTCCTACGTCCAGCGCGACACGATGTACGTCGTGGACGTGCTCGCCGACGGCGCGCGAGCCGACCTGTTCCGTCACCTCATGGCCGCCCTGGTGCGCCGGGGCCGCGAGCTTCGGGTCGCCCGGATCAGGTGTGTGACGCTGCGACGCTCCCGTCTCCTCCCGCGTCGCTTGAGGAGCGCCGGCTTCCTCGACACGGCCGTACTCTGGCCCACCGCCTTCATCAGCAGCCGCCGCCCCCGCCAGTTCTTCCTCTACATCCCGGAGGAGTTGCGGGGCGACCGCGAGGTCACCGATCCTGCCGGCTGGTACGTCACCGAGCTCGTCCTCGAGGGACGGCTGCGAGGGACCTCGCCGGCATGAGCGACGAAAGGACGCAGGCATGGACGTAGTCGATTTCCGCGTGCGGCTCCGGACGCAGCACATGCTCGGCCCCTGGGACCCGGACGACCCGGCGCCCCACTTCTCGCAGTACATCACCCTGTACAAGATGCGGCCCCGGCTGACGCCGCTGACCATGCCCAAGTACATCGCCGAGATGAACGCCGGCGGGGTCGCACGGGGCGTCGTCTGCGGGGGGTCCATCGAGGACAACGACCACCTCATGGAGGTCCGCAGCTCTCTCGACAAGGATCCCTTCTACTACATCGCCGGCGTCCACCCCAAGTACGGCGTCCGCCGCAACCTGGAGGAGCTGGAGCGGTGCCGCGAAGCCGGCTTCCTGGGGGTCAATATCAGCCCCTGGATCTGGGGGGTCCCTGCCAACGCCAGCGTGCTGTATCCGCTCTACGCGTACTGCGAGAGCCACAACCTGGTCGCCATCGTCCACGGCAGCCTGCACTACAACCGCTTCCAGAGCATGTGGCTCGGCGACCCCAAGTACATGGACGAGATCGCCATCGACTTCCCGAACCTCAAGCTGGTGGTCTCGCACGCCGGCAACGGCTTCGGCGTGCTCGGCTTGGCCGTGGCGCAGAAGCACCCCAACATCTTCCTCGAGTTCAGTGCCCTCTGGCCGCAGTACCTCCCCGAGGCCACACTTCAGGCCGTCAACTCCTATCTGAAGGACCGCTGCCTGTTCGGCACGGACTACCCCCTGGTCGAGTTCGGCGCCGCCGTCGAGGCCTGGACCAGCGCGGTCAAGCCGGCGGTGAGGGAGCTCTTCTTCGCCAAGAACGCGGAGCGGTGCCTGTTCGGCGAGCCGCGCTGAGCGACGCGCCTGCGCGACGACGCCTCACGGCTCCAGGCGGCGACACGGCGCTCGACCTGAGCCGCGCGCCTGCCCGACGACGCACGCGGGCTCGGGCCCGCACCGCGGCGGTCGCCGGGGCGCGGGCGGCCTGGCTCCTGAAGCGGAGCAGCGTCAGCGCCTGACGCCGGCGAGGACCTCGGTGAGCAGGCCGACGATGCGGCGCGCCGAGATGCGCTCCGGGTCGAGCGTCGGGTCGTAGATCGTCACGTCCATGCCGAGGAACCCGGGTGCGGTGACGAGCGGCACGAGCAGCCGCCGCAGCTCGTCCCAGTCGAGCCCCCCGGGCAAGGGGAAGTCGACTCCCGGGAAGGCGTGGTTCGAGAGCACGTCGAGATCGACGTGGACCCAGAAGCGGCCGGGGTCGTGGGCCAGGGCACGCGCCGCGTGGGCGCCGACGCGGGCAGGACCGTGGCGCCGTACTCCGGAGTCGTCGACGTGGTGGGCGTCGGCGAGGTCGACGTGCGGGTCCGGCGCCCCGGCGGCGAGCATCTCCCAGCGGTCGCGGGCGCCGAGGACCCAGACGTCGCGCGTCTCGACCAGGGGGTGCCGGGTGCCGAGGCGCGCCAGCGCGTCGGGCCCGCGGCCGGTGAGGACGCCCAGCTCCATGTCGGCCAGCGCGCCGCCCGTGGGCGATGTGGCCGGGTCGTAGGTGTCGTAGTGACCGTCGACGAAGGCCAGGCCGAAGCGCTCGTAGAAGCGCTGGAGGGCGGCGGCGATGCCGAGGAGCACGCTGCAGCATCCGCCGAGGACGAGCAGCGGGCGGTGTTCGTCGAGCTGGGACGCGACGGCGTGATAGATCTCCTCAGAGGCGGCGCGAAGCTGCTCGAGCCCGATGATGCCCGTGGCCGGGTCGCGCCGTGCGTCGGTGATCGCGATCTCGAGGTCGCCGTGATCCTCGACGCCGAGGTGCGCCGTCTCGAGGGCGGCGACCAGCCCGGCCGTGCGCAAGGCGCGCGGGGCAAGGTTGACGCCCTCCGCGCGCGCCTCGGACTCGACTGGGGCGCCCATGAGAGCGACGGCGCGGTACGGCCGCTCCGGCGCGTGCCGCGACTTGAAGATCGACCGTCCCCGGTCCATGGGCTCAGGGATTCCCGAGAAGAGCCGCGGTTATCCGTTCGGCGAGGCCGGTGTCATGGAGTTCGTCGACGCCCCCGTTGACGGCGGCCGGCTCGTGACATGTGCGGATCCCGCGACGATCAAGGAACCGGCGCACGAGACGGATCGCACCGCCGTGGGTGACGGCCAGCACGGTGCGCCCGTCGAGCGCCGCGTCGCGCAGCGCAGCGAGGACGCGGCGCTGCTGTTCGGCGAGGCTCTCCCCACCAGGGAAGCGGAACGCCTCCGGGTGAGCGCGGTAGGCGTACCACTCGTCGGGCTCGTCGCGGACGATGTCGACGAAGAGCCGGCCCTCCCAGCGCCCGCGGTGTGTCTCGGCGAGGCGCGGGTCGACGACGATCTGCGGCGGGTGCGGCGGTGCGGACGTGGGGCTCTCGCCGCCGGTCGCGGTCGCCGGCTGCTCGGC
>JAFGAW010000094.1 GCA_016933475.1 Thermoleophilia bacterium
CCCCGCCACCTGCGCTACAATCAGTGAGCCATGGACGTCCAGCAGATGGTCATCTACGGGGTCAGCTTCGACGTGGTCGGCAAACAGCCGATCGTGTTGCTGAAGACCATGGAGGGCAACCGATTCCTCCCCATCTGGATCGGCCACCCCGAGGCCGCCGCGATCCTCATCAAGCTCCAGGGCACCACGCTGCCGCGGCCGATGACCCACGACCTGCTCACCAACGTGCTCGGCACCTTCGAGGCCCAGATCGAGCGCATCACCGTGACCGAGCTGCGCGACAGCACCTTCTATGCGACGCTAACCCTGATGAAGGACGGCGCCGAGATCGAGGTCGACTCGCGCCCCAGCGACGCCCTCGCCCTCGCCGTACGCACCGACGCCCCCATCTTCGCCTCCAACGAGCTGGTCGAAGAGAACGCCATCGAGTTCGAGCGTGAGGTCGACGAGACCGACGAGATCGTCGAGGGCTTCCGCGACTTCCTCGAGAAGGTCTCGCCCGACGACTTCAGGGTGGCGCAGGAGATCCTCGAGAGCGAGGACGCCGAGCTCGGCGAGGATGAGGACGAAGAGGACGAAGACGACCTGGACGAAGACCTGGGCGACGAGGGTCTGCCCTCCAACTGACGAGGCGCGCGCGGCCGCCCGGTCGCGCCGCGAGACGAAGGGACCACCGTGAGCGACACCGCCAAGGACCCGGTCATCCAGCAGTTGCGCGACCAGATCTCCGACAACGACCTCAAGATCCTCGACGGCGTCAACAAGCGCCTCAAGCTCGTCGCGCAGCTCTGGGAGTATAAGCGCAGCAAGGGCCTCGACGTGCTCGCCCCCGGCCAGGAGGAGTGGCTGCTCACCTTCGCCGGCCGGGCCAACAAGGGCCCCCTCACGAGCGAGGGCCTGCGCGAGATCTACCGCGCGGTGCTCGACCTCACCAAGCGCGAGCTCGACGGGCGCAAGTAGGCGTCGCCGGCGGCAACTGACGACGAGCCCGAGGCGCACGCTTAGGGCATCGCCGGCGGGCCGACCGGTGAGACGCCGTCCTCAGCCCTTCAAGACCCCGAGCGGCTCGAGGCGCGCCACTTTACGCGCGAGGCCGACGGCGTCGACCACGCCCACGACCTCGCCGACGTCCTTGTAGGCATAGGGCGCCTCCTCGGCGAGCAGGCCGCCCGACTGCGAGCGCACGACGATGCCGCGCGCCTCGAGGTCGCGACGCACCTCGGCCCCGCTCTGCACTTTCCGCGCGGCCCCGCGCGAGAGCCGGCGGCCGGCCCCGTGGCAGGCCGAGCCGAAGCTCTCCCGCATGGCGGTCTCGGTGCCGGCGAGCAGCCAGCTCTCGCTGCCCATGTCGCCGGGGATGATGACCGGCTGGCCGGTCTCGCGGTACTCCGGCGGCAGCTCCGCGCGGCCCGGCCCGAAGGCGCGCGTCGCACCCTTGCGGTGCACGAGGAGCTCGGTCGACACGCCGTCCACCTCGTGCACCTCGCGCTTGGCGATGTTGTGGGCGACGTCGTAGAGCAGCTCGACGCCGAGCCGCTCCCACGGCCGGCGGAAGACCTGCTCGAGGCCGAGCCGCAGCTCGTGCATCATCGTCTGCCGGTTGGCGAAGCCGAAGTTGGCCGCCGCCGCCATGGCGGCGAGGTAGTCGGCGCCCTCCTCCGAGCGCACCGGGGCGCAGGCGAGCTGCCGGTCGGGAAGAGCGATACCGAAGCGCGCCGCGGCGCCGGCCATGCGCTGCAGGTGGTCGGCGCAGGTCTGATGGCCGAAGCCGCGCGACCCGGAGTGGATCATCGCCACGACCTGTCCGCGGTGGACGCCCCACGCAGCCGCGGTGTCGGCGTCGACGACCTCGGCGACGACCTGCACCTCGATGAAGTGGTTGCCGGCGCCGAGGCTGCCGACCTGCGTGCGCCCGCGCTCGATCGCCTTGCGTGAGACCGCGTCGGCGC
>JAFGAW010000095.1 GCA_016933475.1 Thermoleophilia bacterium
ATCCGCGAGCACGTCTTCGACGCCCTGCAGCGCCTGGTCGCGCTGCTCAAGACCGAGGTCGTCTCGGAGACGGAGACGCACTGAGCCTTGGAGGCCTGTCGGCGCGCCGCCGCGGCTGGTGGTTCGTGGCGCCTCAGCCGGCAGCGACCTCTTCGGACAGCCCGAGCGCCTCGGGTGTGCTGTCGCACGCGGGGCCGGTCGCGGCGTACATGCGCCCCACCGTGGGCTCGTACACGATGGAGGCGACGGTCGCGTCCTGCAGCGCGGGTGCGACGTCCGGGTCGGCGTGCACGCAGAGCGCCCGCCCGCCGTCGCCCCCATGATCCGTGAGCACCGCGCGGGCGAGGTCGAAGAGGTCGCCGCCGCAGGTCCACCCCGTCGCGATGAGCTCCCTCGCCCGCGTCAGCCGGCCGAGGGAGTCTTCGGAGACCGGCTGCGTGCCGAGCTCCTGCAGACTCACCTCCGTGAAGTGGTTGGTCTCCGCCGTCCACGTGTCGATCTCGCGGAGACACGCCTGCCGGGCCGACGTCTCCATGGCCCACACCCTGCCCCGAGCATCGCCGGCCAGCACGTAGCCGCCCAAGGCTCGCCCCGCAAGACGCACGTGCTCCCAGACCTCCTCCAGGCTGCGGCACTCCAGCAGGCGACGCAGGACGAAGGCATTGGGCACTCCGGCACGGGCGTCCGTGGTGGGGAGCGTGTTGGCGGTGATCGCCAGGCCGTGTGAGTTGAGGCCGCCCCAGGGGACGACACCGACGAGCTGCAACGAGAGGAAGCGCGTCCCGTCGGCGGTCGTGACCTCGTGCACCGGCATCGTGGTGCCGAGGTCCACCGCGCTCCAGTCCTCGTTGTGGCCGAAGAGGACGCGCCCGTCGCGGCGCAGGGCGAAGGTCGTGCAGTGGCTGCCGGGGCCCGGGCGCCTCGCGAGCTCCTCGAGCTCGCGCAGCCTCTCGGGCCCGACCCACGACCACACCTCTTCGACACAGTCGAGCGGGAAGAGATGGCGGAAGGCGACTCCCGCCCCCTCAGCACGCCCGCGCAGCTCGTCGACGTAGGCCGGGAAGACGCGCTCCGTAGGCGGGAGCAGCTCCGCCTCCGTTCGCCGCCCGACCTCGTCCGCGCCCATGCCGAGTGCGTCGAAGACCGCTTCGTAGGCAGCGACCTGTCGCGCGATGTCGGCCGCGAACCTCTCGCCGTACGCGCGCCCCGCCGCGCGGCAGGACCCGCGCAGGTCGACGGCGACGCGCGGCAGGGATGCCGATCGCCGATCGCCGCTGGTGCTCATCCTTCACCTCACCCGTCGCTCTGCCGGCACGCCGCGCCGATGACGCGACCCGCGTGCCCCGATACCCTGCACCCCCTCAACCCTGCAGCGGCCGCCGCTCCGGCGCGTCGAGCCAGGGTCGCGGGCGCTCGAAGGCGGCGCCGGCGCGGAAGACGGTGACGTCCTCATACGGCCGTCCGACGATCTGCAGGCCGGTCGGCACGCCGTTGTCGGCGAAGCCCGAGGGCACGTTGAGCACCGGGCAGCGGCTGGCGATGTTGAAGAGCGGCGTGAGCAGGGACTCGAAGTAGTCCGCGAGGTCGACGCCCCCGACGGTCACCCCGTGCCCCACGTAGTCGTCGCCCGCGATCAGCCCCCGGGTGACCACGGTGGGCATGAGCATGAGCTCGTGCCCCGCGAGCACGTCGGCGATCGCCTCCATGATGCGCGCCTCGAGGGCGAGGCCCTCGGCTACGGTCGCCCCCCGTAGCGCCGCGACGGTGTCCTCGGCCATCTTGAGGGCGTACGGGGTCATGAGATCGCCGTGTGCCTGCGCCTCGGCCATGATGTCGGCGCCGAAGTTGGCGCCGAAGTGAATGTAGGCCGCGCGGCGGACGTCTTCGCGCCGCACCTCCAGTTCGACCTCCTCGACGGTCGCCCCGGCCTCGCGGAAGGCCTCGGCGGCGGCGCGCGTGTTCGCGGCGACGTCGGGGTCCACGGGCCAGTCTCCGGGGGCGACGACCAGCGCCGCCGTCAGGCCCGCGACACCGTCCAGCTCCTCCGGGATCTCGAGCTTCGGTGCGACGCAGACGAGGTCGCGCGGGTGCGGCCCCGCGATCACGTTCTGGAGCAGGGCGCAGTCGGCCACGGTGCGCGCCAGCGGGCCCTCGTGGCAGTACTGGTCGAGGTTGTAGGGCGGCTCCTCGGGCACGCGCCCGAAGGGTGGCTTGAAGCCGACGACGCCGTTGAACGAGGCCGGGATGCGGACGGAGCCGCCGATGTCGGAGCCGGTGGCGAGGGCGGCCGTGCCGGCGGCGAGGGCCGCGCCCGATCCGCCGGAAGAGCCGCCGACCGCGAACTCCGGATTCCACGGGTTTCGCGTGACGCCCCAGAGGCGCGAATGCGTGAAGCCGGCGCAGGAGAACTCCGGCGTCGTGGTGCGCGCATGGACGATGCCTCCCGCGGCGAGGATGCGTTCGGCGACCGTGGCGCTGTGGTCGGCGATCTCGTCGGCGTAGAGCAGTGAGCCGCCCGAGCACGGCTGGCCGGCGACCGGCAGCTCGTCTTTGACGGCGATGGGGAGGCCGGTCAGCGGACGCGGCGCCTCGCCGCGGTCCATGTAAGCATCCTCGGCGGCGCGGGCCGCGGCGAGCGCCTCGTCGAAGTACGTGACGCAGAGCGCGTTGACGGTCGGCTCGACGGTCTCGGCCCGGGCGATCACCGCCTCCATGAGCTCGACGGGGGAGAGGCTGCGCTCGCGGAAGCGCCGCAAGGCCTCGGTGGCGGGCAGATAGCAGAGGTCGCTCATGGGGTCTCCCTCCCGGGCTCGCGGCCGCCCAGCCGGAGTGGCGAGCTGCTCAGCCGCAGACTCTATCGCAGGCCCGTGGATGCCGGGCCGCCGTGACACTCCGGCGGGCCGTCCCCATCGCCGACGTCCCCAACGGGCTAACGGCTAAGGTTCTGCCGCCGTCTGCCGAAGGTCAGTGGTAGCGGTATGAGGTGGGGTAGAGACAGAGTCGCAGCCAGGGTCGCCCGCGCGGCGACCGTCCTCGTTCTCGGGACGGTCGTCGCACTGGCTCTCGTCTGGGCCGCGCCACGCACCAGCGAGGCCGTCGGCACGTGGGTCAAGTCACCGCCGAAGGTCACGACCCGCACGGTGACCATCGAGCCGCGTCTGGAGGTCGGCCCGGCCGGCCCGCCCGAGGCCTCGCCGGGCGTGCGTCTGCGCAGCGCGCGGGAGGCCGGGACGGTCACCCTGGACGTCGGCGACGACTTCACGATGCTCGGCCTCACCTGTGACGTGCCGGCGACGGACGCCGAGGTCGAGGTTCGTGTGCGCACCAGCCTCGACGGCGAGAGTTGGAGCGCTTGGTACGCCGCCACGCTCGAGGTCGCGGCCGAGGGCGACGGCGAGGCGCGCGCATTCACCGACGCGCTCTGGACCGGCGAGGGTCGCCTGGTGCAGGTCTGCGCGGCGGGGATGGGCGACGACGCCCCCCTCGCGCTCGCCGGGGTCGAGCTCATGGCGCTCGACACCGACGGCGAGTCCGGCGTCGTCGCCAGGGCCGCCGCTACCCTTCGTCAGGTCGTCGCCACCATCTCCGGGGTCGGCCTCGCCGCCCCCGCGGCGGCGGCGGTCGAGACGCCCGAGTGGATCACGCGTGCCGGCTGGGGCGCCGACGAGACCCTCCGCAAGGAGGATCCCGTGTACGCGACGGTCAAGATGGCGTTCGTCCATCACACCGCAGGGGGCAACACGTACACCGCCGAGCAAGCGCCGGGGATCGTGCGCGGCATCTACACGTATCACGTGCTCGGCCTGGGCTGGAACGACATCGGCTACAACTTCCTCGTCGACCGGTACGGCACGGTCTACGTCGGCCGCTACGGCGGGCCGGCGAAAGGCGTCGTCGGCGCCCACGCCTACGGGTTCAACACGGGCAGCACCGGCGTCTCGATCATGGGCACGTTCATGGACGAAGTGCCGCCGGCTCCGGCGACGGACGCCGTCGCGCATCTCCTGGCCTGGAAGCTCGAGGTGCACGGCCTCGACCCGCTGGCGACCACCAAGATGGTCTGCGGGGCGACGCAGAAGTTCACCAAGGGCGAGACGGTGATCCTCCCCGTCATCTCCGGCCACCGCGATGTGAACTACACGGCCTGCCCCGGGGATGCCTTCTACCCGAAGCTGGGGGCGCTGCGCACCGCCGCAGCGGTGCAGATCGGCCTCGCCTCGGTGATCCCCGAGCCCTACGCCGTGACCTTGAGCCTCTCGGCCAGCGCGGTCCCGGTCGACACCACGGTCACCTACGCGGGCACGGTGAAGACG
>JAFGAW010000096.1 GCA_016933475.1 Thermoleophilia bacterium
CTACGGGGCCGTGTACGGCACCCTCGGCGGGCTCATCCTCTTCCTGCTGTGGCTCTGGATCTTCAACAGAGCCGTCCTCGCCGGCGCCGAGCTGAACGCGGAGCTGGCCCGGTGACGGGAGTCGGGCGGCGGCGACGCGGACGATTTCGGCGCTGCGGTGCCCGGCGAAGGCGAAGGCGCGGGCCGGCCGCCGGTTACCTCGGGATGAGCAGCAGGACGACGACGCTCACGGTGGTCGGGATGTAGGCCGTTCCTCCGCAGGGCCGGCGGCTGAGGGCCGCCGGCCCTGCCCCGTCGGATACTATCTCGCTGGCACCTCACCCCAGAGAAAGGATCGCCGGTGGACTTCGATCGCATCGTCGCGCGCCGCGGCACGGCGAGCTTCAAGTGGGATCTGTACGGCGAGAACATCCTGCCGCTCTGGGTCGCCGACATGGACTTCCCGTCGCCGCCGCCGGTCGTCGAGGCGCTGCGGCGGCGCGCCGAGCACGGGGTCTACGGCTACACTCTGGTGAGCGAGTCCTTCACCGACGCGCTGCGCGCCGACGTCGAGCGGCGTCACGGCTGGCGGATCGAGCCCGAGTGGCTCGTGTGGCTGCCCAGCGTCGTGCCGGGGCTGAACCTCTGCTGCAGGGCGTTCGCCGGGGCCGGCGACGACGTCATGACGGTGACGCCGGTCTACCCGCCGTTCCTCGAGGCCCCCCCCGACCAGCAGCGCCGGCTGCTGACGGTGCCGGTGCGCGACGCCGGCGGCCGCTGGGAGCTCCCCTTCGAGGCGATG
Source organism: Thermoleophilia bacterium (assembly GCA_016933475.1). Taxonomy (GTDB): domain Bacteria; phylum Actinomycetota; class Thermoleophilia; order UBA2241; family UBA2241; genus UBA2241. The sequence continues at coordinate 782 of JAFGAW010000096.1, forward strand.
GAGGCGGCGCTCACCCGGCGTACCCGCGTGCTGCTCTTCTGCCATCCGCACAACCCCCTGGGGCGCGTGTGGCGGCGGGACGAGGTGGCCGCGGTGGTCGGGTTCTGCCGCCGGCACGGGCTCGTACTCTGCTCCGACGAGATCCACTGTGACCTCGCGCTCGACGACCTCGCGCACATTCCCTCGGCGACGGTCGATGCCGCGGCTCCGGAGCTGACCGTGACCCTGATGTCGCCGAGCAAGACCTACAACCTGCCGGGCCTGGACTTCGCCTTCGCGATCGTGCCCGACGAGGGTCTGCGCGCCCGCTTCACCGCGGCGGCGGCCGGTGTGCTGCCGTTCCCCGGCTGCTTCGCCCTTGCCGCCGCCGAGGTGGCGTACCGCGAGGGCGAGCCGTGGCTCGCGGAGCTGCTCGCGTACCTGCGTGGCAATCGCGACGCACTCGAAGGCTTCGTGCGCGCGTCGCTCCCGCGCGTGACGATGACCCACGTCGAGGCGACCTACCTCGCCTGGCTCGACGTCCGTGGGCTCAGGCTCGAAGACCCGGCAGCCGCGTGCCGCCGGGCGGGTGTCGCGCTCTCCGACGGCGCCGATTTCGGCGCGCCGGGCTTCCTGCGGCTGAACTTCGCCTGCCCGCGGGCGACCTTGGACGAGGCACTGACCCGGCTCGCGCCGGTTCTCGGCGGCTGAGCGGGCCCGGAGCCGCCGCGGTCGACCCGCGGCGGTCGAGAGCGCCGGGCCTGCGGCCTACGGCCTCAGCCGCGGCGGCTCGGCGCCCTGCGCCCCGCGCAGCTCGATCAGCTTCTTGCGCAGGTCGGCTTGCAGGCGCACGAGCTCGTCCTCGGCCTCGTGGCGCTTGCGGCGCCCTTCGTCCTGGATACTGATCGTCTCCTCGAGCGTCGCCACGAGGTCGGCGTTGACCTGGCGAAGGGTCTCGATGTCGACGACCCCGCGCTCGACCTCGCGCGCCACCTTGGCGGAGCCGTCCTTGAGCAGGGCGGCGTTCTTGGCGAGCAGTTCGTTGGTCGTGTCGCTGACCTCGCGCTGCAGCTCGAGTGCCTTCTGCTGCCGGTAGAGGCTGAGGGCGATGACGATCTGGTTCTTCCACAGGGGGACGGTGGTGAGGATCGAGCTCTGGATCTTCTCGACGAGGTTCTGGTCGTTGCTCTGGATGAGACGCACCTGGGGCGCCGTCTGGATCGCGATCATGCGCGTGAGCTTGAGGTCGTGCAGGCGGCGCTCGAAGCGCAGGACCGCCTGGCGAACGTCGTTGACGTGCTGCGCGTCGAGCGGGTCCTGCGAGGCCTGCGCCTCGGCCTCGAGGGCCGGCAGGCGCTCGCTCTGGAGCTCCTCGAGGAGCTCGTCGCCGGCGGCGATGTAGAGGTCGAGCTGGCCGAGGTACTCGAGGTTGAGCTCGTACATGCGGTCGAGGACGGTGATGTCCTTGAGGAGGCCCATGCGGGCCTTCTCGAGCGCCAGGGTGAGCTTCTCGATGGTCGCGCCGATCTTCTGGTAGCGGTTGGCGAAGCGGTTGAAGGAGTCGACGAAACGGCCGACGAGTGGGATCTTGGCGAGGCCCGACCCGCCGCCCAGGCTGTCGACGTCGACCTCCTTCACCTTGACGAGCAACTCGGCGAGGCTCTCGCCGGCCTGCCCGGCCTCGCGCGTGCGGATGTCGGCGAGGAGGGTGTCGGCGAACGTGGCGATCTTGTTCTGTGCCGGCAGCCCGTACTGCAGGACAGTCTGCGCATCCTCGACGTCGACGGCGCGCTTGATCTGCTCGACCTGGGCGCGCTCCTCGGGGGTCAGCTCGGCGCGGCCGGCGGGCGGCACCGGCGCGAGGTCGCCGGCGAGTCCCGACACCGCCCCGAGATCGGGCATGGCCGAGCCTTCGCCCGGCGTCGCCGTGCCGCCGCCCGGGGCCGCGCCCTCGGGAGCCGGCGCGCTCGCGCCGTGCTGTGTCGTCTCATCGGTCATCACTGCCCCCCGGATCCGGCGGCCGGCGGCCGCGGCTCGAACACCCCGTCCATCTGTACCGTCTTCTCGAGCAGCGCGATCTCGCTGTCGAGGTCGATGAGGTCGCGCTGGAGCACGGCGGCAAGCTCCTTGTCGAAGGCCTGCTGGATGCTGTCGAGCGAGGTCACGGCGCGCGTCAGCGTGGCCTCGACGTCGGCCCCGTGGACGCCGCGCTGCGTGAGGTCGGCGTAGCCGCCGACGATGCGCTGCGCGGCCTCGAGGTAGTAGCTCAGGAAGGCGCGTGCGAACTCGATCTGCGCCGGCGCGGCGATGAGCTCGGCGAGGATCTTCTCGGCGGTCGCGCAGAGGCGCGCGACCTTGTCGCGCACGGGCTGGTCGCCGAGCCCGGACGCCGTCGCCGACATCTCGTCGATGCGCTCCTGAGCGGCGCGGATGATGGCCGCCGTCTCCTCGTCCATGCCGCGCGGCAGCTCGGGGCGCGCCGCCGCCGGCAGAGACGGCGGCTGCGGCGGCGCCTCGAGCTGGGGCCGCGGCACGTCGCCGAACATGATCGCCCGGTAGTGCGGGCGGGCGACCAGCGCGTGCAACACCGAGGCCGCGGAGACCAGGAGCTGCAGCGGCACGGCGTAGCGCAGCCACGGCGTGCCGATGGCGCCGAGGGTCAGGAGCACCGGCATCAGGTAGGCGAAGCCGGAGGCGATCCACGCCGCGCTCCGCGCCCGCACGCCGATGTAGAAGAAGGAGACCCAGTTGAGGAAGCCGAGGGTGAACGTCCAGAGGACCCAGAGCGAGTGCCGCCACCACCAGCGGTACTGGGCGCGACGGGTGACGACGGTGGGCGGCGCCTTCTCGACGGCGCGGCGCCGCGACTGCCTCTGCGGCGCAAGCTGCTGCACGTCGCGCACGGCCGACGCCGGGTGGCCGAACTGGCACTCGCCGTGGGGCTGCACCCAGACCCAGCGCTCACAGACAGTACAGTAGCCGCCCAGCGGCACGGGACTTCACCTCCGAGGGTCGCATCCTGAAAGCATAGTCCCCGGCGTCGCGACCCGCCACGCGCCGTAAGGCCGACGGCGAGGCGGCGCGGGCGGTCCACGGGGAGCCGCCGCATCCCGCCGCCCCGCACCCCGCGGCCGCCCCCGGCCGCAGCCGCAGCGCGGCGCCGCCGTCCTGGGCGGCCGGGGGGTTTACCAGCTCGCCGCAGGGGAGACTAGCCGTAGAGAGCACGTCGCCCGCCCTCATCACCGCGCAGGAGGCACCATGTCCGACGAGACCCGCGTAGCCCGCACGCTCGACTGCATCGGGCTGTATTGCCCCGAGCCGCTGTTCCAGACGCGCGAGAACATCGACGCGCTGGAGGTCGGAGAGGTGCTCGAGGTGCTGGCCGACGACCCGGCCGCCGAGGAGGACATCACGCGCTTCGCCAAGCGTGCCGGACACGAGGTCGTCGAGCTCGAGAACGACGGCGTGCAACTGCGCGTGCTCATCCGCCGCCTGAAGTGACACCGTACGGCTGAAGCGACGTCTCCCGGTGCGTCCTGCGGCCGTCATCCGCGGGGAGTCCGGCAGACCCGAGGCTCGAAAGGACCCGGCCATGAAGAACGAGAACAGCATCCTCTACGTACAGACCAGCGACCAGCCCGAGCGGCAGTACTCGCCTCTGGTGCTGGCGCAGACCGCGAAGGCGATGGATCTCGAGCCCGCCGTCTACTACCTCGGGATGGGGCTGAAGGTCCTGAAGCCGGGCGCCGCCGACGCGATGCAGCTCGGCGCCTTCCCGAGCGTCCGCGAGATGCTGCGCAAGACGATCGAGATGGGCATCACCGTCTACGTCTGCGAGGCCTCCAAGCAGATGCTCGGCTGGGAGAGCGTCGAGCTCATCGAGGGGGTCAAGATCGTCGGCGCGGGCACGCTGAACGACCTCGCCCTCGACGCCGGCGCGACGATGTGGTTCTGACGCCGGCCGGCTCGGGAGGCATGACGTGAACAAGGACCAGGCCAGGGGCGGCGCAGGCGGGCACGCCTCTCCCTCGCGCGACATCGTCTACGCCGACTACCAGTCGGCGAAGCCCGTCGACCCGCGTGTCGTCGAGGCGATGCTCCCGTTCATGACTGAGCGCTTCGGCAACCCCTCGTCGCTGCACGGCGTGGGCGACGAGGCGACGGCGGCGCTCGACGACGCCCGCGTCAGGGTCGCCCGCTTCGTCGGCGCGCAGCCCGACGAGATCGTCTTCACCTCGGGCGCCACCGAGGCCAACAATCTCGCCCTCATCGGCTACTGCCGGCGCAACCGGCGCAAGGGCGACCACGTGCTGATCAGCGAGGCCGAGCACATCTCGATCCTCAACATCGCCAAGGTCCTCGAGAAGGAGGGCTTCCGCGTGACCCGCGTGCCGCTCGACCTCTACGGGCGCGTCTCGCCGCAGAAACTGCGCGCCCGCATCGTCGACGAGACCATCCTGGTCTCGCTCGGCTGGGCGAGCAACGAGATCGGCACCGTGCAGCCAATCGAGGAGATCGCCGCGATGCTCGACGGCACCGGCGTCGCCCTGCACACCGATGCGGTCGCAGCAGCGGGCCTTCTGCCGATCGACGTGGGCACGGTGCCGATCGGCCTCATGACGCTCTCCTCGAACGACATCTACGGGCCGCGTGGGCTCGGCGCCCTTTATGTACGCAAGGGCGTGCAGGTCGCGCCGGTGCTCGTGGGCGGCGGCCAGGAGCGCGGGCTGCGCTCGGGCAGCGAGGACCTCGCCGCCATCGTCGGTATGGCCGCGGCCGCCGATATCATGGTCGCCGAGATGCCGGCGGAGGTCGCGCGCATCAAGGCGATCCGGGACCGCCTCGTCGAACGCGTGCTCGCCGAGATCCCCGACTCCCACCTCAACGGTCATCCCGAACAGCGCTTGCCGAACAACGCCCACTTCCGCTTCGACGGCGTCGAGGGCGAGGCCATGGTGCTCTCGCTGCGCGACGCCGGCATCGCCGTGGCGACGGGCTCGGCCTGCAGCTCGAAGACGCTCGAGCCCTCGCACACGCTCATCTCCTGCGGCCTGCTGCATGAGGAGGCGCACGGCTCGCTCGAGTTCACCTTCGGGCGCTTCAGCCGCGAGGACGACGTCGAGCGCATCATGGCGGCCCTTCCGCCGGTCATCGAGCGCCTGCGGGCGCTTTCACCGCTCTACCGCGCGAAGGCGTGAGCGGCTCACCGCACCACGGAGAAGGACGACGATGAAATCGACCCAATACTCAGAGAAGACCCTCGACCACTTCCGCAACCCGCGCAACGTCGGCATCCTCGAGGGGCCGAACGTCGCCATGGGTCGGGTGGGCAACCCCGTCTGCGGCGACCTGATGGAGATGTACATCGAGGTCGAGGACGACCGCATCAAGGACATCCGCTTCCAGACCTTCGGCTGCGGTTCGGCGGTGGCGACCTCGAGCATGACCACGGAGCTGGTGAGAGGTATGACCCTCGACGAGGCGCTCGAGGTCAGCCGCGGCGACGTCGCCGACGCGCTCGACGGCCTGCCGCCGATCAAGATGCACTGCTCCAACCTGGCGGCCGACGCGCTGCACGAGGCGGTCAAGAACTGGCGCGCCGGCATACGGCCCGACGACGTCGGCACCGAGCCGGTCGCGACCTCGTGCGCGGCGACGGGCGAGGCCGAGCCGGTCGAGATCGCCGGGCTCGACGACTACGAGGGCAAGGGGGTCCACCGCGTGGTCGCCGACCCGGCGGCGCTCGCCGACCAGCGCGTCGTCGTGCTCGACACCGGCGACGCCGCCGCGCAGACGGCCATCGCCCTCACCGACCACACCGCCCGCGTCGTGCTGATGACGACAGCCAAGGACCCGGAGGTGAGTGCGGCGACGCGCTCGGCCCTGCGGCTCTCGGACGTCAAGGTGCTGACCGAGGCGCAGCCGCTCTCGCTGCACGGCGAGGGCGAGCTCGAGCGCATCCGCGTGCACGACCTCAACGAGGATGAGGAGTACGAGCTCACCGCCGACGCGTTCGTCGTGCTGCGGTAGACGGGGCCACACCCGGCGCGAGTATGCGAGGGGGGCGGCCCGCAGGGCCGCCCCCCGTCGTTTCGCCCCGATGCCGCCGCGGCCTTAGACCTCGGCTGGGCGAAGTCTTCGCGGCGAAGGCCGGCGAAGCCGAATCGGTGCGACCCGCCGACCTTCGGCGCAATCCGCCGCCCGTCGGCGTGACGCGCGTCAGGCCGACGGCAGGCGTTTCAGCATGACCCGCACGCAGCAGCGGCAGGGCGGCGGCCCGCAGGCAGGGCACGTCGCCCCTGCGGCGAGGCTGAACTCGCGGAAGAAGCCGGCGATCTCGCCGAGGTCTTCGTACCCGGCGCGGCGAAAGAGGCCGGCGCTCGTCGGCAGGGCCGGATCGCTCGGCAGCCACGCGTTGGCGAGCACGTGGACCGTGTCGAGGCGGTGGAGGTAGGCGAGGCCGGCCGCGGCCGCCTCGACGCGCGCGACGAGGTCGCTCGCGACCCCGCGGCCGCGGCGGTGGGCCCGGACGGCCAGCTCGCGGATGCGTACGACCCGGCCTCGCACCGGGAGCCGCTCGAGAGCGGCGAAGGCGGGCCCCTCGGCGTACGTTCGCCGCAGGCGAGGGGCGTCGTCGACGACGGCCAGGGCGGCGCCGCAGAGGCCGTCGTCGTACGCGACCCACGACAGCCGCGGGTCGGCCGCCGCGGAGCCGGCGAAGCCGGCGCCCACGGCGGCCTCCAGCAGCGCGGCCACGGCGTCCGCGTCGGTGGGCGTGTAGCGGCGCACGTCCATGTCGCTCAGTGTAGACGAGGGGGGCGGCCCTGCGGGCCCCCCTCCTTCGCTCACCGCGGCGAGACCGCCGCCGGAGCGGCACCGTCGCCGCGACCGGGCGACCGGCCCGGCTGCGACCCTCCTTACTCCTCCACCGCCGGCGGCGTGTCGCCGCCGCGCAGCAGGAGAACGAGCGCGACCACGACCAGCATGGCGATCACGGCGACGACGAGCCAGAGCGTCGCCCTGCCGGCGCCGTCTTCCTCCTCGCCGCTCTTGGGCTTGAGGTTGAGGTACGTGTCCATGTTGAAGGCGTTGAGGAACGCGAGGCCGTCGAGGAACGGCGTGTACCCCTCCCACTCGGCCGTGTTGCCGATCTCGAGGGTGTCGGGGTAGGTGAGGGCGATCTGCGGGCACTCGACGTAGAAGATCTGCTGCAGGCGGTGGATCGTCTCGAGGCGCTCCGCCTTGTCCATCTGGGTGAACTGCAGCGCGCACAGCTCATCGTACTCAGCGTTCGACCAGCAGGGGTCGTTCCACCCCTCTATCTGCTCGGTGGTGAACGACGCCAGCGTGTCCCCGGGGTCCGCGTAGCCGGCGTAGCTCCACAGGTACAGGTCGTAGTCGGGCGCGTAGTAGAAGTCGGCGTCGTAGTTGTAGAGGGCGTCGGAGAGGGCGCCGTCGTCGATGACGCTGTACTTGATGTCGAGGCCGCACTCCGTCAACCAGCCGGCGATCAGCTTGCCCATCCTCTGGCTCTCGACCGACGAGGTGCGCGCCTGGAGACGCAGCCTGATCTTCTTGCCCTCGTACTCGCGGATGCCGTCGCCGTTCGCGTCGGGGTAGCCGGCCTCGTCGAGCAGCTGGTTGGCCCTGGCGATGTCGAAGCCGAAGGTCTCATCGGGCGTGGGCTGGTAGTGGGCGTCGAAGTCGGGCGGCCACTCGCCCGCCGGCATGATCGTGGTCGCCGGACGGGCATACCTGCCCCAGCCGGTCTCGGCCAGCTTCTTCTTGTCGATCGCCCAGGCGAGCGCCTGACGGAAGCGGACGTCCCTCAGTACCGGGTGCCCCAGCGACGTGTCCTCGCCGTAGCAGTTGAAGCACAGGTAGTCCCAGGTGAAGACGTTGCCCTTGAAGCCCTGGAAGCCGTCCTGCTCCGAGACCTGCGCGTACTGCGGCGCCGGCACGCCGCAGGCCGCGTCGATGGTGCCGATCTCGAGGTCCGGCGTCATCGTGTCGGCGTTGGTGTAGAACTCGAAGTAGATCTCGTCGATGGTGGGCTCGGTGCCCCAGTAGTCGGGGTTCCTGGTCAGGAGGATGTGGCTGCCCCGCTTCCACTCCTGGATCTGGAAGGGCCCCGAACCGACGAAGGGGTAGGTGACCTTGTGCTTCTCGGGGTCGTCGATCTCGGACCAGATGTGCTCCGGGACGCAGTAGATGTAGAGCCGCTCCATGTTGGCCTTGGGCGCGCTGCAGCGCACCTCGCAGGTGAAGTCGTCGACGGCGACGGCCTCTTCGATGAGCTTGGTGTACGAGACGTACGCGTAGAGGTCGTTGTCGACGATGTAGTTGTAGCTGAAGGCGACGTCGTCGGCGGTCACCGGCTCGCCGTCGCTCCACACCGCGCCCTGGCGGATCTTGAGCGTCCACACCAGCCCGTCGTCGGAGACGTCCCAGCTCTCGGCGATGCCCGGCACCGGCTCGCCGTCCGGACCGTAGCCGATGATGAAGTCGTAGTTGAGGCACCAAGCCTCGTAGTCGATGGTGCCCCAGCCGACGAACGGGTTGAGGTTGTCGGGCGGCTCGGTCGTGCCGACCCTAAAGACCACCTTCTCGATGCTCGCGGTCGGCACCGGGCTGTCGTCGGCGGCCAGGGCGACGCCGAGGCCGCCGGCGGCGGCCGCCGCCAGCAGGACCGCGATGCCGAAGACGGCGTAGGTCGCCGTGCGCGACCGCGTACCGCGTGAAGCCATGACTCCCCCTGTGTGACGCTCGTGCGCCGCGGCGCGCTCCGCCGCCCCGCGTCCGCCTGACTGCCCCGTTCGCGTAAGCGTACGGGCTGGCGTTTCCCGGGCAAAGGCGGGCATGCGGGCAAACCGGAGGCCGCGCCGCAGGAGAAGCTGCGGAAGGTTGGCCACGTGGCCGCAGGCGTGGAGGAGCGGCCTCTCGCCCAACCCGGCTCAGACGAGACGCTGGGCGTGCCGATCGGCGGCGGCGACGATGCGGTCGAGCTCGGCGCGCACGTCGGGCGCGAGCGGCTCGGGGCGGTGCTCGCGCTCGAGGCGCAGGTACTCGTCGAACGCTGCCCGCCGCGCCGCCTCAGGGTGCAGGCCCTGGGACGCCGCCGTGGCGAGGTCGTCCAGGGCCGCGGCGGCGCTGCGGCTCGCCTCCTCGAGGCGAGCCGCCCCCTCGCCGTACGTGCGCCCGTGGGCGAGCCAGGGCGGCAGACGGAAGTCTCTGAGGTGCTCGCGGGTGTGCCGCTCCTTGAGGAAGTAGCCGCGCGGGCCGACCGCGCGTACGACGTCGAGGGCGAGGTCGGCCTCGTCGAAGGCGAAGGGGAGCATCGCCTCGCGTGCGTCGAGCAGTGCCTCGCAGTCGAGGACGAGCTGCTCGGGGATCTGCACCATCGAGCCACCCGCGAGCCCGATGTACCCGCAGAGCTCGCTGCCGCAGAGAGCGGAGAGGACCCCGCCGGCGCCGGCCCGCCGGCCCGCCGTCCAGCCCACACCGGCCTCGTCGCTGCTCACACCGCCCCCGGTGAGCGACGGGACCCCCCAGGCGTGCGCGAGTTGCGTCGCGATCCAGTCGGCGGGTGTGGCGATCTCGCTGAGGTACCCACCCGTCGAGGGGTCCATGAGCGAGACGAGGACCGAGTGGAACACGGGCGCGCCGGGGACGGCGAGCTGGAGCAGGACCATCCCGCTGACGACCTCGGCGTCGCCCTGCACGAGGGCGCCGGCCACCGTCGCCGGGGCGGTCGTGCCCATGGTCGTCATCGCCATGAAGCTCACGGGGATGCCCGCCTCGGCGTAGGTCAGCGCGCACTCCAGACCTTGGTCGTCGTGTCCGAGGGGGCTGATCGTGCAGATGTTGGCGCAGATCGGCGAACGGGCACGCACGGCCTCGTCGCCGTCGCGCAGCGTGCGCGCCATCTCGACGATGTAGGGGGCGAGCGCCGGCCGCACCGTGGTGCCGCCGCGCACGTGCTTGAGCGTGCTCGTGAGGCCGGCGTGGCACTCGTACAGCGGCGCCGTGAGGCCGTGGTCCTGAGCGCTCACCGGCGGCCAGAAGAAGGCCAGGGGCGGCAGGGCGTCGCAGACGCGGGCGAGGCGGGCGACGTCGTCGGTGGTCGAGGAGCGCAGCTCGCGCGTGCGCGGGTCGACGACGTGCACCCCGACCCCCTCGGTGCAGACGTAGGAGCGCGTGCCGTCCAGCACGAGGTCGAGGCGTTCCTCGCGGGCCCCGAGGACGAAGGCCCGCGGCGCCGTCGCCATGGCCTGCGTCACGAGGTCGGCGGGCAACCGGACGACGTCGCCGTCGCCGACCTCGGCGCCGTGGTCGGACAGGATCTCGCGGGCGCGCGCCGAGGGGATGTGCACGCCGACCTCTTCGAGCAGGGTCAGCGTGGCGGCTCGCAGCCGCTCGACCCCGTGGGGATCGAGCGGGGGGTCGCAGGCACGGGGCGTAAGGGAGACGAGGTCGGGCGTGCGGCTCGGGCTCTCACTCGTGCGGCTCGGGCTGTCGCTCATGGTCGTCCTCCTGCGGTCGCGGGCGCGGCGCGGCGCCATCGGGCAGCCGCCCCCGCAGTCTGACAGCGAAGTCGCGGCCGGGACAAGGCCCGCGGCGTAGAGTGTCGTCGAGCGGAGCTCGAGCGCGAGTCGGCTGCCGGCCCGCCGAGGCGGCTGCGTCCGGGCGCCGAGGGGGGCACTCCCTGAGGGCTTGCACGGTCGTGCCGCCCGCAGGATGCTTCGCCGTGTGAACGGCACACGCGCACGACCACCTGAAGGACGGCTGGCCATCGCCGCGCCGCAGCGAGACGCGGTGCGGGCCGGGGTCGAAGCGTTCGCCGAGGGCGGCAACGCGGTCGACGCCGCGCTCGCGACCGCTGTAGCGCTCTCCGTGACCTACCCTCACATGGTGTCGCCGGGCGGCGACGCCTTCATCCTAGTCTGTCGCCCCGACGGCGGCGTCACGGCCCTCAACGGCAGCGGGGCGGCGCCGCGCGCCGCCGACGCCGGCGCGCTGCGGCGGCGATTCGGCGTGATGCCGCACCGGCGCCCCGAAGCGGCGACGGTCCCCGGCGTCATGGCCGCCTGGGAGTCCTTGCACGCCTGCGGGGCGCGACTGCCGTGGGCGCGGGCGCTCGAGCCCGCCATCCGCCTCGCGGCCAGCGGCGTCCCCGTCGCCCGCGACCTGGCCGAGACCCTGGCCGCCGACGACGGGCGCTGGGTCGCCGACCCGGGCATGGCGACCGTCTTCTTCCCCGCCGGTAGGGCGTTGCGCGAGGGCGAGACGCTGCGGCAGCCGGCGCTGGCCGCCACGCTGCGGAGGGTCGCGGGCGAAGGCGCCGGTGTGTTCTACGGCGGCGAGATCGGGGAGCGCTTCTGCGCCGGCTTCGGCGCGCGCAGTGGTCTGCTCGCGCCGGCCGACCTCGTCGCCCACGAGACCGAGGTGACGTCGCCGCTGCGTCTCGAGGCGCTGGGGCACGAGTTCCTCACCACGGGGCCGAACTCGCAGGGCTTCGTCCTTCTCGAAGTGCTCGCCGCCCTGCACCGGAGCGGCGACTGGATCGATCCCCTCGGGCCGGAGGCCGGCGCGCTGGCCCGGCTGTTCGC
>JAFGAW010000097.1 GCA_016933475.1 Thermoleophilia bacterium
CAGGTCTTTCTCCACCGCGAGGTCGACGAGGTCCCCGACACCGACTCCGGGCGGCGCTACGCCCAGGGCGTCATCGACAACGTCCGGATGGCCAAGGCGAAGGGCGTGAAGATCGCCCTCGGCTCGGACACGGTCTTCACGCCCTTGACGCCCTACGGTGAGTACAGTGCCCGCGAGCTCAAGGCGCTCGTCCAGCACGGCGGCATGACGACGCTCGAGGCTATCGAGGCGGCGACGTACACCGCCGCCCAGGCGCTCGGTATGGCACACCGCCTGGGGTCGATCGAGCCGGGCAAGGCCGCCGACATGCTCGTGGTGACCAAGGATCCGACCGCCAACCCGGAGGTGCTGTACGACGCCGCGAACATCCATTGGGTCATCGCCGGCGGCCGGCTGGCGGTCGAGGAGGGCCGACTCGCCTTCTGAGCGGCCGCCTCGCCGGCCGAGGCGGCGCTGGATCTACTGCGCGGGCGGCGCGCCCGCCGCACGGGGGCTTCGTTTGCTGAGTCGGCGCTTCTTCTGGTGAGCGGGCGGCTCTCCCGCTCCGTTCGCTGCCCCGTCCGCTGCCAGGGCTCGCTGCACGGCCGGCTTGAGGAGTTCGAAGGCGTACTCGTCGTCTACGGCGGCGGGGTCGAGCGCGACCTGGAGAGCGAGACCGTCGACCGCGGCGAGCACGAGGCCGGCGGTGGCGAGCAGGCGGCGACGACCCTCCGGGTCGTCGGGGAGGGTCACGCCGCAGGCCTTCAGAGTGATCTCGCGGTACCACTCGTACAGCCTCGCCATGCGGGGCCGCAGTTGGGGGTCGCGCAGGGCGTGCGGGGCGATCTGGAAGAAGGCGCGGTAGGCGTCGATGTCCTCGGCGATCGTCCTCAGGCCGGCGATGTAGGCGCCGACGCGCTCCTCGCCGGGGGGCATCCCGTCGACCGCGGCCACCAGGGCGACGTAGGCGTCGTGTACCAGCGAGTCGAACAGCGTCTCGATCAGACCCGACTTGCTGCCGAAGTGGTGCGTCACCGACGCCTTCGTCTCGCCCGCCTCGAGGGCGATGCGCTCGATGGTGAGGGCATCGAAGCCGCGCTCGACGAGCAGTCGGCGCGCCGTCTCGAGGATGCAACGCGCCGTCGGGCTCAGCGTCGAGAGCGGGTTCTCCACGGCCAGCCCGGGGTGCTCGGGTCTCGCGGGGCTCTTCGGCGGTCGTCCTCTCTTGCGCTGCGGCTGACCGGTCGCGTCGGCGTTCTCCTGCATGGGCGGGAGTATAGACCCTTGAGTGCGGAGGCGGCGGGCACCGCTCCGGTGGAGGAAGAGCCCGCGCCGTCGAGCTCCGCAAGCCCTCGCCACGGAGGAAGACCCGCCCCGGCGAAATCCGCAGGCCCTCGCGCAGGAAGACCCGCCCCGGTGCCGAACTCGGCTGCCAGAGGGGGCTGCCGACGAACCAGTACTCCTTCGGCTCGCTCGACTGGTCATTCCGTATCGCCGGCAGCCCCTTCGCCGCCCCGGGAGCGGGGCGGGAGGGGCTGCAGCGCCGCGCGACGTACATTCGGGAGGGGCCGCAGGGCCGCGCGGCGCGCGGCGGGGCGGCCCCTGCCAGGTTGACTTGCGGTGCGCGGCGCGCATAATCGGGCGTTGGCCGGCGGCGACCCCGAGAGGAGGAGCCCGCCCATGATCGTCTTCGAAGACGTGACCAAGATCTACGACCCGGATGTGGTCGGACTCCAGAATTTCACCTGTCACATCGGCAAGGGCGACTTCGCCTTCCTCGTCGGCGCCTCGGGCTCCGGCAAGTCGACGCTGATCAAGCTCGTCCTCAAGGAGCTCGAGCCCGACGAGGGCCGCATCCTCGTAGCGGGCCGCAATCTCAACACGCTGTCGCGTCGCAAGGTCCCGCTCCTGCGGCGCAACATCGGCTGCGTCTTCCAGGACTTCAAGCTGCTGCCCACCAAGACGGTGTACGAGAACGTCGCCTACGCGCTCGAAGTGGTCGGTGAGCCGCGGCGCTCGATCCGCCGCAAAGTGCCCGAGATCCTCAGCCTCGTCGGGCTCTCCGACAAGGTGAACAGCCTGCCCCACGAGATCTCCGGCGGCGAGCAGCAGCGCGTCTCCGTGGCGCGCGCCTTCGTCAACCATCCGCCGCTGCTCCTCGCCGACGAGCCGACCGGCAACATCGACCCCGACACCGCGATCGGCATCATGCAGCTGCTCGTGCGCATCAACCGCACGGGCACGACCGTGCTCGTAGCGACCCACGACCGCGCCATGGTCGACCGCATGCGGCGGCGCGTCCTGCAGCTCGACAACGGGCGCCTCATCCGCGACGAGCGCCGCGGCGGCTACGACCATCCGGTCGAGGCCGAGCCCCTGCTGCAGGAGGTCTGAGCGTGCGCTTCAGCTTCTTCCTCCGCGAGGCGCTCGGCTCGATCAGGCGCAACTGGGTCATGACCATGGCCGCCGTCATCACCGTCTTCATCTCGACGGCGATCCTCGGCGCCGTGCTGGTCACCGACCGCAACCTCGACCGCGGGGCCACCTCGCTCAAGAACCGGGTCACCATCGAGGTCTTCATCAAGGACGAGGCCGGCCCCGAGGGGCAGCAGGCGCTCGAGCAGAAGATCGCCGCCATGCCCGAGGTCAAGTCCTTCACCTACATCAGCAAGGACGATGCCCTCGAGCGCTTCAAGGAGCGCTACGGCGACCGCATCGTCGACAACCTCCCCATCAACCCGCTGCCGGCCTCGTTCGAGATCCAGGTCAACGACGCCGACCAGGTCGAGGTCGTGGCGCAGCGGTTCTTCGACGACCCCAACGTCGACAACGACAAGGGCACGACCAACGGGGTGCAGTACGCCCAGGCGACGGTGCGCAAGATGCTCGGCACCATCAACCTCGTCGAGAAGGTGATGTGGGTCGTGACCGGCGTTTTCGGCGTCGCCGCCGTGATGCTCATCTCGACCACGGTGCGCCTCTCGATCTTCGCCCGCCGGCGAGAGATCGAGATCATGCGCCTCGTCGGGGCGACCAACTGGTTCATCCGCTGGCCCTTCGTGCTCGAGGGGTTCATGACCGGGCTCGTGGGCGCGGTGCTGGCGGCGCTCGCGGTCTGGGGCTCCAACTGGACCATCTTCAACTGGATCAAGAGCACCGACCTCGACTATCTGAGCATCGAGATCTACCCGCTGTGGCTGCAGGCCGGCACCTGGCCGCTGGGCATGCTCTTCACCCTCGCGCTCCTCGGCGCCGTGCTCGGCTCCGTCGGCAGCATCTTCGCGATGCGCCGTTACCTGAGAGTATAGGAGGAGGTGCGCGCCGCCCCGGCCTACAGGAAAGGCCGGGGTTGCCGAAGAACCGTAGAGGACGCCATGCCCCGCCATCGCCGCATCCTCATCGCGCTGATCGCCGTCACAGTCGGCCTCCTCACCGTGGCCGGCGGCCTTGTCGCCGTGCGGCCGGCGGCCGCCGACGAGCTCTCCGACGTACAGGAGAAGCTGAGTCTCACACGCGAGCGCATCGATGCGGCGCGTGCAGAGGCGAAGACCCTCGACGGGCAGCTCGAGAGCCTCGACGCGCGGCTCACCTCGATCGACGGCAAGCTCGCCGCGCTCGGCTCCGAGATCGCCGTGCTGCAGGAGAAGCTGGACATCACCGAGGAGAAGCTCGCCGTCGTGCGCAAGCAGCTCCGGCTCAAGAAGCTCGAGCTCGCCGGGGCCGAGCGCGAGCTCGCACTGCAGGAGGCGGCCTTCGAGCAGCGCGTCGTGCTCACCTACAAGACGCGCGAGATCGACTACCTCGACATCGTCCTCGAATCGAGCAGCTTCGACGACCTCGTGACCCGCCTGCGCCTCGTGCGCGAGCTCGTCGGCAGCGACAACGACCTCGTCGCTCAGCTCGAGAAGACGCGCGCCAGGGTCGAGCGCGAGAAGACCGAGGTCGCCGACCGCGAGCAGGAGGTCTCGGACCTCGCCCACGAGTTGCAGACGCAGAACGACCGCCTGCTCGCGCTGCAGGCTGCCGAGCAGCAGCAGCGCGCCGAGGCGGCGGCGGCGCGTGCGGACAAGGGGCAGGCGCTCGCCGCCGTCGAGCAGAACCTCGAGGAGCTCGAGAAGCAGGAGCGCGACCTCCTCGCCGAGAGCCGGGCGCTGGCCAGCGTCATCAGCGGCGGCTCGTCCAGCGGCGGCGGCAGCGGCGTGCTCATCTGGCCCTGCAGCGGCACCGTCGTCTCCGATTTCGGCTGGCGCACCCACCCGATCCTCGGCATCGAGCTCTTCCACACCGGCATCGACATCGCCGCCCCGTACGGCACGCCCATCAAGGCCGCCGCGAGCGGCAAGGTCACCATGGCGGCCTGGTACGGGGGCTACGGCAACTGCACGATCATCGACCACGGCGACGGGCTCTCGACGCTGTACGCGCATGAGAGCTCCTTCAAGGTCGGCACCGGGCAGAGCGTCTCCCAGGGCCAGCTGATCGGGTACGTGGGGTCGACGGGGCTGTCCACCGGCCCGCATCTGCACTTCGAGACGCGGGTCAATGGAGAGCCGGTCGACCCGATGAGGTATCTTCCCTGACGGACCCGTCACCTCGGTGACGGGCGTCAGACTTCTCTCTCTACGGAGGTGACGAACGTGCGCGCCCTCAAGACGGGCATCGTGGTGGTGCTCATCGCCCTCGGGTTCCTGGGCGGCTTCTTCGTCGGCTGGGCGCTCAACGACGCCGGCGTCGTGCGCCTGAGCGGGGGCGGCGACGCGGCCGGTGAGATCTCTGCGCTGCAGGAGCGCATCCTCGAGGAGCTCGACGACCGCTACTACCGCGAGGTCGACGCCGACGAGCTCAAGGAGGGCAGCATCAAGGGCATGCTGCAGGCGCTGGACGACCCGTACACCGCCTTCCTCAACGCCGACGAGACCCAGCGCCTGCGCGAGCAGACCGAGGGTGAGTACTCGGGCATCGGAGCGGCGCTCGAGAAGAAGAACGGCGCCCTCGTGATCACCCGCGTCTTCGAGGGCTCCCCGGCGGCCGAGGCCGGTCTCGGGCCCGGCGACGCGATCGTGAGCGTCGACGGCGAGAGCACGGCCGATGCCGCCATCGAGACCAGCATCTCGCGCATCAAAGGCGAGGCCGGCACCGAGGTCGAGCTCGAGGTGCGGAAGAAGGGCGAGAAGACGACCGCGGCGCTCACCGTCACGCGGCGCACGATCGCGATCCCGCAGACCGAGACCAGGATGCTTCTCGTCGACGGCACGAAGGTCGGCTATGTCCAGCTCTACGACTTCTCCGAGGGCGCCGGTGATACGGTCCGCGAGAATGTCGAGGGGCTGATCGACGACGGCGCCGAGGCCGTGATCCTCGACCTGCGCTACAACGGTGGAGGCCTGCTCTCCGAGGCGGTCGACGTGTCCAACGTCTTCCTCGACGGCGTCGTCGTCTCGACCAAGGGCCGCAACTCCCCGCTCGAGGTCTTTGAGGCGCAGGAGGAGGTCGAGACCGACGTCCCGCTCGTCGTGCTGGTCAACGAGTACACGGCGAGCGCCTCCGAGATCGTCGCCGCCGCCGTCCAGGACCGCGACCGCGGCACCATCGTCGGCAAGACGACCTTCGGCAAGGGCAGGGTGCAGGCGATCGTGCCGCTGGAGGACGGCGCCAGCCTGCGGCTGACGACGGCCGTCTACTACACGCCCGCCGGCAGGGACATCAATGAGAAGGGCGTCGAGCCCGACGTGAGGGCGGTCGACGACCCCGACACGCTGCGCGACGAGGCGCTCCAGCGAGCCCTGTCGATCGTCGGCGCCGACTGAGGTCTCCGTGACGCGACGGGAGCGCACGGGCCCGGCCGCGGCGCCGCTGCCGTACCGCGTCGCGCGCTGGGGCAAGTTCTGGTCGCTCGAGCCCGTCTTCGGCGACGAGCGCGCCTGCCTCACCGCCAAGGGAGGCCTGCCGCCGCGCCTCGACGACCTGGTCCTCGCGGTGCCGGTGCACGGCGACCGGCGGCGTATCGTCGAGGTGCTCGGGCCGGCCGACGACCTGGCCGCCGTCCTCCGCGCCCTGCTGTGGGCGAAGGGTGTGCGGCAGGGGTTCGGCGACGACGTGGCCGACGAGGCGGCGACCGTCGCGGCGCGTGCCGCGCGCGAGGACGACGGCCGCCGCGACGTCGTCGGCCTGCCGACCTTCACCATCGACCCCGACACGGCGCGCGACTTCGACGACGCGATCTCGGTCGCCGCCGAGCCCGGCGGCGGATACCGCGCCCACGTCCACATCGCCGACGTCTCGTACTTCGTCGACGAGGACGGCGCGATCGACCGCGAGGCGCGGCGGCGCACGTCGAGCGTGTACCTGCCGCTCTTCGCCGAGCCGATGCTGCCGGCGGCACTCTCGAGCGACCTTTGCAGCCTCGTGCCGCGGCAGCCGCGCAAGTGCATGACGGTCGAGTTCACCTTCGACGCGCAGGGACGGCGCACGGCGGTGCAGTTCTACCGCTCGCTGATCCGCAGCGATCACCGCCTCACGTACGGCTTCGCCGACGCGGTGCTGGCCGCGCACGGCGCCGACGGCGCGGCCCTCGGGCTGCTGCGGGCGGGTGCGGGGCGCGAGGCGGCGGCGGAGGCCGCCGCGGCGCGCCCGACGCCGTCGGAGCTCGAGACGCTGCGCGCGGCCACGCCGGCCCCGGCCGTGCCCGACGCGACCACCGAGGCCGACGAGGCGCTCGTCGTGCAGCTCCGCCTCGCCTACGAGCTCGCCGTCGTGCTGCGCCGCCGTCGCTTCGCCCGCGGCGCCCTCGTGCTCGGCTCGTTCGAGCCCGAGTACCGCTTCACCGCGGCCGGCGAACTGCTCGGCGCCGCCGCGCGCCCGGAGACGGCCTCGCACGCTCTCGTCGAGGAGTTCATGCTGGCCGCCAACGAGGCGGTCGCCGAGTTTCTCCTCAAGCGCCGCGCGTCGGCCATCTACCGCGTCCACGAGCCGCCCGACCGCGCCAGCGCCGTCGAGCTCTGGGAGGCGCTCGAGGAGCTGGGGCTGCGCGTGCCCCCGCTGCCCGGGGGGGAGCACCTCGAGGCCGGTCGGCTGGCGGCGGCCTACGGCCGGCTCACCCGGGTCGTCGCCGAGACCGTGGCCCGCGAGGGGCGCGGGCGGATCGCCTTCGGGCAGCGCGTCCTGCGCTCGCTCAAGCAGGCCCGCTACGCGCCTGCGAACCTCGGCCACTTCGGGCTCGCGAGCCCGGCGTACCTGCACTTCACGTCGCCGATCCGCCGCTACCCCGACCTCGTCGTGCACCGCGCCGTGGCGCGCGAGATCGCCGCCGCCGGCGCGCCGCCCTCGGCCGACGAGCTGCTCGGCGTCGCCGAGGCCTGCTCGACGGTCGAGCGCGAGTTCTCGCGCCTCGAGCTCGACGCCGACGCCGTTGCCCTCTCCTTCCTGCTCGACGCGCGGCTCACCCGGGAGGGCTGGGAGACCGAGTTCGAGGGCGAGATCGTCGGCTTTGTGGCCAGCGGGGTCTTCGTCCACTTCGGCGGCTGCTACGAGGGCTTCCTGCCGCTCCGCCGCCTGGGGACGGAGCGCTACCATCTGAGCGACCACGAGACCGCCCAGGTCGGCGACGACAGCGGGCGCCGCTTGCGGCTCGGCGATCCCATCCGCGTGCGCGTCGAGCGCGTCGACCGCCTGCGCGGCAGGGTCGACCTCGTGCCGGCGGTCGAGCCGGGGCAGGGGCCGCAGACCCGGCCCGGCCGGACCCCGGCGCGGCGCACGACCGGCGGCCGCCCGCCGCGCCGCCGCCGGCCCGGCCGCGGCGGCCCCTTGACGCCGCCGCCGCGGAGTGGGTAGGTAGGTCATATGTCGAAGCGACGCAGACGGAAGTAGGCGGCCCGCGTGCCGAGAGAGCAGGGGCAGAAGTCCGTGGCCGTCAACCGCAAGGCGCGGCACGACTACTTCATCGACGAGACCCTCGAGGCCGGCCTCGTGCTGGTCGGCACCGAGGTGAAGTCGCTGCGCGAGGGGCGGGTCACGCTGCGCGACAGCTACGCCGAGATCAGGGGCGACGAGCTCTACCTCGTCGGGGTCCACATCCCCATCTACGCCGAGGGCGGCATCTGGAACCACGAGCCGCTGCGCCCGCGCAAGCTGCTGCTGCACCGGCGCGAGCTCGACCGCTTGGCCGTCAAGGTCAAGGAGCGCGGCTACACCCTGGTCCCGACCAAGATCTACTTCAAGGACGGACGGGCCAAGGTGGAGATAGGCCTCGCCCGGGGCAAGAAGCAGTACGACAAGCGTCAGGACATGGCGCGCCGTGACGCGCAGCGCTCCGTCGAGCGGGCGCTGCGGGGCCGCGGCGAGGAGTGAGTCTGGTCGAACAGTGACGCCGCACGTGCGGCGCCGCGGGGCGGAAGGGGGAGCGATGGAGACGTTGAGCGCGGAGCGGATCGAGGCGGCGCTCGCCGATCTCGAAGGCTGGGCCTACGAGGGCGGGGAGCTCGTGCGCACCTTCCGCTTCCACGACTTCACCGGGTCGGTCGAGTTCGTCGAGCGCCTGGCCGAGGTCGCCGAGGGGATGGGGCACCACCCCGACGTCGACATCCGCTACAACAAGGTGATCGTCCACCTTGTGACCCATAGCGCCGGCGGTGTCACGGCGGCCGACCTCGGGCTCGCCGAGGCGCTCGGGCACATCGCGTAGGCGGGCGCCGCGGGGCCACGACTCCGGCGGGCGCGGGCGCTCCCGCCGCCCGCTGGACGCACCGCGCCGTCCGGCCTTCACGCGGCCTCGTCCCCGCCCGCCGGCGCCCGAACGCCCCGGCGCACCGTGTGCTACACTCCCGCTCTGCTGCCCTCGTAGCTCAGGGGATTAGAGCGCGCGCCTCCGGAGCGCGAGGTCGAAGGTTCGAATCCTTCCGGGGGCACCAACGTTGTCGGTGCGACGGCGTTCCCCCACTCAGCAGGCACCTCTGGTGTCCGCCCGCCCGGTCGCTCTTCCCGATCCAGCATGTTCTCCCGGGAAGGGGCTCGGCCCTGGCGGACGCCGCCGCAGCAGCGCGGCCGCAGGCGCGAGTGCCGACGGCGGGAGGACGACCCCGGCGAGCGACCCGGCAGGCGTCGCACGGCGGGCGAGCGTCCGCGCAGATCGTCCAGGGGCCAGGCCGTCCTCCCTCCGGCCTGCTCCGATCATCCGCCGTACGGACCGCCGGTGCGGCACGTGCTTCACGCTCGCGCCGGCTTCTCGTCGGTGCACTCGACGATCACGTCGTCGAGCGGGCGGCGCAAGCTGAAGGGCGCCGTGGGGCCGTGGCCGAAGCGGACCATCAGCAGGGCGTGTTCTCCCTCGAGCCCGAGCCACGATCCAAGCTCCGGGCGCAGCGCGCGGACTTCGATCGGCTGGTTGATGAACGCGGTGCGGATACCGAGAGCGGTCGCCTGCAAGGCGAAGCGCTCGTACGCACGTCCGACGTCGATCCAGGCGGCCTTGTCGTCGCGGCTCGAGACGAAGACCGCGACACCGGCTGCGCCGGCAATGCCCGCCGCATCGGTCTTGGCCTGTGCCTTCGGCGTGATCACGAGCCCGACGATCGCCTTCGCCACCCAGCCGGGGAGTGACGGCTGGCCGCTGGTACGTCCAGCCAGCCCGTCACCGGTACGCAGCGCCTGGGCGGGGTTGAACCGGATCCAGGAGACGAGTTCGTCGCGAAAGGCCCGGTCGGTCAACTGGGCAGTATTGCCCCGGTTGACGTAGTCGATGACCGCGTCCTTCTGGGCACTCGACGTCAGCACCAGCGTGCGGACAGACGATCCGCTCCCTGCCTCGACCAGAGCTTCGATCTCCGCGGCGTCGACCGGCGTGCCGTCGTAGACGGCCTTGACGCACTGCCTCTCGGGTATGGCCCGGTAGAGATCGGTCGCTCGTGCCGTGTCATCGGGGTGCAGATCCACGATGACGCGGTCTTCGCCGGCGTCGAACCGCACGTCGGCCGAGAACCCCTGCGCGGCGGCGGCGTGAACGAGGTTCTCGGCAGCGCAGCCCAGGCTCTTGAAGAGGTGGCCGTCATCGGGATCGACCACCGGGCAGCGGCGGGAGAATTCGGGCAGGATGACGATCCGGTCCTGCTCGATGCGGAACTTCCAGGGCTGCGTGTTGTGGCTGGAGGCGGCGAGCGTCGCCAGCCGGACGAGCTCTCTGGCGTCGAGCGATCCGGGCGCCTGTTCCGCCCCGGGGCGCCGGATGTCGCTTGCGACTTCGTCGTACTCGAGGGTCGAGGCCATGGGGACTCTCCTTGTCGGGGGCCGCCGGTGGAGGTGGCCCGCCGTTAGCTGTCGGTGTCGATGAGCGTGCCCTTCGTCAGTCCGAGAACGCGTGCGCCTCGTCTCCGCGGCCGGGGTAGGTGGCAGGCAGGACCGTCTCGGTCATCACCTGCCGGAACCTGTCGGCCTCCTCGAACAAGGTCTTGTGGCCCGACTTCTCGAACACGATCATCTGCTTGCTCGGCGCCCGCAGCATCTCAAACCACTCAGCGGCGGGAACGGCGCGCCCGCGCGCCTCATACGCCCCTTGGACGAGGTAGACGGGCACAGCGAGGGAGGCGGCATCGCGGCGCAGGTCGATGCCGTCGAGCTGCGGGTAGAGCAGGCAGAAGGTGTCGAGCATGCCGCCCATCAGTCGCAGCTTCTCCATCAGAGAGTACTCCCCGACCATGATGTTGCCGGGCATCTCGCCCTTCTCCATGATGGCGTCCTGCCCCGGGTAGACGCTCCAGTCGTGCTCGTGCGAGAGAGCGGCCTCGTACTTCAGGGTGTCCTCGTAGGGCGGCGGGCCGTTCGCGCGCAGCGTCTCGACCAGGTCGGTGTTGCCGTCGCGCTCCGCCCAGGCGAGCGTGTCTTCGTAGAACAGGCGGTCGGTCTCGACGGTGCTGACCATCTGGCCGGCGCCGACGAAGGCGTGGAACAGCTCGGGGCTGTCTTGTACGGCGAGCACCCCGAGGATCGTGCCCCAGGAGTTGCCGACGAGGTACACCTTCTCTTCGTCGAAGCGCTCGCGCAGGTACTCGGTGACGGCGATCGTGTCGGCGACCGTGCTCTCGATGGTCATCCCGGAGTCGAAGGCCCCGACCGACTTGCCGGTGCCCGGCTGGTCCCAGGTGGCGACCACGAAGTCCTGCTCGAGGCCTTCGCTCAGGTTCCGCATCGAGCCGATCTCACTGCCGCCGGGTCCGCCGGCGAGGAAGAGGAGGACCGGGTCGTCGGTGCTGCGGCCACGGATCATGACGGCCTGCTCGCTGCCGCCGACATCGACGGTGGCCAGCTCGGCGATGCTCCCGGGAACGACGGCGCCGTTCGCGTCACGGATCTCGGGAGTGCCGGCGGGCATCGCGATGAAGACGGCGAGCGCGATCAGGGCGAGGGCGGTGGCGCCGGCCACGGCACGACGCGCGACGAGCCCGATGCGGCGCGGCTGCGACGCGGCCGCGTCGTCGGCGTGCCGCGCGCTGCCCGTACGGTCGGCGTGCCGCGTGATGCCCGCACCGACGACGGCGCCGAGGACCATCGGCAGCAGCGCCAGTATGGCGTGCACGCCGCGACCGCTGATGAACGCGATGATGCCGTAGACCGAGCCGAGGTGGACGCCGTCCACGGTCGGGCCGGCTTCACCCAGCCGCACCATCTCGAACACCACGGCGAACACGGCAGGGGCGGCGAGCAGCGCCCAGCGGCTGCGCAGGGCGAACCCGGAGACCAGGCCCACGGCCAGGCACGCGAGCAGCGATACGAGCGCGTCGGCCGTCGAGACCGGGCCGCGCGGCATCACCATGCCGAGCGCCAGCGCGGCCGCGGCTGGCGCGCCGACGGCGACACCGAGTCGCGCCCGGCGACGCGCCCACCCCGTCTTCGCACGTGCGACGGACCACAAGCGCGTGACGCGCTCGCGCATCCCGCGTGGGGAGTCAGCGGGGCGTGGTCCGCTCACGTCGTTCATCCCTTTGGCGTCTTGATCGTGTGTCGCCGCCGTCCGGGGACCTCGCGCTTCCATGACTGCCTCCTGCCGCTCTCATTGACTTATCGTGGGTAGAGATATAGCTTGTAGCTATAGTCCGTGTCAACACATATCTTCTATTGGTATACTGACTACCGGGAAGGAGGCACCGCATGCGCGAGAACAAGACCAAGTACGCCGTCCTGGGCCTGCTGTCGCGGCGGCCGCAGTCGGGCTACGACATCCGCAAGCAGTACGAGGGCAGCGCCGGCAACTTCTGGAGCGAGAGCTACGGGCAGATCTACCCGATCCTCAAGCAGCTCGAGGCGGAGGGCCTGGCGATACACTCGGTCGATCGCAACGAGGGGCGACCGGACCGCAAGGTCTACCGGATCACCGACGCCGGTCGTGAGGCGCTGCGCGAGTGGCTCGTGTCGCCGGCCGAGACCTTCCGGTACCGTGTCGAGGTGCTGCTCAAGGTGATGCACGGTATGGAGGTGGGGCCCGACGCGACGATCGAGCACGTCGAGCGCTTCAAGAGGGAGCACGAAGCGCTGCTACAGCGATACGGGGGCATCACGGAACAGCTCGAAGAGCAGTACCGCGATGCCCCCAACCTCCCGTACTCACTGCTCACCGTCCGCTGCGGCGAGCGCGTCAGCCAGGCGTTCATCGACTGGTGCGACGAGGCGATCGCGCGGTTGCGCGCGCTCGAGCACGCGGAGCAGTAAGCCCTGAAGCACGACGACGCAGCGGCGAGCAGCGGGCTCGGTTCGTGAAGTAGATCCGACAGCCGTCCACTGTGGTGCCCCAGCCACGCGCATACCAGTCTTCGCCCACCGCCTGGCCGGTGTACCGCCCGCCGCCGGGCCGCCTCACGTCCAGCGTTTGACGACCGCGTCCGAGAGGCGGTCGGCGGCCTCGTTGAGGCGCAGGCCGACGACGTCGAGCCGCCGCAGCAGCTCGCGGCGCTTGACGACCTCCATGGTGAGCTCGCCGCGGAAGAGGCGCCCCAGCTCGAGGTCGTAGAGGCGGCGGATCTGGTTCGCGCTCTTCTTCGCCGCCAGCGCGCTCTTCATGTCCTTCGGGTCCTTTGCGACCGCCTGCACGGCGAGCTGCAGGTCCTCGATCGCCCTCGCGGCGGCGTCCAGCAGCTCGGCAAAGGCGCTCTTCTTCTCGAACCCGTAGAGGTCCCACTGGCGCACGAAGTCGCGCAGGTTGTCCAGCACGTCGTCGATGGACCGCGACAGGCGGTAGAGGTCTTCGCGGTCGATCGGCGCGACCAGCACCCCGGCGAGGCGGCTGACCAGCGCGGACCGCATCGTGTCGCCGCGATGCTCGATCTCGGCGACCAGCCGGCGAGCCTCCGCCGAGTCGGTCTCTCCCCGGACCACCGAGCGAGCCAGTCGGCAGGCGGCGATCGCCTCGGCGAGTTGACCCTCGAGCGCGGCGATGACGGCGAGCCGCCCGTGCAGGCAGGACTGGACGGCGCCGTCTACGGTCAGGAAGAGGTGGTCCTCGCCGAGCAGGTCCAGCAGCCCGCTGCGCCTGAAGACGTCGACCACCGCCGAGCCCGCGCGGGCGAACACGAGGTCGCGACCGCTGCCGCGCAGGTCGTGCACCAGACGCACGAGAGACTCGGCCGCGGTCACGTCCAGGTCCGTGGTCGATTCGAGGTTCCAGATGACGACGCGAGGCGGGGGGTGCGTCGCGCTCAGGAGATCGTTGAGGTGGTCCACCGCGAACCCGGCATTGGCGAAGAACAGCTGGCCGTCGAGACGGTAGATGAGGAGGCCGGGGAGGGTCTCGTTCTCGGGGTGGCGGGCCGTGTCGCTGTACGTGCGCTCGTTCGGCACGCGGCCGAGCACGGCAGGGTGCGGCCGGCTGGCGCGATAGATCAGGATGGCGAGCGAGAGACCGACGGCGATGCCGAGGCCGGGCAGCACGCCGAGCAGCAGGACCCCGATCAGGGCGGCCAGCGCGGGCAGCACGTCGACGGAGCGGATCCGGGCGAAGCGGCTCAAGGCCCGCACGTCGATGAGCCCCCAGACGGCACGTACGACGATGGCCCCCAGGATCGCCTGCGGGAGGTCGTTCCCGACGCGCGTGGCGACGAGCAGAACCACGACCATGACCCCGGCGCCGATGAGGCCGGCCAGCTGCGTGCGGGCGCCGCTCGATTCGTTGAGCGCCGACCCGGAGAGCCCGCCGCTGACGACGACGCCGCCGAGCGCCCCGGAGCCGACGTTGGCCAGTCCGAGGGCGACCAGCTCCTGGTCGGCGTCGATCCGGTAGCTGTGCTGGACGGCGAAGGTACGGGCGCCGCTCAACGCCTCCGCGTAGACCATGACGGCGATGCCGGCGGCGCTCGGCAGGAGGCCGAGCAGGTCGGCGTCGCGGAGGCTCGGCAGGTCGACGCTCGGAAGACCGCCCGGGATGGCGCCGACCATCGTGACCCCGTGCACCTCGAGGTCGAAGAGGGAGGCGGCCGCGACCCCCAGCACGAGCACGATGAGCGCCGCCGGCAGGCGCGGACGGCGGCGGAGAGCGAAGAGGAGGACGAGCGCGACCGTGCTCACGGCGGCGGTCACGAGGCTCGTCTCGCCGAGGTGCGTGAGGTCGTGCCACACGCTGTGCATGAAGTCCGTGGACGCCGGCGCCGGCACCCCGAGCAGCCTGGGCACCTGGCCGGCGATGATCGTCAGCGCCAGGCCGGTGACGTACCCGCTGATCACGGGCCTCGCGAGGAACTCCGAGATGAAGCCGAGCCGGGCGACGCCGGCGGCGAGGCTGAGCAGTCCTACGAGGACGGCGACGGTGGCCACCAGTGCGATCGCCTGCTCCGGGCGGGCAGCGCCGTGGGCGGCCACGACCGCCGCCGTCATGATCGCGGCGGTCGAGGTCGGCGAGCAGGCGAGCTGACGCGACGTCCCAAAGAGCCCGTAGACGAGGAGGCCGGCCAGAGCTGCGTAGAGGCCGGCCTCGGGGCGTACGCCGGCGATCTGCGCGTACGCCATGCTCGACGGCACCAGGAGGCCGATCACCGTCAGGGCGGCCATCGCGTCGGAGCGCAGCCATCGCCGCTGGTAGCTGCCCGCCCATAAGGTGATCGGAAGCCAGCGGTGGAGGTGCCGGCGGAATCTCGTCGGCGAGCCCGCGGCGTCGGCAGCGCCGGCGCTTGTCGTATCGCTCGCGTCCGCCTTGGGTCGCGGCTCGCTCATCGGCTCTGACTCCGTTCCGTCGTGTACCCCTCATGGTAGCGCGACCGGGGTCTCCTCCGTGATGGCCGGCGACCTCATGCCGTCACGAGGCCCGTCGACCGGCGGTACACTTGTAGTGGAGATCGGCGGTGGCGACAGCAGCGGCAAGGGCAGCGACAAGAGCCGCAGCCGCGGCTGCAGCAGCCGGCGCGGCATCGGCAGCGGCAATGGCGGCCGAGGCAGCGGCAACGGCCGCAGCAGCGGCGGCAGCGCCGGCAGCCGCAGAGACGACAACGACGACGACAGCGGCGAGTCGGTCGTCAGGAGGGCGACATGCCAGGCAGGAGTCGGTGGCGTCGAGCGCTCGGCGTTCAAGGGCCGGGGAGCCACTCGTCGGTGATCGCGATCCTCGAGCGGCAGCTCGAGGAGACCGCGAAGGCCTGCAAGCTGGCGCGTGCCATCGCTGAGGGATGCTCCGTGCCGGGAGATGCCCGAGAGAAGGCGGCCGAGATCGAGCACGGGGGCGACGTGCTGCGCGGCGAGCTCGTGGCCAGGCTTCAGGGCGCGCTCGACTCGCCTCTCAGCCGAGAGGACCTCTTCCGGTTGTCGCGCTCGATCGACGACGTGCTCGACAACCTGCGTGACTTCGTGCGCGAGTGGGACCTGTACGAGGTCGCCTGCGCCACATCGTTCGTGGGGATCGTCGACGCCATCGCCGCCGGAGTCGACGACCTGCGGCTCGCGGTGCGGACCATCGCCGACGGCGCGGACGACATGAGCCAGTCGGCTCTCGCAGCCAAGAAGTCGGCCAACGAGGTCCGGCGCCTGTACGACGGCGAGGTCGCACGCCTGTTCAGCGGCGAGCTCACGATGGAGGTCCTCAAGTCACGGGAGTTGTTGAGGAGGCTCGACGTCGTGGGGCTGCGCCTCAACGAGGCGGCCGATGTGCTCGCCGATGCGGCGGTCAAGCGCCGAGGCTGACGCGGGGGGGCGGACTCGGTGCCGTGGGCGGGGGGTCGCCGCGGTGAGGCTCGAGATCCTCGGCGCCGAGTCGCTGGGAGCGCGGGGCCTGTGCTGTCGCATCGAGACGCGGGACCGGGTCGTGGTCGTCGACCCGGGCGTGGCGCTGGGCGCCTGGCGTCACGGGCTTCCGCCTCATCCGGTGCAGGTGGCCGTCGGCCGGGAGATCCGTCGGCGCATCGTGTCGGCCCTGGCAGGCGCCACCGACGTGGTCTTCAGCCACTTCCACGGGGACCACGTCCCGCTGCTCGAGCCCAATCCGTATCAGCTCGGGATCCGGCAGCTCCCGGCGGACATCGGTCGCCTGCGGGCCTGGAGCCTGTCGCCGTCGTCGCAGACGGCGACGAGCCGGGCGCGGGCCGCCGATCTGATGGAGCTCTTCGGATCACACTTCCGGGTGGCCGAGGGTCGCGGCGACGGTGACCTCTGGTTCTCGGAAGGCGTGGCGCACGGCGGCGGCGGGCCGTTGGCGGGCAGCGTCATGCTGACTCGTGTGGACGTCGGCGGCAGGGTGTTCGTACACGCTTCAGACACGCAGCTGCTGTCGGCGTCTACGGTCGACCTCCTGCTTGAGCTGGAGCCGCACTGGGTCCTCGCGGCGGGGCCGCCCCTCTATCAGGAGGCTCTCGGCCACGACGAACGTCGCCGCGCCTGGGCCAACGCCCTCCGTCTGGCCAGGGGCGTGAGCACCCTGGTCCTCGATCACCACCTGCTGCGCTCTGCGGAGGGGGCCGCGTGGCTCGACCGGCTCTCGGCCGAGGCGGGCCGGCGGGTGCAGTGCGCGGCGGACTTCATGGGGCGCCCGAGGCGCCTGCTGGAGGCGCGGCGGCGGGAGCTCTACGCTGCCATGCCTGTGCGGACGGGATGGCACGACGCCTACGCGCGCGGTCGTGCGACGGTCGACGACTTCGGCCCGTCGCGTGCCTGACGCCGGACGCCCTGGAGCATCGACGACCGAGCGCGTCCGCCAGGGCGCCGCGGCAGGGAGCGACAGCCCCGCGACCCCCGTCAGACGCCACTGTCATCGAGAGGCAGCTCGCGGGGGTCCTGGCGGCGGCCGGTCCGCTCCGGGTGTGGGACCGGTCGCGATGCTGGCTGCGGGGCTCCCCCTGCCCACATGAGCGGCGCCCAGCTGCGCTAGACTAGGGCGCCGTGGAGCGCCGCGCCCCTCTCTCCGCCTACCTCGCCGCGATCGGCATGACGGTGGCCTTCGGGCTCTCTTTCGTCGCCACCAAGTACGCGCTGCGCGGCTTCGAGCCGCAGCTCATCGCCTTCATCCGCTTCGCCTTGGCCGGCGGGATCCTGTGGTCGGTGTGGCGCCTGCGGCCCGGGCGCGAGCGCGCGACGAGGTCGGAGCTCAAGCAGCTGGCCGCCTTGGGCTTCGTCTCGCTGACGCTGTACTTCACCCTCGAGATCAACGGCATCGCGCGCACGAGCGCTTCGGAGGCGGCGATCATCATCGCCGCCATCCCGATCTTTGTCAGTGCGCTCAGCGCGGTCGTGCTTGGCGAGCGCGCGGGCCGCCTGCAGTGGGCGGGGATCGTCGTCTCATTCGCGGGCGTCGTGGGGCTGATGCAGCTCGGTGGCGACGCCGTCGGCGGCACTCTTGCAGGCAACCTGCTCGTGCTTGCCGCCGCCTTCACCGCCGCCGTCTACAACCTGATGGCGCGCCGTCTGCTGGTGACCCGCTCGGCACTCTACGTGACCGCCTTCCAGAACCTCTTCGGGGCCCTCTTCACGCTGCCGCTGGCCCTGCTCGAGATGGCTGTCGTCGGGGTGCGCACGCCGACGCCCACCTCGGCCGGCGCCGTCCTCTACCTCACGCTGCTCTGCTCGGTGCTCGCCTACCTGCTCATCAACTACGCCTTCCGCTTCCTCGAGGCGAGCCGGGTCGCGGTCTTCGTCAACCTCACGCCGGTCGTGGCGGTGGTCGGGGCCTACCTTCTGCTGGGAGAACGCTTGACCGCCGCGCAGGTCGCAGCGGCGGTCGTGGTGATCGTCGGGGTGTGGGTGACGAACAGCGGGCGGTCGGCGCCGGCGAAGCCGAAGGCGCCGGCCCCGACGCTCAGAAGTCCATCGGCAGGATGAGGTCCATCTCGAGGGCGGCGACCAGCTTGGCCGCCTCCTCCTCGAAGTTGCGCCGGCTGATCTCCTGCGCCGCCTGCGCGAGCTCCTGGCTGCCGTAGTAGAGGTGGCGGTTGTACTCCTCGACGTCGGCGCGGCCGAGGGTCGCGTCGCGCTCGGTCTCGCACTCGGGGCAGCGCAGCCGCAGCCGCCAGGCGGTGTCGCTCGTGCGCTGCCAGTCGACCGGGTAGACGAGCTCGCTGTGGCAGACGGGGCAGACGTGGGGCTTGCGGCCGGGCGGCGGCGCGTCGTCGGCGCCGTGCTCGCCGGGCGCGGCGACGGCGCCGGACTGGTGCCGCCCGACGTCCTCCGGCGTCACGGTCCGGGCCGGCTCGGTCTGGCCGCGTATGGCCGCCTCGCGGGCGGCCGGCGAACTCGCGCCGGCGGCCGCGGCGCGCCGCGGCGCCTCGCGCCGCGCCTCGTCGCGCCCGGCCCGGCCGCTCGAGCGCTCCACGGGCTTCTCGAAGACGAGCATCTCGATCTCGGTCCCGTCGGGGAACACGAAGAGCTCGATCCTGAAGTCCTGCTCGCGCATCTCGCCTCTCCTGCCATCTGCCCCTGTCGTGCCTTTCGCTGCCGGTATCGGTGCGCACGGCGGGCGCCTTGAGTGGAACAAATGTCGGGGTTTTGGAGCATGAATGGGCGCCAATGCCCGGGGGGCCGGGGTCCTCGAGCCTCTGCGCCGCGCGGTCGCGGGTCGCCTGAGCGGTATACTCTCGTGACGCTATGCCGCCCCCGCCCGTCGGCTGGGTGCCGGCGCGGCGCCCGGACCGACCATGACTGGATCTTCGACAGACGCGACCGCGCTCTCCGCCCTGCCCGTCGGCATGTTCGACTCCGGCATCGGCGGGCTCACCGTGCTGCACGAGTGCCTGGTGGCGCTGCCCGACGAGGACTTCGTCTACTTCGGCGACACGGCGCGCTTCCCGTACGGGCCGCGGAGCCGGGCCGAGCTCGAGCTCTTCGCCGACCAGATCGCGCGCTTCCTCGAGCAGGCCGGGGTGAAGCTCATCGTCGTCGCCTGCTACTCGGCGACGGCGGCCGCGCTGCCCAGCCTGCAGGAGCGCTTCGCGACGCCCATCGTCGGCGTCGTCACGCCCGGCGCACGGGCCGCGGTCCAGACCTCGCGCTACCGCCGCATCGGGGTCATGGCGACTGAGGCGACGGTGGAGAGCGAGAGCTACGTGCACGCCATCCGCGGGCTCGACGCCGGGGCCGAGGTGCACCAGCAGGCGTGCCCCGGTCTCGCCGAGTACATCCAGGACGGCGACGTGGCCAGCCGCGAGGTCGCCGACGCGGTGCGTGCTTACACGGTGCCGCTCAAGCAGAAGCGCCCCGACGTCGTGATCATGGGCTGCACGCACTACCCGCTCATCGCCCCGCTCCTGCAGCGCCATCTGGGCCGCGACGTCACCCTCGTGAACCCCGCGGCGGAGGTGGCTCACGAGGTCGAGGAGATCCTCGACCGTCGGGGCATCGCGCGCCGCGAGGAGCGTGAGGGCGAGTACCGCTTCTTCTGTACCGGCGACGTCGAGTCGTTCCGCGCCGTGGGCGCGCGCTTCCTGCAGATGCCGCTCGAGGACGTCACGCACGTGCCGCTCGAGCGGCTCGCCGACCTGCGGCCATGATCGCCACGCACCGGCCCGAGCCGCTCGCCGACCTGCCGTCGTGACCGTCCCGCACCGCCTCGCGCGGCTCGGAGTGCCGCGCGCACGATGACCACGCGCGTGCTCGTGCGCGCCGCCGTGTACGCGGTCGCCTACGCGGCGCTGACCCTCGCCCCCGGCCTGCAGGTGCTGGCCTACGGTCCTGTGCAGTTCCGCGTCGCCGAGGCGCTCACCGTCTTCGCCTGCTTCGACCCGGCGGCGATCGTCGGTCTCACGCTGGGCACGGCGCTGGGTAACGTCGCCAGCCCCATGGCGCTCGTCGACGTGCCGCTCGGGGCGCTGCTCACGCTGGTCGCCGCGGCGCTCATGTACCGCATCGGGCCGCGGGTGGCCGCCCTCGCCGCCCCGGTCGTCGTGAACGGGCTTGGCGTCCCCGTGATGCTGGCGTTCGTCCTCGACGTGCCGTACTGGTACGGTGTGGTCTTCGTCGCCCTCGGCGAGGCCGTGGTGATGGGCACGCTGGGGCTGGGGTTGCTGCTGCTCGTGCGCGAGCGAGGGGGCCTCTTCGGGCTGCCGCTCGAAGGCCGGGCGGCCCGAGGCGAGGCTCGCCGGGGTGCGCGTCGGGGCGGGTAGGCCTCGGACGAACGGACGGCGGATCCACGGAGCGCGGACCCACGCGCCCCGGGGCGACAGCCCCGGGGACGACGACACCCGAGACCGGAGGAGGTCGCAGTGAGGACAGGACGAGAGGCGCGCCGGCCGCGTCCGATCTCGATCACGACCGGGGTCGCCAAGTTCGCCGCCGGCTCGGCGCGCATCGAGCTGGGCGACACCCACGTGCTCTGCACCGCGACCGTCAACGACGGCGTCCCTGCCTGGCTGCGCGGCTCCGGCCGCGGCTGGCTGACCGCCGAGTACAGCATGCTGCCGGCGGCCACCCCGACCCGCACGCCGCGTGAGGCGGCGCGCGGCCGCCAGGGAGGCCGCACCCTCGAGATCCAGCGCCTCATCGGCCGCAGCCTGCGCGCCGTCACCGACCTCGGGATCATCGGAGAGCGCACGGTCATCCTCGACTGCGACGTGCTGCAGGCCGACGGCGGCACGCGCACGGCGAGCATCAGCGGCGCCTACGTCGCGCTCTATCAAGCGCTCACTGGCCTGCAGACGCAGCTGAAGCTCAACGAGATCCCGCTCTTCGACTCGATCGCCGCGGTCTCCGTCGGCGTCGTCGAGAACCAGGTCCTCGTCGACCTCGACTACGAGGAGGACGTCGCCGCCGACATCGACATGAACGTGGTCGTCGCCGGCGACGACCGCCTCGTCGAGGTGCAGGCGACGGCTGAGGGCGAGCCCTTCGCGCGCACCGTGCTCGACGAGCTCCTCGACGGCGCGCTGGCGGGGGTCGCCGAGATCCGCCGCGCCCAGGAGGCCGCGGTCGCCGGTCTCGGCAAGGGCTGATGACGCGCTTCGTCCTCGCCTCGGGTAACCGCCATAAGCTGGGCGAGTTCGCCGCCATCCTGGCGCCGCACGAGGTGATCGCCATGCCGCGCGAGGTGGAGCTGCCGCCGGAGGGGACGGAGTCGTTCGCCGCCAACGCCCGCGACAAGGCGCGCGCCCTGGCGGCGGCCGTCGCCGCCGACCCGGTGCTCGCGGCGCGTCTTGCCGGCGAGCCGCGGTCGGCGTCCGCCGTCTCCGCCGGCGGGTCGGCCGGCGAGCCGGCGGACCGTGCCGCGGCGTCGGCGGCTCATGCCGCTCGGGTCGCGGACCCGGCGGGCGACCTCGTCTTCATCGCCGACGACTCCGGCCTCGAGGTCGAGGCTCTCGGTTGGGCGCCGGGTGTGACGAGCGCCCGCTATGCGGGCGTCGACGGGCCCGGCGCCGACGCGGCCAACGTGGTGCGCCTCCTGGGCGAGCTCGACGGCGTCGCCGGCCCACTCGCCCGCCGGGCGCGCTTCGTCTGCGCGCTTGTCGCGGTCACGCCACGGATGGGAGAATACGAGGCGACGGGATACTGGTGGGGCGCCATCGCCGAGGCGCCGCGCGGAGAGGGCGGGTTCGGGTACGACCCCGTCTTCGTCCCGGAGGGGTCAGACCTCACTGTGGCCCAGTGGCCGCAGGAGCAGAAGGACCAGGCCAGCCACCGCGCCCTGGCCGGGACGGCCCTCCTCGAACGCTTGCGCCAGGAGGGACTGCTCGATGAGCCAGACCGGGAGCGACGGCCCCAGGCCGGCTGACACTCCGGCCGCGCCGGCGATGGGCGCCGGCGTGAGCCCGCCCGGCAACGCCGCCACACCGCCGCCGGCCGACGCTCTCGCGCCGGCGATCGCCGACATCCCCGTCTCATCGGCCCACGCCGACGTCCACAACCACCCGCTGAAGGCGCGCGCTGCGGCGGTCTCGATCGCCTCCAACGCGACGCTCATCGTCTTCAAGCTGATCGTCGGCGTCCTCTCGGGCTCCATCGCGATCATCTCCGAGGCGCTGCACTCGGCGTCCGATCTCGTGGCGGCGGTGATCGCCTTCTGGTCGGTGCGCAGGGCCGCTGTCCCCGCCGACGCCCGCCACCCGTACGGCCACGAGAAGGTGGAGAACGTCTCCGGCGTCGTCGAGGCGCTGCTCATCATCGCCGCCGCCGGCGTGATCGTCTACGAGGCGGCCCAGCGCCTCTTCGGAGGACCCGAGCTGGACCACGTGTGGCTCGGCATCGCCGTCATGGCCGTGTCGGGCGCCGTCAACCTGGTCGTGTCGCTCCGCGTGCTCTACCCGGTGGCGCGGCGCACCGATTCGGCAGCCCTCGAGGCCGACGCCGCGCACCTGCTGACCGATGTCTACACCTCGTTCGGCGTCGCCGGCGGCCTGCTTCTCGTCCAGCTCACCGGCCGGACCGTCTTCGACCCGCTCGTGGCGATCGTGGTGGCCGTCGTGATCATTCGCACGGGGTACGTGCTGGTCATCAAGTCGACGCGGGTGCTGCTCGACGAGACACTGACCGACGGCGAGCTCGAGGAGATCCGGCGCTGCGTGCGCGACCACCGCGGCGACATCATCTCCGGCTACCACAAGCTGCGCGCCCGGCGGGCCGGCAGTCGCCGCCACATCGACCTGCACATCACGGTCGACGAGCGGCTCAACGTGGCGGAGGCCCACGACGTGGCCGAGCACATCGCCGGCGACATCCGCGCCTGCATCCCCAATGCCGACGTGCTCGTGCACATCGAGCCGCAGTCGCACGAGCGCGAGGACGGCTCCTGAGGGAGTCTCTCGGCGACGCTCAGCCGGGGCGTCGCCGCTCGCTGTCCCGCCCGCCGGGGCGCCGCCGGCCGCCGCCGCGCCTGTCGGGGCGCCGCCGACCGCCGCTCAGTCTGCTGAGCCTCAGAAGAGGATGGGCGAGAGCAGCAGCACGGCGCTCATCCCGATGAGCGCCACGGTGAAGGTCCAGGCGATCGCGTTCGCGACGCGCCCGTTCGCGTGGGTGCCCATCACCGCCGGGTCGTTGATCAGCTTCAGGGTGAACAACAGGATCACCGGCAGCAGCACGCCGTTGAGCACCTGGGCCGAGACGATCACCCGGATGAGGGGCAGCCCGGGGATCGAGGCGATGAGCGCGGGCACGAAGATCAGGAAGGTGATGATGCCGTTGAAGACCGGCGCCTCGCGGAAGCCCGTGTCGAGACCCGACTCGAAGCCGAAGGCCTCGCAGACGACGTAGGCGGTGGCGAGCGGGAGGACGCCGGCGGCGAGGATCGACACCGCCAGCAGGCCGAGGCCGAAGAGGTACCGGGCCACCTCGCCGAGGAGCGGCTCGAGGGCCATCGCCGCCTCTTCGGCGGACTCGATGACGATGCCCTTGTCGTAGAGCGTCGCCGCGCAGGCGAGGACGATGAAGAAGTCGATCATCGTCATGAAGACCGAGCCGGCGAAGATCTCGTACTTCGTGTACGCGTACTGCCGCCAGGAGACCTTCTTGTCGACCACGGCGGCCTGGATGAAGAACTGCCCCCACGGCGTCAGCGTCGTGCCGACCGCGGCGATCACGGTGAAGAGCCAGAGGCTCTCGGAGCTGAGGCTCGGGTGCGTCGCGCCGTGCAGGGCCGCCGACCAGTCGGGCTCGGCGAGGATCCCGGCGGCGATGTAGGTCACGAGGACGAAGCCGAGACCGAGCAGCACGCGCTCGGTCTTGCGGTAGGTGCCGCGCGTGACGAGCAGCCAGATCAGGACCGAGAGCACCGGGACCCCGACGTACGGCGGCACCCCGAAGAGGCTGCCGGCGGCGGCGATGCCCGAGAACTCGGCCACCGTGGTGCCGAAGTTGGCGACCACCGCGGTGAGGATCGCGAGGGCGGTGACCTTGATGCTGAAGTTCTCGCGGATGAGGGCGGCGAGCCCGCGCCCGGTGACGACGCCGACGCGGGCGTTCATCTCCTGGACGACGGCGAGCACCGGAGTGATGAGGATCAGCACCCAGATGAGGCTGTAGCCGTAGCGCGCGCCGATCACCGACCACGTCGTGATGCCGCCGGCGTCGTTGCCGGCGTTGGCGGCGATGAACCCGGGCCCCACGACGCTGAGGAAGATGAGCAGCCGGGTACGGCCGATGCGGCCGAAGGTGCGCCGCCGGAGCTTCTCGCGACCTGTCGTCATCGTCTCAGCGGAAGAGGCGCGGCAGCCGCTTCTTCCAGGCCAGAGGAAGGACGAGGTCGATGGCGTCGTCGACGGTGATGATGCCGTGGAGGACGTTGTCGTCGTCGACCACGGGGAGGGCGAGGAGGTTGTACTTGGCGATCGCCTGCGTGATCTCCTCCTCGCCCGCGGAGGTGTGCACCGAGACCGGGTTCTCGGTCATGAAGTCGCGCACCTTGCGCTCGGGCGGCGTCATCAGCAGGTCGCGCAGGCTGAAGACGCCACGCAGGTGCTCGCCGCGGTCGAGGACGTAGATGTAGTAGACGGTCTCCACGTCCTCGGCCTGGCTCCGCAGGCTCTCGGCCGCCTCGGCGGCGGTGTCGTCGAGGCGCACCCAGGCGAAGTCGGGGGTCATGATGCCGCCGGCCGAGTCCTCCGGGTAGCTCAGGAGCTCCCGCATGTCCTCGGCGTCCTCCTTCTCCATCATCGCGATGAGGTGGGCGCGGCGCTCGTCGGGCAGATCGGCCAGGAGGTCGGCGGCGTCGTCCGGCGACATGCTGGCGAGCAGCTCGCTGGCGCGGTCGTCGGACATGTCGAGCAGCAGCGACGTCTGGTAGGACGGGTGGAGCTCCTCGAGGGTGTCGGCGGCGATCTCGTCTTTGAGCGCGTCGATCACGGCGGCGCGCTCCTCGGGCGAGAGCTCGTGCACGATGTCGGCGATGTCGGCGGGGTGGAGGAGCTCGATCTTGGTGCGCGGCACGGCGAGGCGCACGCCGCTGTCGTCGGTCTCGCCGAGGTCGAGCACGCGCCAGTCGATGAGGTGCGGCTTGGGTTGCTGGCGGCCCTTCGTGAGGCGGTCGCTGACGCGGCCGAGCCCGACGCGGCGCAGGATCGCGCCGCTCGAGATGTCGACCGCGACGGCGTGCACGAAGGGCCCCGTGCGCACGAGCTGGATGTCGTTGACGCGGATGACCTTGTGTCCCTCGGTGTCGACGAGCTGCTTGTCGAGGAACTGCTGCGAGAGGCGCAGCTCGTCGTCGCCGAGCTCGCGCTCTTCGAGGTCCGAGCCGCTCACCTTGAGCATCGTCATCGTCTCCTCGAAGGACTCGACGGTGCTCCACTCGGCGGCGACCAGACGGCCGCGGCGCTTGACGAGCAGGGCGGTGACGCGTGGGTAGTTGGGGCGGACGGTGACGACCAGGTCCTGGAGGGTGCCCGCCGGTTTGGCGTCGCGGTCGCGGACGGGGCTGCCGAGCAGCTTGCTCAGGAAGAACACGGTGTCACCTCCTCCTTGCCGGTCGCCGTCGGGCGACGACAAAAGAACCTCTCCTCGGGAGAGGCTCCGCGCGCGCAAGCAGGATGGGCGATCCTCACTCGTCCACGAGCTTTGGCACAGCACACCGTAGAGGTCAGGACCTCAGCCGTCTTGGGCAAAACCTTGAGCCGGTAGTGCCTGTTCTACCCGTGGGCGTCTCTCGACGTTTCCGGGCAACGGCCTTTTTGTGTGCCGGAGCCTCACCTAACGAGGATTGCGCCTGTGTGACGCGTTCGAAAGGTAACCCTGCATTCCAGCGGAGTCAAGGCGGGGCGGAGGCCGCGGACGGGGAGGGGCGCGGGGCAGCCGGTGTGGGGGCGCGGGGGCGGGCGGCGCGCCGCCCGCCCCCGCGCCCGTCGGGGTGAACGGCGCTCCGCGCGGGGGTATACTGCCGGTGCTCTCGGGCCGGCGCCGACCTCGTCTCGCCGGCCTTCCTGTGGGGCCACTCAGGGGGCGGCGACATCATCATCACCGTGACAACGAACGCGGCCGTCGACAAGACGCTGACCGTGCCCAACTTCCAGTGCGGCTTCCGTCACCGTGCGAGCGAGAGCCTCACGCTGCCGGGCGGCAAGGGCGTCAACATCGCCCGCGCGCTCAAGAACCTCGAGCAGCCGGTCGTCGCCACCGGGCTCATCGGCGGGCGCGCCGGCCAGCAGATCGTCGGCGGGCTCGCGCGCGAGAACATCCTCAGCGACTTCGTGCGCATCGCCGCCGAGTCGCGTACCTCGACCGCGGTCGTCGACCCCACCACGATGACCCAGACCGAGATCATCGAGTACGGGCCGGTGGTCACCGCTGCCGAGCTCAAGACGCTGCTCGACAAGGTCGAGTACCTCGCCAAGGGCGTCAACGCCGTCGTGCTCGCCGGCTCGCTGCCGCGCAAGGTGCCCGAGGACTTCTACGCCACGGTCATGCAGCGCCTGCGCCCGCAGCGCTGCTACGTCGTCCTCGACAGCGCCGGCGAGCCGCTGCGCCGCGGCGTCCGCGGCCGGCCGCACCTCGTCACCCCCAACGTGCGCGAGGCCGAAGACCTCGTCGGCCACGAGTTCCACGACGAACAGGACATGGTCGACGCCACCGGCATGATCTGCGAGATGGGCGCCCGCAACGTCATCATCAAGACCCCGCACGGCTGCGTCGCGCGCTTCACCCGCGGCCGCCGGGCGCACGTCTACCGCGCGAGCATCCAGCCCCTCGAGCGCGTGCTCAGCACGGTAGGCTCGGGCGACGCCTTCCTCGCGGGCTTCCTCTGCGCACGGTTCGAGAAGCGCGAGCTGCCCGACGCCCTGCGCCTCGCCCTCGCGACGGGCAGCGCGAACACCCTGCGGTACGGCGCCGGCGTGCTCGACGCCGCCGACGTCAAGCGCCTGTTCGACACGGCCGAGGCGACCGAGCTCGAAGAGGCACCCGCCCCGCGTTGACCGTGGAGGACGCCTCAGACGACGCTGCCGCCCGTGCCGGCGGGGAGTCGTCGGGCGGTCCGGCTCCTGCGCCGCCGCCGCTCGCAGGAGATGCCGCCGTCGAGACGGCTGGCGTCGAGGCGGCGCCGGTGGACGAGCAGCCGTCGGGAAGCGGTGGCCCGTCACCGCCGGCCGAGGCGCCCAAGCCGCCTGCGTTGCGCCCCATCGAAGGACCGGAGCTGCGTTCCCCCTGGGCTGCCCTCGCCGTCGGTCTCCTCACGCAGACCGGGTTCTGGTTCACCAACTTCGCCGCCGGGGTGATCGTCGCGTGGCTCGGCCTCGTGCTCGCGGATGCCGCCGATGTCTCTGTGCTGGCCTCGGCCGTGTCGGGAGCCGCAGGCTCGCTCGCACTGTACTGGGTGCTCGCGGCGCGGATGGAACGGCGCCGCTGCACGGAGTTGGGGGGTGGCCTGCGCGGCGTCGCGGAAGGGCTCGTGGGCCTCCTCCTCGGAGTGCTGCCCCTCGCGGTGCCGCTGGCGATCGCGCTGGGGCTCGATCTCGCCGAGTTCGCTCGCTTCCGCAACTGGAACTGGTTCCGAGTGACGACCGACGCGTTGCTGGTGGCCTCGATCAGCGCCGTGTACCAGGAGGTCATCTTCCGCGGCCTGTTGCTGCGCTACCTCCGTCTCGTCGTCGGTCTCCCGGTCGCTCTCGCGGTCTCGTCGCTGGCCTTCGCCGCGGTGCACTTCCTCAACGGCAGCATGCCGACGGCCCAGTTCCTCGCGTACGCGGTGAGTGGTCTGGCGCTCGGAGCGGCCTTCGTCGCCACGGGCAGGCTGTGGATGCCCATCGCGATGCACGCGGCGTACAACTTCTTCCTGGGGGTGAACTTCGGCACCGAGGAGGTGCACCCCCTCATCGGGTGGGCGTTCACTCGCGTGTCCTTCCTGACGACCGGCGACGGGTGGCTCGTCGTCGAGATGGTCGTCGACGGCGTCGTGGCCGGGATCCTTCTGGCCTGGTGGTGGCGCCGATCGAGGCGCCGCCTCGACGTGCTCCCCGCCCCGCGTTGACCGCCCCCGGGGGCGCTGGTAGAGTCGACCCACGGTGCCGAACGCGACGGTACTCGGCAGCATCTTGACCCGCAGACCCCGGTACGTCCGTGCCCGGGTCTTTCGCATATCAGGAGCGACCCTGTCCCACAGGAGGACGGCATGGAAGTAGAGATCGGACGCGGCAAGAAGGGACGCCGCGCCTACGGCTTCGACGACATCGCCATCGTGCCCAGCCGCCGCACCCGCGACGTCGACGACGTCGACATCACCTGGAAGCTCGGACCGCACACCCTCGACCTCCCGTGCCTGGCGTCGGCCATGGACGGCGTGGTCAGCCCGGCGTTCGCCGTGGCCATGGGCAAGCTGGGCGGGCTCGCCGTCCTCAATCTCGAGGGTCTCTGGTCACGCTACGACGACGCCGAGGCGCAGCTCGACCGCATCGCCGCGCTCCCCAAGGAGACCGCCACCCGCGAGATGCAGGCGATCTACCAGGAGCCGATCAAGCCCGAGCTGCTGGCGCGCGGCATCGAGCAGATCAAGGCCGGCGGCGTGCTCGCCGCCGCCTCGCTCACCCCGCAGCGCGTCGAGGAGCACTACCAGACCGCGCTCGAGGCCGGGCTCGACGTGCTCGTGATCCAGGGTACCGTCGTCTCGGCCGAGCACGTCTCGAGCAAGGTCGAGCCGCTCAACCTCAAGAAGTTCATCGCCGAGTGCCCGGTGCCGGTGATCGTCGGCGGCGTCGCCTCGTACGCGACGACGCTGCACCTCATGCGCACCGGCGCCGTCGGCGTGCTCATCGGCGTCGGCCCGGGCCACGCCTGCACCACGCGCGGCGTGCTCGGCATCGGCGTGCCGCAGGCGACGGCGATCGCCGACGCCGCGGCGGCGCGAGTGCAGCACCTG
The DNA here is from genome assembly GCA_016933475.1 of Thermoleophilia bacterium. Classification (GTDB taxonomy): domain Bacteria; phylum Actinomycetota; class Thermoleophilia; order UBA2241; family UBA2241; genus UBA2241. The sequence goes on from JAFGAW010000097.1 coordinate 29,189, forward strand.
CTCGAGACCGGCCAGTACTGCAACGTCATCGCCGACGGCGGCATGCGCACCGGCGGCGACGTCGCCAAGGCGATCGCTCTCGGCGCCGACGCGGTCATGATCGGCTCGCCGCTGGCCAGCGCCGCCGAGGCGCCGGGCCGCGGTTACCACTGGGGCATGGCGACGTTCCACCCCGAGCTGCCGCGCGGCACGCGTGTCAAGGCCGGGGTCAAGGGCACCCTCGAGGAGATCCTTCTCGGCCCCGCGCACGAGAACGACGGCACGCTCAACCTCTTCGGCGCCCTGCAGACCTCGATGGCCACCTGCGGCTACGAGACCCTGCAGGCGTTCCAGAAGGCCGAGGTCATGGTCGCCCCGGCGCTCATGACCGAGGGCAAGAAGCTGCAGAAGGAGCAAGACGTCGGGATGGGTTGACCGCCGTCGTGCATCGGCGGGCGGGCGCCCGCCGGCGACGGGGGTCAGCCGTCGCCGACCGGCGGAGAGCGAACCACAGTGACGAGCGCCGGGTGACGGCAAGAGAGTGAGGACGGGTTGAGCGACACGACGGCGGGCGAGCACACGGCGGGCGGCACAGAGCCGCACATCGACGAGACGAGCACCGGCTTCGATACCGTGCTCGTCCTCGACTTCGGCGCGCAGTACGGGCAGCTCATCGCCCGCCGCGTGCGCGAGTGCCGTGTCTACTCGCAGCTCATCCCCCACGACACGCCGGTCGACGAGATCGCCGCGCGTAAGCCCAAGGGCCTGATCTTCTCGGGCGGCCCCATGAGCGTCTACGTCGACGGCGCCCCGCGCCCCGACCCGGCCCTCTACGGGCTCGGCATCCCGATACTCGGCATCTGCTACGGCGCCCAGCTCATGGCCCTGCAGCTGGGCGGCGACGTCGCCAAGACCGGGGTGCGCGAGTTCGGCAAGACGCAGCTGCTCGTGGCTCACAACGGGCTGCTCCTCGACGGCCTCGCCGATGAGGAGCAGTGCTGGATGAGCCACGGCGACGCGATCGCCGCCGCGCCCGGCGGGTTCACGGCGCTGGCCGAGACCGACCGGGCTCCGGTCGCCGCCATGGAGGACCGTGCCCGCGGTTTCTACGCTGTGCAGTTCCACCCCGAGGTCGTGCACACGCCGCGCGGCATGGACGTGCTCAAGAACTTTCTCTACGAAGCCTGCGACTGCACGCCCGCCTGGACGCCGGCCTCGATCATCGAGGAGCAGGTGCGCCGCATCCGCGAGCAGGTCGGGCCGACCGACAAGGCCGTCCTCGGGCTCTCCGGCGGCGTCGACTCGTCGGTCGCCGCCGTCCTCGTGCACAAGGCCATCGGCGACCGCCTCACCTGCGTCTTCATCGACCAGGGCATGATGCGCTGGAACGAGGCCGAGCACGTGGTCGAGATGTTCACCGAGCACCTCGGCATCCCGCTCATCGCGGTCGACGCCAAGAAGCGCTTCCTCGACAAGCTGGCCGGTGTCACCGAGCCCGAGCGCAAGCGCAAGATCATCGGCGAGGAGTTCATCCGCTGCTTCGAGGAGGAGGCGCGCAAGCTCACCGACGCGCGCTTCCTCGTGCAGGGCACGCTCTACAGCGACGTCATCGAGAGCGGCACGCGGCAGGCGGCCAAGATCAAAAGCCACCACAACGTCGGCGGCCTGCCCGAGAAGATGGGCTTCGAGCTCGTCGAGCCCCTGCGCCTGCTCTTCAAGGACGAGGTCAGGGCGGTGGGGGAGGAGCTGGGGCTGCCGGAGAGGATCGTCTGGCGGCAGCCCTTCCCGGGGCCCGGTCTCGGCATCCGCATCATCGGCGAGATCACCGCCGAGCGCGTCGACATCCTGCAGCGCGCCGACGCGATCCTCCAGGACGAGGTCAAGAAGGCCGGGCTCTACCGCGAGCTCTGGCAGTGCTTCGCGATCCTGCCCGTGATCCGCAGCGTGGGCGTGCAGGGCGATGAACGCACCTACGCCTACCCGATCGCGATCCGCGCCGTGAAGAGCGACGACGCGATGACGGCCGACTGGGCGCGCCTGCCCTACGAACTGCTCGAGAAGGTCTCCTCGCGCATCATCAACGAGGTGCCCGAGGTCAACCGCGTCGTCTACGACATCTCGAGCAAGCCGCCGAGCACCATCGAGTGGGAGTGAGCGGGTGAACAGACGGGCGCCCGGCTGCTACTCTTCTCTGCCCGCCTCGAGGCGCTTGGCCTTGTGGCGGCGCCAGAGGTGCTTGGCCGTCGCCGCCACCGAGAGCGGCAGGGTGTAGGCGGGGCTCCCCAGGTACGTGACCTCGGCCGGCCCCACGTGCTTCGACTGCAGCGGCGTGGTCTCGGGCAGCACCTTCGGCGGCTTGCCCAGCGACAGCACCGCCTCTTCGCCCTCGACCCGGCGGCCGATCCACACGAAGGTCCGGCTCGGCCGCACGTCGAGGCCGAAGAGGTCGCCGACCTGGACCGCGACGCGTCGTTCGCCGGGCACGGCCGGCAGGTCGCGGTGCTCATCCTCCACTGCGGTCCTCCTTCAGACGCCCCGTCTCCATCGTCTCAAGGTACACCACGATGAGGACGACGTCGGCCACGAACAGCACGAGGCCGAAGAGGACGACCTCGACGACCATGCCGGGCAGCGCCTGTGGCAGGCCGCTCATCCACCCGGTCATCCGCCCGCTCCCGATCGCGGTCACGAGGCCGCCGAGCAGGGTCACGGCGAGGAAGGCCAGGATGGTGACGAGCGGGTTGAGGCGGAAGACGCGCCACGAGCGTACGACGCCGGCTCGCAGGCTGAGGTCGCTGATGACGATGGCATAGTCGGCGTAGGCGATGACCAGTGAGACGGCGACGACCAGGAACGTCCCCGCGAGGGCGGCGAGTGTGCTCGTGAGGTCGAGCCCGGCGGGCTCGGCCGGCAGGCGGTCGCCGAGCACCACGGAGACGGCGACGATGGCCTCGATCGCGAGCTGCAGGCCGAGGAGGCGCCGGAACTGGCGCGCGTCGCGCGGCCCCGGGTGGAAGCGACCCACGATCGAGCGGATATACCCGGTGCGGAAGAAGGCGGTGGCGGCGGCGACGCCGAGGGCCAGCGCGGTGATCGCCCAGCTGCGCCCGGCGACGGCGTCGACGAAGGGCGAGCCCAACCGCGAGAGCACGTCGGCGAGCGAGCCGTCGTGCCGCAGCCAGCCGGAGACCAGCGGCGCGGCGTAATCGAGGGCGTACAACGCGATGGCGAAGAAGACCACGTACTGCTTGGCGCGCAGGATAGCAGCGACGCGTGGCAGCAGCGTCCGCCGTGTATCATGCATGGCGCCGAGTGTATACGTGGCGTGGCGAGGCGGTCTGACATGACGAGGGGCGGGGCGAGGCGCGTGACGCAGTCGGCGCGCCTCGCCCCGCCCCTCGTTCCTCGCCCCTCGCGCGGGCTCGTCGCTCACCGTGGGCGCGGTCTCGTCGCTCGGCCTTCGCGCAGCATCGTCCGCGACGCGGCCGGCGGCCGCCTCCTCGGCTCGGTGGTCGCGCTGCTCCTCCTTCTCTTGGTGGGCGCGGCGGCGGTGCGGCCGTCGCCGGCGGCCGCCGCGCCGCCGCCCGACGTCGCCGCCCGCGCCTGGGCGGTCGTCGACGCCCGCACCGGCGTCTTCATCGGCGGGGAGGACGCCCACGTCTCCCTGCCCATGGCCTCGACGACCAAGGTCATGACCGCATTGGTCGTCCTGCGCGAGGTCCGCGACCTGGGCACGGTCATGACCGTCCCCGACGCGGTCGAGCGCGTGCCCTTCGGCACGCTCGACCTCGTGCCGGGCACGCGCTACACGTGCGACGAGCTGCTCTGGGCCCTGCTGATCGAGAGCGCCAACGACGCCGCCGTCACCCTGGCCGTCAACGTCGCCGGCTCCGAGGCGGCCTTCGTCCGCATGATGAACGCCGAGGCGCGCCGCCTGGGCCTCGACGGCACGCACTACGAGAACAGCCACGGCATCGACGCCGAGGGCCACTACTCCACCGTCCGGGACATGTGCGAGCTTGGCCGGGTGGCGATGGCCGGTGCGCGCTTCGCGAGCTACGTGCGCCATCGCACACACCCGTTCACGTTCGCCGAGACCGGTGAGCGGGTGACCTTGCGCTCGCACAACGACTTCCTCAGCGCCTTCGCCTGGGCCGACGGCGTCAAGACTGGTGAGACGGTCGGCGCGCGGTTCTGTCTCATCGCGAGCGGCGCGCCGCGCGGGGAGCGCCTCGTCGCCGCACTGCTCGGCGCGGTCTCGAGTGAGCGCCGCGCCGAGGACGCCGGGGCGATCATACAGTGGGGCGCGGCCCGGTACACGGAGTGGACGATGCCGGCGCCGGGCTCGGTCGTCGCCCTGGTCTGGGGCCCCGGCGGGCGCCGCGACCTGCCGCTGGCCCTCGTCGCCGGTGAGGCCGGCGCCTCGCTCCCGCCGGGCGTCGAGCCGTGGGCGTCGGTCGACCGCAGCCTCCAGTTCCGGTCGCCGCTCGCGCCCGGCGCGGGACTTGCCTTCGTCACCTGGCGGGCCGGGCAGCGGCGACTCGGCACCGGGGTCGCGTACGGCTCCGCGGGGTACGTCACCACGGCCGCCGGCGACGACACCCCCTGACCGGGTCGCGAGCCCGGCTCCGCGCCCGCACTGGACGCACGCAGGGCCCGCCGCGACGTTCGTCTGCTGTACGCCGCCGCTCCGAGGGTGTACAACCAAGGTGAGCGGCGGCGGCCGCGAGTCTGCGAGCGGTCCCTGCCGCGAGGACGCTGTCCAGTGGGGGGAGCCGCGGTGTTCACGATCGTCGATCGCCAGGAGCTCACCAAGCGAGACATGATCTCGCTGACGGTAGAGGCGCCGGCGATCGCCCGGCGCATCCGCCCCGGGCAGTTCGTGATCCTCCGTGTCAATGAGACGGGAGAGCGGCTGCCCTTGACGGTGGCTTACAGCGATGCCGTCGCAGGGACGATCACGATCATCTTCCAGGTCGTCGGCAAGTCGACCGCCCTTCTCGCCTCGCTGCCGATCGGCGACGCGATCAGGGACCTGGCCGGCCCGCTCGGGGCGGTCATGGAGTTCGAGAACGTCGGGACCGTCGTCGGCATCGGCGGCGGGTCGGGCATCGCCGTCCTCCACCACCTGCTCATCGGGTACCGGGAGGCGGGCAATCGCCTCATCGGTGTCATCGGGGCGCGCGAGAAGGACCTCCTCATCCTCGAAAACGAGATGAATCGCCTCTGCGACCGCGTGATCGTGACCACCGACGACGGCAGCTACGGTATGCACGGCCTGGTCACCGATGCGCTCAAGGACCTCGAGGAGCAAGGCGAGCGCCTCGATCTCGCGGTGGCCGTGGGGCCGCTGGTGATGATGCGGGCGGTGTGCCAGATGACGCGGCTCTACGACCTTCCGACCATCGTCAGCCTGAACCCCATCATGATCGACGGTACCGGCATGTGCGGCGGCTGCCGCTGCACGGTGGGCGGCGAGCGCAAGTTCGCCTGCGTCGACGGCCCGCACTTCGACGGGCACAAGGTCGACTTCGACGAGCTGATGCGGCGCAATGCCACCTACAGCCGTGACGAGCGCCTGTCGCTGTTGAGCTCGGTGCGAAGGGGGTAGGCAGCCGTGACCCAGAACGGCCAGCACGACGGCGCCTTCGTCACGGGGGCCGGCCTCGCGGCATACTGCCCGAACTGCCGAAAGGCGCTGACCATGCTCGACCCCTCCCGGCAGGAGGTCGTCGTGCACCTGCGCGTCCGCTGCGGGGAAGAGAGCGGCGACCTGTTCCTCGCGCCGTCCGCCGAAGGTGGACGGCGCACCTCGACGCTGGACATCTGTGAGCACGACACGGTCGACGCGGTGTTCTGCCCGCACTGCGGAGCATCGCTCGTGGACGGGCAGCGCCGCTGTGCCGCCTGCGGCGGACCCATGGCGCGGGTACTGGTGGCAGGCGTCAAGCAGCCTCGGCTGAGCTCCTTCTGCGTGACCGCCGGTAACGTGAACGCGCTCACCGAGAAGCCGCCGGAGGCGGAGACGCAGAGGCCGGCACGGGAGTCGCGGCACCGGATGCCCGAGCAGGACGCGGTGCTGCGCGCGCGCAACTTCTCCGAGGTCACCTACGGCTTCGACCGCGAGCTGGCGATGGCCGAGGCGGCGCGGTGCCTCGCCTGCAAGAAGCCGAAGTGCATCGAGGGGTGCCCGGTCAACGTCGACATCCCGGCGTTCGTCGCCCAGGTCAAGGCGGGCGACTTTCTCGGTGCGGCGCACACCATCAAGCAGAGGAACGCGCTGCCGGCCATCTGCGGGCGCGTGTGCCCGCAGGACCAGCAGTGCGAGGAGGCCTGCGTGCTGGGCAAGAAGGAAGGCCCGGTCGCCATCGGCGCGCTCGAACGGTTCGTCGCCGACTTCGAGCGCGGCACGGACGCGGTCACCTTGCCTGAGCGGGCGGCCCGTACCGGTCACCGTATCGCCGTCGTCGGCAGCGGTCCGGCCGGGCTCACCCTCGCCGCGGACCTGGTCCTGCTCGGACACGCCGTGACCGTGTTCGAGGCGCTTCACAAGCTCGGCGGCGTGCTCGCCTACGGCATCCCCGAGTTCCGCCTGCCCAAGGACGTCGTGGAGGCGGAGATCGCCTACCTGCGACGCCTCGGCGTGAAGTTCGAGGTCGACGCCGTGGTCGGGAGGCTCTTCGACCTCGGCGACCTGTTCACCGAGGGATATGACGCCGTCTACCTGGCGACCGGCGCCGGACTACCCATCTTCCTCGGGATCCCCGGCGAGAACCTGTGCAACGTCGTCTCCGCCAACGAGTACCTCACGCGTGTGAACCTGATGAAGGCCTACCTGTTCCCCGACTACGACACGCCTGCCCCCAAGGGGACCCGCGTCGCCGTGCTCGGTGGCGGCAACGTGGCCATGGACTGCGCGCGCACCGCATTGCGCATGGGCAGCCGCGAGGTCACGGTGGTCTACCGGCGCACGAGGGACGAGATGCCGGCTCGTACTGAGGAGATCGTCCACGCCGAGCAGGAGGGCGTGCGGTTCCGCTACCTCACCAGTCCGGTGCGGTACATCGGCGACGAGCAGGGCTGGGTGCGCCAGCTCGAGTGCGTTCCGATGAAGCTCGGTCAGCCCGACGCCTCCGGCCGGCCGCGTCCGATCCCCGTCAGCGGCGCGTCCTACCTCCTCGACGCGGACCTGGTGCTCGTCGCCATCGGAGCCGGGCCGAACCCGACGCTCTTCGCCGGCTGCGAGGGGCTCGAGCGCAGCGAGCGCGGCTACATACGCACCTTCAGCGATGCGGGGCGGACGAGCCTCCCGCGCGTATGGGCCGGCGGCGACATCGTCACCGGCTCGGCCACGGTGATCCTGGCCATGGGGGCGGCGCGGCTGGCGGCGGCCGACATCCACGCCTACCTCAGCGACGGGGCGACCGACTGGCCGGTTCCTGCGGCGACCGCCGTCGCCTGACGCCGGTCCCGCTGCGACGGCCGTCGGCGCCGCGTGAGGCGGCGCTGACGCGTTGGCCGGCCGCGCCGCCTGACGCCGGCCCTGCCGGCGACCGCCGCCGCCTGACGCCGGCCCTGCCGCGACCCGGCTGCCGCGGCCGTGGTTTGGCCGCGCCCGTACAGCGGGTGTAGCCTCACGGCCGAGTCCCGACGACGGCCGCCGGGTCCGACGCGCCGTCGCCGACGGGGCTCGACCCGCCACCGTGGTGGAGCCTTGATGACTTCACTCGATGCACGCGTCCGCGTCGTGGCGCGAGAGATCGTGCGTGCGTGCGTCGCCGTGTGCGCCGGCGAGCGCGTCTGTATCGACGGCCGGCTCGATGCGGCGATATCACCGATTCGCTGCTGCACGGGGACATGACGATCCGGCGGCCGACTGTCGAGGTCGACGGCCGGCACCTGCTCGATGACGGGGAGTGGATTCTATGAGCGAGGGTGGAGCCATGAACGACAGTGCTCGTGCGTCACACACGATCGATCTGCGTAGCGACACCGTCACGCGGCCCGGGCCCGAGATGCGCCGGGCGATGGCCGAGGCTGAGGTCGACGACGACGTCCTCGGCCACGACCCGACCGTGCTCCGCCTCGAGCGGCGGGCGGCCGAGATCCTCGGGATGGAGGGCGCCCTCTTCGTGCCCTCCGGGACGATGGCCAACCAGGTCGCCCTGCACGCCCAGACACGGCGCGGCGACGAGGTCTTCCTGCACGCCCAGGCGCACATCATCTTCTACGAACAGGGCGGGGCCGCGGTGCTCTCGGGCCTGCAGTTGCGGACGTTCGACTCCGCCGACGGCACGCTCGACCCCGGCGTGATGGAGGAGTACGTCCACCACGACGACGACATCCACTTCGCCCCGACGCGCCTCGTCTGCCTCGAGGACACGCACAACCACTGCGGCGGGCTCGTGTACCCGCTCGAGAAGCTCCGCGAGGTGCGCGCCTTCTGCGACCGGCACGGGCTGCTGCTTCACCTCGACGGGGCGCGCATCTGGAACGCGGCGGCGGCCGGCGGCGGCACGCTGGCCGAGATCGCCGCGCCCTTCGACACGGTGTCGGTGTGCCTGTCGAAGGGGCTCGGCGCCCCGGTCGGGTCGCTGGTCCTCGGCGACGCCGCCTTCATCCAGCGCGCGCTCCGCGCGCGCAAACTCTTCGGCGGCGGCATGCGCCAGGCCGGGGTGATCGCGGCGGCAGGCCTGTATGCGCTCGAGCACCACGTCGAGCGCGTGGTCGACGACCACCGCCGCGCCCGCGCGCTCGCCGAGCGGATCGCCCGCGTGCCCGGGCTCGCCGTCGACCTCGGCAAGGTGCAGACCAACATGGTCTATGCCGGCACGCGGGGCACCGGGTTGCCGGCGAAGGAGCTCGTGCGCCTGCTCGACGAGGCCGGCGTGCTGACTCTCGACGAGTCTCCGTGGCAGGTGCGCCTCGTGACCCACATCGACCTCGACGACGCCGACATCGAGGAGGCCGGCGAGATCATCGCCGCCGTCGTCGAGGGGGCGGCGCAGAGCTGACGGTCGAGGGGCGGCGTAGCGGCCTCACGGCCGCCCCGCCGCCCCTCGCTCCGCCGTCACCTTCGCCGCCGTCGCCGCCCGCCGGCCGCGTCACGCCGGACGGCCTCAGCCGACGTCGCTCAAGCCGACGTCCTCACCCTCCCAGTTGTAGAAGAACTTCTCGGTGCGGAGCACGTGCCAGGTCTCCGCGTAGCTGATGCCGTCGATCGCCTCGAGGTCCTCGTTGAGGAACTTGAACAGGCCTTCGGTGTCGGGCAGGAAGGCCTCGATCACGATGTCGAAGCTGCCGGCGACGTAGGCCACGTAGGCCACGTGCTCCATCGCCGCGAGCTTGCTGCCGACCTCCATCACGCGACCGCGCTCCGCCCTCACGCCGATGAACGCGTCGACGGGGAACCCGATCGGCGCCGGGTTGATGCGGGCCATGACCGTGATGGCCCCGGCGTGCGTCAAACGGTCGATGCGCTTGCGCACGGTCGGCTCGGAGACGCCGACCGTGCGCGCCATCTCAGCGTACGTCAGGCGCCCGTCATGGCGCAGCAGCTTCATGATGTGGCGATCGAGATCGTCGAGCGTCAGGGTGCCGTGGGGCAGAGAGCCCTGGCGGACCACCGGCGGCGGTTCAGGATTCATATGTATTTCGCCCCCTGAAATCGCTTGGCATCGTGATTCGTCCCCTTCAGTTCAGTACCGTATCAGAATCTGTTTGTATTGCTAGGATTCCGTCGCCACGATGTTGCCAGCGCCGCGCCGTGATGCTAGGGTGTCGGCGGACGTCAC
>JAFGAW010000098.1 GCA_016933475.1 Thermoleophilia bacterium
TGCTCGGGGATGAACGGCTCGTGCAGCGTGTGACACGAATCGCAGGTGTCGATCGTCGGCGCCGCGCGCTCGTCGTTCGTGTGGTGAGCACTGCCGTTCGGGGCGATGGGCGACGCGGTCGTGTGGCACGTCGCCGTGCAGCCCTCGGTCGTCGCCCCGTAGTGCGGGTCGGTGAGGTGACAGTCCGAGGCGGCGCAGCCCTCGGGTGACTGGATCGCCGCCTGGTCCTGCCCCGGGTCGTGGCAGCTCGTGCAGCCGTTCTCGCCGCGCGAGACGAAGCCGAGGTGACATGAGCTCGTGCAGGCGGTGTCGTCCGGGTACACGCCGCCCTGATCGGGCGTCGGCCCTTTGTGGCACATCCCGCAGGTGGTCGCGATGCCGTGGAGATACGTTTCCTGGGCCGCCGCCGGTGCGGGCGAGAGCACGCCCGGCGCAAGGTACGCCACGAGCAGTGTGAAGATGCCGAAGATGAGCGCCGACGGCCGTCGACGGCGACTCATGGACACGGTACGCCCCATGTACCCCCCTGGCCCGCGTGCTACGTTCCGAGTGTCTCGGCATACTTTACGAGCCTGGCGTACGAAGGTCAACGGGGAGCTGTTGACTCAGCAGGCGACGGGCGGAGGAAGGGCGGCCGCTCTCGTCGAAGTCTCGTCCGCGGCCGCCTTGAACGTTCGGCGCGACCACGTTCAGTGCGACCGGCGGCGCGCCGATAGAGGTCTTGAGAGAAACGAGGAGCACCGTATGGCGTCACGCTGGTACCGCGAAGAGCAGACGAGGGTCTACTTCGCCTTCGCACCGGCCGATCTCGCCGTCGTGACGCCCGTCGTCGACGACCTCAAGCAACTGCGGCCCCGCATCACCATCGACTACGCCCTCACCGGCGAGCCCTTCGCCGTGCAGCGCTCCGATTACATCCGCGCCAGCCTGGCGCTGCGCATCCGGCGCGCCGAGACCCTGGTGTGCCTCTTCCGCACCGCCGTGCTGCGCGACGACTGGGTGCTCTGGAGCCTCGAAGTGGCGCATCGGCTGGGCATCCCGCTCGTCGGCACGCCGCTCGACGAGGCGACATCGCCGGCGGCAGTCGATCTTCTCTCCTCGGTCGGCGTCGAGATCGTCCCGTTCGAGGCTCAGGCCCTGAGCGCCCAGCTCACCGCCTCGCTCGCGCGCCCGCGCGTCGCACCCCCCGTGGACGACGCGCTGATCCTGCCGCTCCGCTTCATGGCGCACCAGGTGCGCTGAAGCGCCCCTGCGGCCGGCTCCTGTCTCGCCCCGCGCGGCCGGCTGTGCGCCGCGACATCGGCGCCGAAGGGCGCGTCGCGGTGAACGCGCCCCCTCCGCGGACGGCGGCGCGGCTTCTCAGGCCCCCCGACTCACGCTACGCTGTGGGCGGCGACCGGCCGGGAGGACCGCGATGCCCAGCGTCTTCATCGTCGACAACTACGACTCGTTCACCTACAACCTGGTCCAACTGATCGGCGAGATCGGGGCCGAGATCGAGGTCGGCCGCAACGACCAGGTGACCTGCGACGACATCGCCGCCGCCGCGCCGACCCACCTCGTGATCTCGCCGGGGCCGTGCACGCCCAACGAGGCCGGGATCTCGATGGAGGCCATCCGGTGCTTCGCCGGAGTCATCCCGGTGCTCGGCGTGTGCCTCGGCCACCAGAGCATCGGGCAGGCCTTCGGCGGCGCCGTGCGGCGCGCCGGCTACCCCGTGCACGGCAAGACCGACGAGATCCGTCACGACGGGCGCACCATCTACGCCGGCCTGCCCCAGGGCTTCGTGGCCACCCGCTACCACTCTCTGGTCGTCGACGAGAACCTGCCCGACGCCCTCGAGCTCAGCGCCTGGAACGGCGAGGGCGTGGTCATGGGCGTGCGCCACCGCGATCTGCCGGTCGAGGGCGTGCAGTTCCACCCCGAGAGTGTGCTCACCGACCTCGGCGAGGCGCTGATGCGCAACTTCCTCGACCTGCGGATCGAGTGAGGCCGGGGCGCGGCCCTCCGGGCCGCGCCCCGGCCTCACTCCTTCGCCGAGATGCTCGACCGCCCGGGCCAGCGGTCCGGCGGCGGGTACGACCAGCCCGCGTACCCGTCGAGATCCAGCCAGTAGTCCCTGCGTACACGCTCGGCGTAGCCGGCGTGGACCACATAGCCGCCGCCGACGTGGATGCCCACGTGGCCGTGCTCGGAGAGGTCGTAGTAGACGAGGGCGCCGAGCGGCGCCTCGGCGGGCGATCCGTCGTGGAGCGTGCCGTTCTTCGCGGCCGCCTTCAGCATGGCCCGGGCGTCGCGGAAGCCGACCTTTTTCGCCCCGTAGGCGTGGGCCACGAACCTGCCGCACCAGCCGCGGTCGGTGAACGACTGCTGGCGGTGACCGTCCGGGGCACGCCAGGCCTTGAGGCCGACCTGCAGCTCGGCCCACGCCGCCTCGGCCGAGCCGTTGCCGTCCCAAGCCGCGGTCTTCTGTGCTGCGAGGAGTACGCCGGCCACGGCCGCCACGGCGATCATGGCCACCACGACGACCAGCTCGCGGTTGCCCCACTCCCAGCGGGTGCGCCGGGAGTCGCGATGACGAGGGCCGTGCGGCGGCCGCCACGTGCGGTGGCTCACGGCGCCGCCTCCGCCCGCCGGGAGCGGCACCTCACGCCGCCGCCTCCGCCCGCCGGCGTCGCGCCTCGGAGAGCAGCTCGTCGAGACGGGCGCGCATGACCTCGGGGAGCGTCCACACCGGCGGCTCGGCGCGCAGCTCGGCGACCCTCGCCTCGACGCGCCGGCGCAGGCTGAGGCCGCCGCCGGCCCGCCAGCGGTCGTGCATGACGCGGTCGAAGAGCGACGGCAGCCAGAAGTCGCGCGTGTGCCGCCGCGTGTAACGGCGGGCCAGATGATGGCCTCCGGGGCCGACCTCCATGATCTCGTCCAGCGCGAGCGCCTCGTCGTCCACGCGCACGTCCCGCATGAGGGCGCGCGCCCAGGCGACACACTCGTCACCGAAGACCAGCGACTCGTAGCTCGACTGTAGACCGACCTCGAGGTAGCCCACGTCGTGGATCAACGTCGAGCGCTGCAGGGCGCCGAGCACGGTGAAGGCGAACTCCTCGGCGCCCCACTGCTCGTCGAGATCGTTGGCGTCGGTCATGCCGGCGTAGTTGAAGCTCGGCAGACCGTAGAAGCGGGCGAGGTCGGCGCCGAGCTGCGAGCCGAGCCACACCTCGGGTGCCCCGTGAGGGTCGAAGGCAGTGCGCATGTCGGGAGCGCCGACACCGGCGCCGTAGACGAACGGGGCGCCGGGCCGCACGTGCTGGTGGAGCACCAGCCCGCTCAGGACCTCGGCGTTGCCGACCACGACCGCGGCCGGCACCGAGCGTGGCGCCGTCGTGCCGCAGGCCGGCGACGGCGCGTAGATGAGCGGCACCTCCAGCTCGGCGCAAGCGACGACCTTGCCGAGAGCGTCGCCGTCGTGCAGCAGCGGCGGCGAAGGCATCGCGTAGATCATCACCGAGCCGGCCTCGCCACAGACGGCGGCCATGTCGCGGACGACGCCGACGGCGAGACCGTCCTTGGGGGCGACCAGCAGCGGCTTGTGCGTACCTGCCAGCATGGCGGCGACGGCGGCGAGGTCGTCGACCTCGAGCGGCACGTCGCCGGGCAGACCCATGCTCATCGCGAAGTCGAGGTTCGGCAGGCGGTCGCAGACGTGCGCGAGACCCTCGACGTCGGCCACGGTGATGCGGCGCCGCTCGTGCGTGTCGGGATCGCGCAGGTAGAGGCAGTCCGAACCGGGCCCGAAGTACGAGTTGCCGTCGCTGAGGGTGAGAAGGCCGCGGGGGGCGCCGGCGCTGCCGGCGCCCCCCGCGGCCTCCCGCGCCGCCACGGCCGCGTCGTCGCCCGTCGCGCGGGCGCCGTCGCCGGGCAGCGGCCGCCACGGCACGAGCCAGGTCTTGGGCGCCGAGGCCAGGGCACGATCGACGAGCTCGGGCGCGAACCGCACCCGGGGACCATCGACCTGCGCGCCGGCGGCGGCGAAGAGCTCGAGCGAGCGCGGGTGGTTGCGCACCTCCACGCCGCACTCTTCGAGGACGGTCAGCGTGGCGTCATGGACGCGGCGGCACGACTCGGGGCCCCACAGGGCCAGGTGTGCCCGGTCTGCTGTGCCCCCCACGACCACCCCCTCGGCACCTCGCTCGGGATCACGGCCAGCGGAATCCTAGCATCGGAGGTGCGACGGGGCGAGACGGTGCCTCAGCGGAATGCAGAGAACGGTGCAGCGTGGCAGTCGCGCGGCGCGAAGCGGCCGCCGGAGGCGTCTCCGGTGCGGGCGGAGTGCGGGCGGAGTGCGGGCGGAGCGGGCATGGTGGGCGACGTTGGAATTGAACCAACGACCTCCAGCTTGTCGAGCTGGCGCTCTCCCAACTGAGCTAGTCGCCCACGCAGGAACGGAAGTATACCAAACGGCCGCCGGCCTTCCAGCCGGCGGCCGTCTGTCGACGTTGAGGCCTCGGGACCCGGTACGCAGCGCCTCAGCGCTTGCGCGGGCGGGCCCTGAAACCGCGCTGTGCGGAGCGCAGCGCGCCCCCGTTCCACACGAGCTTGCCACGCTTCATGGGGGCCAGCTTGTCGGAGGCGGGGATGCTCCGCTTGTCGTACGCGAAGTCGGGCAGGTCCTGCCGCTCGATGGTCATGCCGATCAGGCGCTCGATGGCGGCCAGATCGTAGACGTCTTCCTCGGTCACGAGCGTCACGGCGGAGCCGCTGGCGCCGGCGCGTGCGGTACGGCCGATGCGATGGACGTAGTCCTCGGGGTTCTGCGGCACGTCGTAGTTGACGACGTGCGTGATGCCGTCGACGTCGATGCCGCGGGCCACGATGTCGGTCGCGACCAGGACCTTGACACGGCCCTTCTTGAAGCCGTCGAGGGCCTGCTGGCGCTGCCCCTGGCTGCGGTCGCCGTGGATGGCGGCACACGTCACGCCCTTGCGGTTGAGCGTGCGCGCCAGGCGGTCGGCGCGATGTCGCGTGCGCGTGAAGACCAGCGTGGAGTCGGGCTCGTGATGATTGAAGTAGGCGATCAGCAGGTCGAGCTTCTGGTCGCGCGCGACCGGCAGCGCGCGCTGCTCGATGCTCTCGACAGGGGTCGCGCGCCCGCCGAGCTCGATGAAGACCGGATGGTCGAGCGTGTCCTCGATGACGTTGAGGACGGCCTTGGAGACGGTCGCCGAGAAGAACAGGTTCTGGCGCTTCTCGGGGAGCTTGCGGAGGATGCGCCGCACGTCGGGCCAGAAGCCCATGTCGAGCATGCGGTCGGCCTCGTCGAGGACCAGCGTCGTCACCTCGCCGAGGCGCACGTCGCCCTGCTGCACCATGTCGAGGAGCCGGCCGGGAGTGGCGGCGAGCACGTCGACGCCGGCGCGGGCGCGCTTCGCCTGCGGCCCGTACGGCACCCCGCCGTAGACGGCGACGACGCGGTGCTTGGTGGCCTTGGACAGGGCGATGCCGACCTCTTCGATCTGCGCCGCGAGCTCGCGCGTCGGGGTCACGACGAGCGCCGTCGGCGTCGCGGGCCCCTTCTCGCCGGAGCGGCGCTGAGCGTTGCCGTTCTGCCGCTCGAGGAGCTCGATGATCGGCAGCATGAAGGCGGCGGTCTTGCCGGTACCCGTCTGGGCGCAGCCGACGACGTCGCGGCCCTTGAGCACGGGCGGTACGGCGTGCTCCTGGATCGGGGTGGGCTGTTCGTACCCGGCGGCGGTCACGCCGGCGAGCACGCGCTTGCTGAGGCCGAGAGCCGCGAAGGGGTCGCGGCCGGCGGCGGACACCTCGGCGATGGCGTCGTCGACCGAGGCCGCGAGGGCGCTGTCGGTGACGGCGTGGTCGACCGAGGCCGCGAGGGCGTTCGCATCGACGACGTCGTCGACGTACAGCGACTGGTCAGGGGTGAACACGGGTTCCATACACTCTCTCTTCCTGGCGGGCGCGCGGCGACGAGCACCCGGCGGGCCGTGAGGGCCGACGGGCGCACGGGCAGTGCGCAGCACTCGCCATGATGGGGGGCCGCCGAAGCGACCGAAGGGGATAGGGCAGCTCGTCCTTTCGTTCAGAACGCTGCCCGGTCACGCAGGTGTCTGAGTCTTCGTTGGAGAGGCGGCCCGTTCGCTCGGGCGCCTGTACCGGCTCCGTCTACGATTCGTATCGTGACAGGGTGGTTCCCCAAACGCAAGCGGCCCACACTCCGGACACGGCGGGGGGGCGCCGCGGGGCGCCCCCATCGACCGGCTCTGCGACGGCCCTGAAGCCCCGGAGCGGCGGCCGTCCGACGCTCGTCCGGAGCGCCCGCGGCGGTCAGGCCGACGCCGTCTCCCAGTCGTACGCCTCACCGATCCGCCGCAGCCGCGCCCGCGTCCCCTCGTCGCAGAAGGCCCCGGCGAGGGCGTGCTCGTACATCCGCTGTGGCGTGTGGCCGAGCGCGACCGCCGCGGCGCAGTTCTCGGCCAGGTCGGTCTGCATCAGCACCGGGTCGTCACTTCCGATGGAGCACTTCACACCGGCGGCCAGCATCGCCGGCAACGGGTGCTCGGCGAGCGACGCGATCGCCCCCGTACGGAGGTTGCTGACCGGGGTCACGTCGCAGACGATGCCACACCCGGCGAGCTCGGCGAGCAGCGCCGGGTCGTCGACCGCCCTGATACCGTGCCGGATGCGGTCGGCCCGGAGCACGTCGAGAGCCCCGCGGATCGAGGCGGCGCCGGCCTTGCCGCCGGCGAACTCGCCGGCGTGCGGCGCCGCCTTCAGCCCGCCGTCGCGGGCGATCGCGAAGACGCGCTTGAACTTCTCCGGCCCCACGCGGCGCTCGGAGCCCCCGAGGCTGAGGCCCACCACTCCCCGCTCCCTGTACTTCACCGCCCACTGCGCCTGCCGGCGGCCCACGAGGACCGGCAGGTCGCGCGTCACGTCGGGCGTGAAGCGCACCTCCACCCCGTGCACCTCGGCGGCCTCGGCGGCGCCGTCGCAGTAGCCCTCGAAGACCTCCTGCCA
>JAFGAW010000099.1 GCA_016933475.1 Thermoleophilia bacterium
CCTTGGGCAACGCCGTCGGCGTGCTCGACCTCGCCGAGCAGACGGGCCGCGTGCCGTCCTGGGTCCTCTACGGCGTGCCCGCCCTCGGCGTCCTCGTGGTGACCGGCGTCACCGCTTATCTCGCTTTCGGTCGTCATCTCAGCCTCAAGGTCCTCAGTCTGGCGGTCGTCGTCGCGGCGCTGGCGGCGCCGGGCTTCGCTCTCGGCTGGACCAACGGCGTCGTGAACACGGTGAGCGAGCGCAGCGAGGAGGTCGAGGAGGAGGTCCAGGCCACGGCGCGCGAGCTCAAGCCGCCGCTGCCCGGCAAGCCGGTCAACATCCTTCTCATCGGCAGCGACCAGCAGGTGGAGGGCGATCCGGGCCGCTCCGACACGCTCCTCCTCGTCCGTCTCGACCCGGACACCAAGAGCATCTCCATGCTCTCAATGCCGCGCGATCTGCTGGTAGAGATCCCGGGGGTGGGTAGCGCCAAGCTGAACGAGGCGTACTCGTACGGTGGCCCTGCGCTCGCGGTCGAGACGTTCACCGCCGTCACGGGTATTCCCGTCCACCACTTCATCCGCATCGACTTCGCCGGTTTCTGGCACTCCGTCAACATCCTCGGCGGCGTCTACGTGCCGGTCGATCGCCGCTACTACAACTCCAAGTACTCGGCCTGGAAGTCGATCAACCTGGAGCCCGGCTACCAGAAGCTGCGCGGCAAGGACGCGCTCGACTACGTGCGTTTCCGCCACGACCAAAGGGGCGATTTCTCGCGCATGCAGCGGCAGCAGCTCTTCCTCCGCGAGCTGCAGCGTCAGTCCGGCCGCTGGAACCGCGACTGGCAGAAGGTGGCGCGGCTGCTCAAAGCCATTACCGCGGAGACCACCTCCGACCTCGACTCGCTCAAGAAGCTGCTGCCTCTCGCCAGCCTCGCTCTCACCCTCGACACGTCGCGCATCTCGGCGGTCCACGTCGAGGGCGACACGCCGATGATCGACGGCATCTCGTACGTCTCCGCTTCCGCGGAGGAGATCGCCGAGAAGGTCAAGGCCTTCAAGGACCCGCTCTACAAGCCGCTCAAGGCGACGCGGCAGGTGTCGAAGCGCCTCTACCGCGTGCAGGTCTACAACGCCAACGGTTACGCCGGTATGGCCGCGTCGACCGCGTCCCAGCTCAAGGAGCTCGAGTACCGGGCCGTGGCCGTGGACGATGCCGACGAGGTGGTCGACACGACGGTGATCTACGCGCCCGAGTACTTGGCCAGGGCTGCGCGCCCGCTCGCCGATCTGCTGGCTCCTGCCGAGATCCGCCTCACGCCGCGCACTCCGGGCACCGACGGCGACGTGCACGTGTTCGTCGGCACGTCGTTCGACGGCCTCCTCGACGTGCCCGAAGAGCCCGTCGAGGCCGACGTCGAGATCCTCGAGGACCAGCAGTACGGGTGGGCTGAGTGGCAGGCGCTTGCCGCCGAGGCCAAGGTCAAGCTGTTCGCACCCACGGCGTGGGCGTCCGGGCTCGGCTACGACGAGTTCCGCGCCTACAAGGTGGAGGGCACGGACGGGCGAGACAAGGCCGCCGCCATCGTCGTCGGCACGACCGCCCAGGGGGGCTACTGGGGCATCCAGGCGATCGACTGGGCCGACCCGCCGGCTATTGCGCACCCGAGCAGCACGAAGAGGATCGACGGGCACAAATACTGGCTCTTTTACGAGGGTCAAGCGCTGCACATGGTGGCGTGGCGGCGCAGCGGCACGGTGTACTGGGTGATCAACACCCTCGACAACCAGCTGCCCGAGAAGGTCATGTTGGCCCTCGCCACCTCGTCCACGCGCGTCAAGCCCTGACGCCGTGGGCCTGCTGCGCCCGGCAGCACGGGTCCTCGACGCGTGGGGCGCGCTGCTCCTCGGCGTCGCCGTCGTCCTCGGCGTCATGATCCTCCTCGCGACGCCCGGCCCCTGGCGTGAGGTCGTCGGCGCACCGCCCGCGGACGCGCCGGAGGCGGCGCCGCGCGATGTCGCGGTGTTCGTGCGCGGCGGCGCAGAGGGTGACGACTGCACGGCGGCGGTGTGGCTGCACGTCGAGCACGAGCAGCCCTCGCTGACCGCCGTCGTCGTGCCGGTGCAGACTCAGGTGGCCGTGCCCAAGGCTGGCTTCGACCGGCTCTGCCGCGTCGTCCGTCTCTTCGGCCCCGAGCAGGCCACCGCCGCGCTGGGTGAGGCGTTGGGCGTGTCCTTCGCCGGGTCGGTCTCGCTGAGCGCGGAAGGGCTGAGCGCCGCGGTCCCGACGATGTTCCCCAGTGGCGACTCGCAACGCGAGCGGCGCCAGCGCAGGGCTGCCCTCAGGGCGTGGGCCGGCCGCGGCGACGCCGCCACCGTCGCTCGCCGGCAGACCGACCAGCTGGCCGAGGCCTTGCCGCGCGTGCCGCTGGAGTCGCTGAGCGTGGTCGCGGTGGCGAACTACGCCTTGGGGTCGGAGCTGGCCGAGAGCGACCTCGACCTGCAACAGCTGACCGCGCTCGCGAGGAGCGCCCGCGAGGTCCGGGCGTACGCCGTTGCCGTCCGGGCGCTGCCGGTCGTGCGCGAGACTCGCGGCGAGGGCGTCTTCTGGCGGCCGCGCGAGGGGGCTGCCGACCGGCTCGCCGATTGCCTCCGCCTGGGTCTTCGGCCGCCACGGACGGCCGTGGCGGTCACGACTGTGGAGCGGACGGGGGGTGTGGTCGTGGCGCTGCCGGCGGGGTTGGGCGCGATGGCCGCGGCGGAGTTCACGGAGGGGCTGCGCTCGGCGGTCGCCGAGACCGCCGGCCCCGGGATCGACGTGACGACCGCCCGCTACGGGTGGGACGGCTCCGCCGACTCGCTGGCGGCGATCGTCACGGTGTCGCAGCCGCTCGCGGTCGTGCTGGTGAGCGAAACGCGGGGCGCCGGCACTGCGTACGAGGATGCCGGCACGACGGCGGAGGGCCGTGCGGCGACCTTCGACTGTGCCGAGCGCCTGGAGCGCCTCCACCAGCCTGCCGTGGTGGTCGACCCCGTCGCCGACGTGCCGGAGGGCGACGAGCTCGAGGCGACGGACGAGCTCGAGCGCACGGGGCTGCCGGTCGTCTCCGTAAGGGTCCCGGGCGGCGGTGCGGCGACCGTGGCGTCCACCGTGCCGTCGGCGGCCGACACCGCGTCAGCGGCGACTGGTACGGGGGTCACGCCCGCCGGTGTCGCTGCGGACTGGAGCGAGGCGGGCGCGGCTGCTGCCGCCGCCGCCGTGCGCGCCTGCTGGCCGGCCGTCCTGGCGCCCGGGCTCCCCGGCACGTCGCGCGGGGTGACGTTCGCGGAGCGTCGCACCGTCGAGGTGGCGGTGCTCGAAGGGGACGGGGCAGCGGCCGACCTGGTCTGGCTCGCAGTCTGCGGGTACATGCCCGAGGCTGCGGATGGCGACTGGGCGCCGGAGGCCGGGGTGGTGCGCGTGGCGCACCACCCCGGCCTCCGGCGCCTCGCCGTCGCCGTCGCCGGCGACCTGGGTGTCACGGACGCGCTCGTCGTCGAGGACGCCGACGCCCCGTCGCCCGTCACCGTCGTCCCCTGAGGTCGGAGGCCGGGCCGGGCCGCGCTCGAGCCGTGGCACGGAGGCACGACGAGGGACGCGAGGCAAAGAAGGCGGACGCAGGGGCGCGAAGGGGGAGGGAGGGCGAAGACGAGGGGCCCGAAGACGAGGGGCCCGAAGACGTATGAGAACCGGCGTCGACGCCCCGTGTGATGCGGAAGCGAAAGGCGTGAGACGACGACGAAGGCGTTGCCTGCTCAGGCAACGCCTTCGTCGTCGTGCGCGGTGTTGTCGGTGATGCTGGCGGCTAATCGCGCCGCCGCCGCAACAGCGCGCCGCTGCCGGCGAGACCGGCCCCCGCTCCGAGGAGCAAGAGGATCTCGGCGCCGGTGAAGGCGAGCTCGTCGGCACCTGCGACCCCCGGATCCTGCAGCCCGGCGAGGTAGTCCTCGAGGACGCCCTCGACGTCACTGTACTGCTGGTACAGCGGGTCGTCGCGGAGATACGCGAGCGCAGCCTGGATCTCTTCGGCCGTCCAATCGCCGTCGATCGTGCCGTCCTGCGCGTCGTCGATGATGGCGTCGATGACGGACTGGGGCACGGCGTACGCCACTGCGGCGACCGCCAGGACCAGCACGGTCACCAGCGCCACGATGATCAGCTTCGACATCAGTTCACCCCCCTCCGTCTCGGTCCACCCGACCAGACGGGTTCTCTCTCTCGGCCCACTCCATGCTTATACCACGCCCTTCCTTGCATGACCATACGCTTGCCTTCGCAAGGGACGGTCTCTGAAGCGCCCCGTCGGCGCGTCTCGAGGCGGCTCTGCGTGCGAGCCATGCCGCTATAATGCCCACGATGCCGCCCGAGGCGAACATCGAAGCCGGCACGCGGGAGGGACCACGCCTGCGCCTGCGCCGCAGCCGGCCCCGCGATCTCCCCCCGATCGTCGCGGTGCTCGCCGCGGCGACGGCG
This sequence comes from Thermoleophilia bacterium, assembly GCA_016933475.1. Classification (GTDB taxonomy): domain Bacteria; phylum Actinomycetota; class Thermoleophilia; order UBA2241; family UBA2241; genus UBA2241. The sequence goes on from JAFGAW010000099.1 coordinate 4,492, forward strand.
TTCGCGTTCCTCTCCGGCGGCTACATCCTGCAGCGTGCGACGCCCATCGCCGTCGCCCTGCTCGTCGGCGCCGCGGTCTGGGTCTGGCTCGTCCGTCCTCAGCGCCCATCGCGGCTGTACCTCGCCGCGCTCGCTGTCTTCGCCGCGTTCACGCTCTGGACGGGCGCATCCGTCGCCTGGTCCTTTGGGCCCGACCTCACCTGGCACGCGTTCAACGTATGCCTCCTGTACCTCGCCATCGCGGCGGCGGTCGGGCTCACGCCCGCCCGCCGCCTCCAGCTCCGCGTCCTGGCCCTCGGCTTCGTCGCCCTCTGCTCCGCCGTCGGCGTCTACGCCTTCGCCGGCAAGACGGCGCCCGACATCGTCACGCACGCCCACAGGTACGCTCGTCTCGACGCCCCGGTCGGGTACTGGAACGTGCTCGCCTTGCTGATGGTGATGGGGACGA
>JAFGAW010000100.1 GCA_016933475.1 Thermoleophilia bacterium
GCCGGCTCGACGTCGACGGTCAGCCCCTTGAACGAGGGCATGCCCGTGCCGAACGTCTCCGTGCCCACGAGACCGTTGATCGTCGTCCCCATGGGCACGAAGACGAGACCTGCGGGCAGGGCGCCCTCGTGCGCCGTCAGGGCGATCTCGCCCACCTCCGTGCGCAGGGTGGCGCGGCCGCCTTCGGCGATGCCGAGCCGCGCCATGTCGCCGGCGTTCATCTCGACGATCTCGGTCGCCGCGTGATACTCGGGCGAGTCCTTCCCCTTGTGCATGCCGATCGCCTGCTTACGCGTGCGACCGCTGATCAGCGTGAGTCTCTCGCTCACGGCGCACCTCCCTTCGCCGGCCGCCGTGCTGCAGCCTCCCGTACATTGTAGCCGCCGCTCTATGGAGAGTCGCGAGACAGGCGTCGCGGTCCGGCGCCCCGTCGGCGAACACCGTGCACACCGGGTGCCCCGCGGCGATGTGCTCGCCGCTCGCCGGCACGTCGCGCACCGCCGGCCACGGGGCGCCGGCGCTGCCGCTGCCGGAGCTGCCCTCGCGGCCGGAGCCGAGGCTCTCCTCGAGCCAGGCGTCGGTGTCGGGCGTCACGACCGCCCGCGTCGCGAAGACCACAGCCTTGCCGAAGAAGCCGGCCGCCTGCCTCTCCGCGGGGCGCCCCCCCGGCAGACGGCCGGCACACCCTGCGAGGTGCAGGGTAAAGACGTTCACGCCGTAGGCGCGCTCGGCCAGCTCCATCGACGCCGTGACGCGCGGGTTCACCTCGACGAGGTACGGGACGAGGGCGCCGGCGCGGCCTTCGGCGACGACGAGGTCGAGACCGTTCACGCCGCGCAGTCGGAAATGCCGCGTGAGCCGCGCGGCCATCTCGGCGACGGCCTCGGCCAGCTCGCGGCTCGGGTGGCCCTCGGCCGGAAACGGCACGATGTTGCCGCACCAGGCGAAGCCGTGCGCCCCGAGGGCACCGTCGCCGATGAGCTGCTCGCTCAGGGCGAAGACCTGGGCCGCGCGACCGTCGGCGACGAAGCTCGCCGATGCGGCGCGGCCCCTGATCTCGGCCTGCAGCAGGTGCGCCCGATCGAGCGGCTCGCCGTCCCAGCGGCGCACGCCGTGCCCGCCGCCGCTGCGCACGCGCTTGCGCAGCCACCGGCCGCCCATCTCGCGCGCGTAGCCCTCCTCCCCGGCGACCAGCGTCGTCGGGCAGGCGATCCCCGCCTCGCCGCAGAACCGCCGCAGCACGCGCCAGTCGCGGACCTTGTGCACGGCGCCGGCCTCGTTGCCGAGCACCTCGTGCCGACGGCCGAGGCGTGCGACCGCCGCCGAGTGGTTCTCGAGGTTGGCGCCGTAGACCACGGGGCCGGCGTCGAGGCGGTCGGCGGCGCGTACCAGACCTTGGGCGGTCAGCGGGAGGCCCAGATCGCGGTCCAGGGCGTAGCTGGTCGCGGCGCGCGCCTGGTCGCGGTCGCCGAAGAAGTCGACCGCGACGACCCGCGCGCCGCTCCGCGCCGCCGACTCGGCCATGGCGCGCGTGCTCACGCCGATCAGCAGGACGTCGTCGATCAGACCAGCTCCTTGGCGATCACCTCGATCTCCTCCACGTCGAGCACCTGGTCGTTGCTCTCGAAGAGGCTCTGGATGCACCGCTTGTGGATCTTCATCTTGAGGTCGCCGATGGCGAGCGCCCCGAAGACCTTCTTGCCGTCGACCTCCTTGCCGTCCCAGGTCGGCTTGCTGCCCTCGACGCCCAGAGGCGGCACCGCGTTGACGTCGCCCAACACGTTCAGCGTGTCGTGACCGCGCCAGAGCTCCTCGGGGACGAGCGAGACGCCTTCGACGCCGGTGCAGAGCACGGCGTGCGCCCCATCGAGGGCACGTCGCGTCGCCTCCAGGTCACCGGCGGCAGCCGGCGTCGGCTTGACGCCGAAGCGGCTCTCGAGCGCCGCGCAGGCCGCCTCGGCGCGGTCCAGGGTGCGTGACGTGAGGACGACGTCGGCGCCCTCCTTCGCGAACAGGGCGGCAGCGCGCTGCCCCACCGGCCCCGTCCCGGCGAGGACGACCACGCGGCGTCCCTCCACCGGCGTGGCCGTGATGATCTTGACCACGGCCGCCGTGGCCGTCGTGTTGCAGCCGTTGGCGTCGAGCATGACCGAGACGCGCAGGGGGCCGAAGAACGCCTGCGTCGCCTCCTGCAGCATCGACTCGCCCTTGCGCACGTCGATGCCGCCGATGAAGACGGCCGAGTTCTGCAGGTCGGCCGGCCCGCGGGTGAACATCGCCCCGTAGACGAGGTCGCGCACCTCGCGCGGCTCGATGCCGCCGTGCTGCAGGATCACGTCGACGCCGGCGTCATAGGCAGTGATGGCGTCGAAGACGCTCGGTGCCCGGTCGCCGTCGAGTTGCACCAGGATCTTCTTCATCTCGTCACGCCCTCCCTCGCCGTGTGAGGCCCGCCGGCCGCGGCTCCCGGCCGCGTGAGGCGGGCGCTATACTGCCTCGTGTCGTGTCGCTCGCCGGGAACCCGCGGCACACGCCGCGCGAGAGGCAGGAGACTTGGACACGCTGCACGCGCTCCCCCTGCGCAAGGGGTGGATCTACGAGACCGTCGTCTGCACCTTCTCGGGCGACACGCCGCACGCAGCGCCGTTCGGCGTCTGGACCGACGACCACACCACCCTCGAGCTCGACATGTACGAGGGCTCCGAGACGCTCGCCAACGTTCTCGCGAGCCGCGAGCTCGTCGTCGCCTTCCCCGCCGCCGTGACGACGCTCTTCGAGGCGCTGTTCGCGCCGCAGCGCCTCTCGTTCGGCCACGCCGCCACGGTGCGGGCGCCGACGCTCGACGGCGCCGCGGCCACGGTCGAGCTCGTCGTCCACGACTCCGCGCCGACGGAGGACGGCACCCACGTCAGCGCCCTGCCGCGGCGCACACACGTCGCCGGCGGCGAGGTGACGCTGCTGAACCGGGCCGAGGGCCTGCTCCTCGAGAGCCTCGTGCTGGCGACGCGCCTCGAGAACCTCGGCGCCGCCGCCGTGCTGCCTGCCCTCGCCGAGAACCTGCGTGTGGTGCGCAAGGTCGCGCCGGCATCGGCCGCCGAAGCCGCGCTCACCGAGCTGCTGAGCCGGCGCGGCGCCCGCCCGTAGACGGCGCTCGCGACGGCGGGCCGGCGCCGTCGACTCTCCTTGCCCTGCCCCGGCCCCGGTCGGCCTCCGGCGCCGGCCCGGCGAACCCGCCCGGCGCCCCCTCGCCCATGCGCCCGCAACGCTCACGGCTCGACCTCCACACGCGCCTCCGTGTTGCGGCCGCGCGCGACGAACACCTCCGCGCGCGCGCCGCGCTCGTCCAGGAAGGCGCGCACCGCCGCTTCGAGGCGGCCGGCGCCGGCCTCCTCGACCAGACCGTAGACCGCGGGCCCCCACGAACTCTGGCCGGCGCCGGCGGCGCCGGCGCGCAGCATGGCGGCGACGATGTCGCCCTCCACCTCGGCGTTGTAGAGGCCGTGCTGTGCCTCGGCGAAGTACCGCCCGGTCTTGCGGTCGATCGCCGTCAGGGCGCGGCCGAACTCCTCGATATCGCGCTCGACAAGCGCCGGCATGAGCTGGAGCTGGGTGATGCGACAGATCTCCTCGGAGACGCGCACGGAAGGCGACAGCCCCGCGAAGATGCCTTCTTCGCTGCGCCCGCTCAGGCCGCTGGCCACCTCCGGGACGGCGACGACGAAGCACCAGTCCGCGGGGAAGTCGCGGCGCCAGACGATCGTCGGCGTCGCCTGCTGGCCGTCGTTCGCCTTGCTGTGACCGGCGTCGACGACGAACCCGCCGCCGGCGAAGGCCGCGAGGCCGATCCCCGAGCGCCTGCCGCGACCGAGGGCGCCGGCGATGTCGCGGGCGCGAAGGTCGAGTCCGCACACCGTGGCGAGCCCCCGCCCCACGGCCAGGGCGAGCTGCGTGCCCGAACCGAGCCCGGCGTGGCGCGGGATGCGCCCGCGCACGGCGATCGACACCTGAGGGTCGACGCCGAAGTGATCGCAGAAGCGACGACGCCAGGCGCGGACGCGCTCGGCGTCGTCGCCGAGCGCGTCGGCGGCGTCGCCCTCCTCGACGACCACGGTCGTGCTCGGGCGGTCGATGGCGACCCCGAGGCTGCCGTAGCAGCGCCTGAGATCGTCGCTCAGGTTTGTGAACCCGAGGTGCAGGCGGCTGCCGGTGGCGACCGTGACCTTCATCTCTGCGTGCGCGGGCGTCGGGGACAGGCCCGCAGGACGTCGGCGATCTCGTCCACGCCTCCGAGCACGTCCAGCCCTTCGATCTTGCGCACGCGCTCGGCGTTCTCGACGTCGATGGCGCGTATCCTCAGCGTCAGCTTCTCTCCACCCGGCCGCGTCGTGACCGTGGTCCCACTTCGCTGGTCGACGGGCAGCATCATGATGGGGATGTCGGTCTTGCCCACCTGCGCCACAGCGTTGGTGATGATCGTGTCGGCGATGCCGTGGGCGACCTTGGCGGTGGTGTTGGCCGTCGCCGGCGCGACGAGGAAGCAGTCGAACCGGCCGATCTGCATCGGCCCGACGATGAAGGGCGTGTTGGCGTCCTCCTCGATGATGACCTTGCGGCTGATGCGCTCGACCTCCTCCCACAGCTTGTACCAGCGGATGACCTTCACCGCCTCCTTGGAGAGCAAGGCAGTGATCTCGACGTCCTGGGTCTCGCGGACCTTCGCCATCGCGGCGACGGTCTCCGGCATGAGATCGCCGGAGCCGGTGATGCCCCAGACCACCTTAAGCGTCATCGCGTCCCTCCTTCGGGCCACCGGTCGCGCGACTGCCGCGCCCTGGTCATCGCGCCTCTCCACCGGCTGCCGCGGCGCGCAGCAGGCGCGTCATGCGGACCAGGCGGTCGACCGTGCGGTGCGATGCCGCAAGCCCCTCTTCGTCGGCCTTGACGCCCGCGGCGCCCTTGTCGCGCGACCAGACGGCGGCTCCCAAATTCGCCCCGAACGAGCCGCCGCCCACCGGGACCATCTCGTTGATGATGAAGAAGCCGATGAGCGCCAGGAGCGCAGGCTCCTGGCCGCCGCTGCGGTCGCCGCCGACGCAGAGCCCCGCACCGACCTTGTCGCGGAACGCGTGCTGGTCGCTGGCGACGAGCGCCCGGCAGCGGTCGAGCGCCGCCTTGAGCTGGCCGCTGATCTGACCCTGGTAGACGGGGCTGGCGAGTATCCAGGCATCGGCAGCGAGCAGCTTCGGGTAGAGCTCGGCCATGTCGTCCTCGATGATGCAGCCCTGCTGCTTGCGGACGCAGTAGTCGCAGTGCCGGCAGAACCCGATGTCCTTGCGGTGGAGACTGTAGGAGTCGACCGCGACGCCGTGCTTGTCGGCCGCGTACTCGAGTACCTCGTTGACGGCGTAGTGCGTCGCCCTGCGGCGCGGGCTCCCGGCGACGCCGAGAACGGTGATGTCGGGCGCGAGGACGGTGCTGTCGGACGGTGTGCTCATCGCTCCCCTGTGACGTCGCGTGGCCGGTCGTCGAGCCGCCGGTCCCCAGCCTGGCGCGGGAGAACGGCGGGGAGACGCGGCCGGGGGCCGGCACCGACCTTGGGCCGGCCCCCGCCGCGTGCGTCCCGCAGTAGCCTAGCAGCCTGCCCGGTCACCCGGGCGTCGCGGCTGCAGGCTAGTCCAGCTTCTTCACGTCGGAGACGAAGTCGTACACGACCGCCGCCAGCACACCGCCGACGACCGGGCCGATGACGTAGATCCAGAAGTCACCCCAGCTGTACTCACCGCCCCAGAACGTCAGGGCGAGGATCGGGCCGAAGGAACGCGCCGGGTTCATCGACGCGCCGGTCCACGGACCGGTGACCCAGATGTCGGCAGCGACCACGAGGCCGATCGCCATGCCGGCCCACCCGGCCGGTGCTCGCTTGTCGACCGCGACGCCCCAGATGGTCAGGACGAGGAAGAACGTCGCCACGGCCTCGGAGACGATGGCCTGGATGTAGCTGATGTCCGTCCCCGGTGCGGTGCCGCCCATGCCGGCGTCGACCGCCCTGGTGCCCAGGATGATGATGAGCACCACGCTGGCGATGAAGGCGCCGATGAGCTGCGACACGATGTACGCGACCATGTCCTTGGCCGGCAGCCGCCCGGTCGCCCACAGCGAGATGGTCACCGCCGGGTTGATGTGGGTGCCCGAGATGTGGCCGAACGTGTAGATCATGGCGAGGACGGCGACACCGAAGGCGAAGCCGATGAGGAACAGGCCGCCGGGATCGACGCCGCCGAGGAAGATCACCACGGCGAGCACGGAGCCCGTGCCCAGGAAGACCAGCGTGAACGTCCCGATCAGCTCCGCGACACAGCGCTTCGCGAGAGTCGGTTGCGGCACAGTACCACCTCCTGCAGTCAGTGGATGGAAACGGGTCCGGGGCGGGGGCCTCTGACTGCTTCTCGGCCCCCGCCCGTCACCCGTTCAACCGCTCGTCAGACTAAGGCGATCGCCTCCTGCCTCAGACGGCGAGGTGCCACTGGCAGTAGCCCTTGGCGCCGGTGCCGATACCGGTCACCATCGGGACGTTCCTCTTGATCAGCGTGCAGGTCGCGCAGTCCTTGCAGCCCCTCACCGGCGCGCCCGGCTTGTCCGGCGCCAGGGCGACGGCGTTGGTCATGATCGTCGCCGTCGTGCACTCGGGCGTCAGGAAGCACGGGAAGTCGGCCAGCGTCATGAGCGCCGCGAAGCGCTGCGTGATCGCGCAGGCCGGGTACGTGTAGCGCTGCGGGTTGGCGATGACCTCGCTGTCGTCGACCGGGCTGAGGTCGACCTCGATGCCCTTGACCTTGCCGCCCGCACCCAGCGGGGTGATGTCGAGGATCGACTCGCCGCGCTTCAGGATGTCCATGAAGTCGACGTTATGGAGCTCGTCGGCCTCACCGCGGTCCGGGTGCATCGCGCAGTAGTTGTGGAAGCGCTTGTTCAGAAGGTCGATCACCATCGGCACGGTGAAGCTGTCCTTCCACAGGATGTACGCCGTGGCGCAGGCCGTGCAGCCGGTGGCCACCGAGAGCACGTCGTACACGCTCTTGTAGGCGTCCTTCTCGAGGCCACGGTGCAGGGTCTTGTCGAGGACGTCGGTGACCGCTTCGTAGATCGCGAACACCATGTCGTCGTTGAACATGTTGTACGCCGACTGGGCCGTGTGGTGGGCGATGTCGCCAACGCAGTAGGCCGGCACGGCGGTGATGTTCGCCGGGTGCACGCCGGCCTTCATGGCCGCGACGACGGTCGGCTTCATGCGATCCTTGTACTGCTGCATGTACTTGCGCACGTCGAACGAGTTGTGCGGGCCGTGACCGCCGAGGTTGTGCGTGTCCATCAGGTGAGCCTGTGCTGCGATCGGCTCGCGATAGACCATCTGCAGCATCTCGATCTCGGCCTTCTCGGCCTCGGCCAGGGTCTTGCCGGACTCGATCGCCCCGCGCAGCGCGCCGGCGAGCCCGTACGAGGTGTTCATGCCCCAGGACTTGCAGGCAAGGATCGTCTTCTTGTGGTCCGCGGGGATGTCCATCCCCAC
>JAFGAW010000101.1 GCA_016933475.1 Thermoleophilia bacterium
TCATCATGGGCGCCTCGCCGGTCACGGTCGACAGGCCCGAGCTCGTGCAGGGCAAGAAGGTGCTGGTCGTCGAGGACGGCCCGACGCTGACCCACGGCGAGATGAAGTACGGCGCCGGCACGGTGGCCGCCCGTCAGCTCGGCGCCGCCGAGTTCATCGACCCGCGGCCCTTCGCCACGGGCGAGATCAAGGCCACCTTCGACAAGTACCCGAACATCGGCGTGCTGCTGCCGGCGATGGGCTACTCCGACCAGCAGCTCAAGGACCTGGAGACGACGATCAACGCCTCCGGCGCCGAGCTCGTCGTCATCGGCACGCCCATGGACCTGCGCCGCATCATCGACATCAAGCTGCCCGCCGTGCAGGTCGGCTACGACCTGCAGGAGATCGGCCACCCGACCCTGGCCGAGATCCTCAGCGAGCGCGGCTTCATCTGAGCCGAGGGCGCGCGAAGAAGGATCGAGCGATCGAAGGACGCCTGCGGGCGGGCCGGGCGAGACGCCCGGCCCGCCCGCTCGTTCGTTAGACTGCACCCAGCGCCGACCACATCATCAACCGCCCGAACGAGGGGGTCACATGCCCGAGACCGTCAAGCGTCACCTCTCCGAGCTCGACCTCACCGGCCGCAGCTTCCTCACGATCCACGACTACAGCCCGGCCGAGGTCGTGTCGCTGCTCGATCTGGCCGTCGCGCTCAAGGACGCACAGAGGCGTCGCGCGCCGCACGCCGTCCTCGAGGGCCGCGCCGTGGCGATGATCTTCATGAAGACCTCGACGCGCACGCGCATGAGCTTCGAGGTCGGCATCGAGCAGCTCGGCGCGCAGCCGATGTTCCTGAACGCCAACGACATCCAGCTCCGCGTCGGCGAGACGATCAAGGACACGGCCAACGTGATGAGCCGCTACGTCGACGCGATCATGATCCGCACCTTCGCGCAGGCCGACGTCGAGGACCTTGCCAGGTACGGCCAGATCCCGGTCATCAACGGCCTCACCGACACGCACCACCCCTGTCAGGGGATGGCCGACGCGATGACGATCCGCGAGCACGTCGGCAAGCTCGACGGCGCGAGGCTCGTCTACATCGGCGACGGCAACAACGTCGCCCACTCGCTGGCCGAGGTCGGGGCCAAGACCGGCATGCACGTCGTCATCTGCACCCCAGAGGACTACAAGCCCGACGCGGCGATCGTCGCCCGGGCGCAGGAGGACGCGCAGGCGACCGGCGGCACCGTCGAGCTGACCAGCGACGTCGCCGCGGTCGAGGGCGCCGACGTGATCTACACCGACACCTTCACCAGTATGGGGCAGGAGGCCGAGCACGACGTTCGCGTCGCGGCCCTCGCGGCCTATCAGGTGAACATGGACCTCGTGCGCCGCGCCGGTTCGCAGGTCAAGGTCATGCACTGCCTGCCGGCGCACTGGGGCGAGGAGATCACCGAAGAGGTGCTCTACTCGCCGCACTCGGTGGTCTTCGACCAGGCCGAGAACCGCCTGCACGCACAGAAAGCGATCATGGCGGCCGTCATCGCCTGAGTCTGCGGACGGAAGGCTAGACGGACGGGGGCGCCGGGCCACTGAGGCCCGGCGCCCCCGTCCGTCTCAGATCCAGCTCGGGAACCACATGAGGCGGTAGAAGTCCTCCTTCGAGATGGCGACGTCGAGCACGATGGGCAGGAACGGCACGGCGATGCCGACGATCGCGCCGAGCAGGAGCAGGACGACCCAGGGCCGCAGGCGGGGGGAGTTCAGGGCGACGAGGGCGGCGGTGACGGCGAGCGCGACGCCGACGCCCGCGGCGACCCAGGCCAGCGCGTCGGCGACGCGGCCCGGCAGCTCCCAGAAGAGCAGCTCGGCGAGCCGGCCCAGCGGATACCAGAGGAAGGCCGCCACGAGCGCCGCCGCGAGGACGGCCGCGATGCGGGCCGGGAGCGGAAGCGCGGCGGTCGCGTCCACGGCGCCGCCCGTCGGTGTGCGGCCGCTCCGCCGGCGCCTGCCGTCGACGAGCTCGGCGGCGACCGCGGCGACCAGGATGGCCAGGAACGGGGCCACAGGCGTCATGTAGTAGAGGAACGACGTGCGCGTGGTCGCGAACCACGGCAGGTAGAGCACGACGACGAGCAGCGCAGCCAGGGCCGGCGTCACGCTGCGGCGCCGCAGGGCGAGGACCGCTGCCGCGACCAGGCAGAGGAGGCTCGTCCACCAGAGCAGAGGGTTGCCGATCGCGACGACGCCGTAGAAGCGGGCGGCGATCTCGCGGAACGAGTACCAGACCGGCCGGTAGTCGAGGATCCAGGTCGGCGCGATCGAGGCGTAGGAGTGCTCCGCCGACAGGGTGAGGTTGAAGTGCAGCATCTGGCTGTGCAGCTCGCGGAAGTCGGCCAGCGTGTGACCGTTGGCGAAGTACGCCGTGTAGCTCGCAAGGTAGACCGCGAGCGGCAGGGCGACGAGACAGGCTGCGATCTGGGCGGCGGTGCGGGCGCCGCCCGCCGGCCGCCGGCCCGCCGGCGCGCGGGCCGGCTCCCGCGCCGCGGTCGGCCCGGCACCCTCAGTCCCTTCGGCCGTGGGGCCGTCAGGCGTACGCCCGTCGGCCGGGCGGCCATGGCCGCCCGGCTCACCGTCTCGGTCGCCGCCGCGCTCGTCGACCGGCGCGGCGCCCCCGTCCTCACCGGCGGTGCGTCGATCGTCCTCGTGCACTCTGCCGGTGCGCGCATCGGCGTGCGTATCGGCGCGCTGCCCGCCCACGAAGTCGGCGCGTACGTCGGTGCGCTGCTCGCCCCCGCCGCCAGCGCGCCGCTTGCTCTCGCCGTCGGCGCGCGCCTCGCCTCCGCCCTCGGCGCGCTCGGGCCCGAGGCTTCGTAGCCGTCGCCCGAGCAGGACGACGAGCAGCGCGGCTACGAGGGCGAGCGCCCCCGACCACTTGGTCGCCACGGCGAGGCCGCCGCAGAGCCCGCTGAGTACGAGCCAGCGGGCGGCGTCGCCCCGCTGCACGTACTTGAGCGCGAAGAGCACGCTGAGCGCCGTCCACGTGGCGACGAAGATGTCGAGGGTGGCGATACGGGACTGGGCGATGCCGAGCAGGTCGGCACTGGCCAGCAGGAGGGCGACGAAGGCCCACCCCGGGCTCAGGCCGAGCCTGCGGGCCAGGGGGTACACCGTCGCCAGCAGCACGAGTCCGGCGACGACCGCGGGTAGGCGCCAGCCGACGGGGTCGTCGCCGGCCACGAGGATCCCGAGGGCGATCGCCATCTTGCCGGCGTCGGGGTGCGGCCAGGACACCACGTCGCCAGGCTCCCAGGATGAGTCGGGCTTGCCCTCCATGCGGCCGTCGATGATCGCCCGAGCGTCCTTGGCGTAGTAGACCTCGTCGAACATGTGCTCGGGGGGCGAGCCGAGGTTGTAGAGGCGGAGGCCCGCCGAGACCAGCAGGACGGCGACCACGGCGACGAGCACGAGCCGGCGGCTCGTGCGCTGCCGTCCGACGGCCGGCCGACGGGCCGGGGCGCCGCCGCCGCGCCCGTGCGCCCCGGTGGCGTCGGTGACCGGCTCCGGCGGGGAGCTCAGGTCGGGCGTGCCGGTCAGGTGCTCGATGGGTACGTCTCCGAAGGCGTCACTGGCGTCCTCGCGGCGTTGCGCCGTTTGCGATGCAACGAACGTTCTCCTGCGGCCGTGTCGGGTGTACACTAGCTAATCCGAGAGTCGTTCGCTGGCGCTCGCAGGGCGCGCGTCGCGGACGAAGGTGGTAGCGACCGCATGGCGGCTCGTCCGCCCCGTGGTCGGCAGGGGGATACCATGCGCAGGACAGCGAGACCGTGGCTCGTCGCGACGGTGCTCTGCACACTCGCGGCGCTTGTCTTCGCCGGGTCGGTGACGGCGGCCACCTGGACCGCCAGACAGATCGCGCCCGGCACCACCCAGCGCACCATCTGGGACACGACCCAGGTGCACATCATCGCCTTGCCGCACGGCGTCGATCACAGAGGCACGATCCACGCCGAGCTCACGTTCCAGCCGGCCCGGGCCGACCTCGACCTCTACCTCCTCGACGACCAGGGCGCCGTGTTGAAGCAGGAGATGGGCACCATGGCGGTGGCTCCCGGCAGGGAGGTCGTGGACTACGCCGTCACCGAGGTCCGCGACCAGACGGTCGCTGTCGACGGGGAGGGTCGGCGGGACATGGCCGGCGACACCTACTACCTCGTCGTCGTCGCCTTCAACGAGCCCGCCGACTATCAACTGTGGGGTTACTACCCGCGGATCGACCTCGAGGTCGGGTCGTCGCCGTCGTACGACTGGAACTACCGTCTCGAGGAGTTCCGCTACCCCGCCGACCCTGCGGACCATGCGAGCATCCGCGGCCCCGTCTACGGCGAGCCTTACGCCTTCAGGCCGACCTCGCTCGGCGAGGGCGAGTGCCGCCTCGAGTGGCCGGCCGAGATCGTCGACGACCGCTGGCAGGTCACCTACGACCCGGTCGCAGCGCCCATGCCGGCCGACGTCGAGCAGTACCTCTACGCGGGCTACCGCTGGGAGCCGGTGGCCAGGCACTTCGGCGAGGTCGAGAATCACCTGCCGGCGCCGCTGCTCGACGGGGGCTACGGGTTGAGCGACAGCTTCACGGTCGCGCGCAGCGGCGTGGTGACCCCGATGAGGCTGCTCCACTACGTCCCCAGCCTCTTCCTCGCCTACGCCGACCCGCTGGCCGGCCCCGACGGCGGCGTGAGGGTCGGCGAGACCACGATCGGCTTCAAGGCGACCCTCACCTACCCCGAGAACCTGCGCCTCGACCGGGTCGTGCGGCTACCGGCCTCGTACTTCCTCGCCGGCACGCTCTCGCTCAACGGCCGCCGCGTCCCCGGCACCGAGGTCGCCATCCAGCGGCAGGTCAAGGGCGGCGACTGGGTGACCGTGACCACACTCGAGACCGACGAGAGCGGCTGGTGGTACGTGCGCCTGCGTCCGCAGCGCACCTGGAAAGTGCGCGCCCACGCCGTCGGCGACCCCGCCACGGGACTCGCCGACGAGTACTCGGTCGCGGCCACCCTCAAAGCCCTCTGAGTCGGCTTGCGCCTCGAAGGGGCTGGTGCAGTCGCCCCGACTGGCGTACGGTGTGTCGACTATTGGCGACGCGAATCCTTTTACTTCGAGCTTGCGTGCCAGTATAGTGTGGCGAGTCAGCCTTAATGGGCGAAAGGCCGGGGGGGTGGGGCGTACCTACGCAAGCGGTTCCGCGACGTTCAGTTCCGAGAAGGGGGTCGTCTGAGATGCACAAGGCAATGAGGCTCGCGATCGTGGCGGTCACGCTCGTCACGCTCGTGGTGCTGACCGTCGCGGCGTCGGCGCTGGCCGTGACCTCGAGCAACACGCAGAGTTCGCCGGGTATCCACCAGCGCACCATCTGGGATCAGACACAGGTGATGATCCGCAGGCTCACGCCGGTGAACACACCCGGTGTCAACCACACCGGCTACATCCACCTCGAGCTGAAGTTCAAGCCCACGACCTCCGACTTCGACCTCTACCTGCTGGATGCCGAAGGCAACCTGCTCACCGCCGAGATGGGTTGCATGGGTATCTTCGCCGGTAAGGAGTACGTCGACTACCAGGTCGAGGACGTCGGCAATCAGAACATCGTGAGCTACATCAATCCCTACACGTACGAGTTCGTCGAGTACATGGAGGGCGACGTCTACTACGTCGTCGTGGTGGCCTTCAACGGGTTCGCCGAGTATCAGCTCTGGGGCTACTACCCCCAGATCGCCCTCGACCTCAGCGATGACGTCTACGACAGCAGCACGTACTACCTGCAGCAGTACCGCTATCCGTCGTCGGTGACGAAGTGGGGCAAGCTCACCGGTCCGCGCTACGGCGGCCCATACGACTTCAGGCCCACATCGGCCGGCGAGGGGGCCTGTCGGCTCGAGTGGCCGGCGGACGTCGTGAACAAGGTCGTCACGTACGACCCCGTCGCCGCGCCGATGCCCTTCTGCGTCGAGCAGTACCTCTACGCCGGCGCGTACTGGGACCTGGTGTTGGCCAACTGGGCACCGGAGGGGAGTGAAGAGAATTACCTGCCGCCGCTGTGGGAGGAGGATCCGCTCGATCTCGCCGACGACTGGTATGGCTTCTACGACACGTACCCCGTGGCCGTCAGTGCTTGGGAGGACGACCTCTGGGCGCAGCGCATCGCGCACTATGTGCCGAGCCTCTTCCTCGCCTACGCCGACCCGCTGCTCGGGCCGGACGGTGGTCTCGACACCGGCCGCTCGACGATGGGCTTCAAGGCGACGCTCACCTGGCCCGAGAACCTCTGGCTGAGGAAGGTCGTCAAGTACTCGAGCTACTACAAGATCTACGGCCGCTACTCGCTGGACGGCGCCGCTGTGGAGATCGGCACGCCGGTCGAGATTTGGCGCAAGACGTCGACCAGCGGGTGGAGGTACGTCAAGACCGTGAAGACGTACAACGACGCCGGCGCGTGGTCGGTCAAGCTCTCGCCTGGGCGGACGTGGACCATCGAGGCCCGGGCCGAGGGCAATCCATCGACCGGCCTCGACATCGAGAAGTCGATCAGGAAGGTCCTCAAGGGGCTCTGAGACCGAGCGTCTGAGCGAGGCTGCGGCTTCGCGAGACGACGAGGGGGCGGGCGCCGCGACAGCGGCGCCCGCCCCCTTCGGCGTCCCCAGGGCCTGGCGCCCCGCCTCACTCTGGCCTCGCGGTGCGCGCCGCGAGCGGCCGGCGGGCAGGGCTCGCCGTCGGTACGGCGAATTTCAGAGCCGGACCGTGGCGCGGCTGGTGCGCCGACGGCCGGTCGACTCTCGGGAGGGGTCCATGGGGAAGGCATCACGGTTGGCGACGGCGGGGGTCGTCGCGCTCTCGCTGATCGTACTGGCGGTCGCGGCGCCGGCGTGGGCCACGACGGTGAGCGACAGACAGGTCACGCCCGGGGTACACGAGCGCACGATCTGGGACCAGACCCAGGTGACGATCCGCAAGCTCCCCACGACCGTCAACCACTACGGCACCATCCACGTGGAGCTGTACTTCAAGAACTACGCTGCCGACCTCGACCTCTACGTCCTGAACCAGGACGGCGACGTGGTCTCCGACACGGGGTACCTGGGCTCGTGGCTGGGATGGGAGGCCGCGGACGTCAAGGTGACCGACATCGCGGCCTCACCGACCACGGTCGGCGATACCTACTACGTCGTCGTCGTGGCCTTCAAGGGCGCGTCGGAGTACTTCCTCTGGGGCTATTACCCCCGCCTGCTCGACCCCGAGTGGAGCAGCGACCCCGCGGGTGCACAGAACTACTACCTCGAGATCTACAACTACCCGCTGGACGGCTGGGCGAAGATCACCGGCCCGAGCCTCGGCACGCCGTACGGGTTCAAGCCCACCTCGATCGGCACGGTCGGCACCCGGCTCGAGTGGCCGGCGGACCTCGCAAGTCTGACCGTGAAGCCGGACCTCTCCCAGGGGCTGATGCCGGCCTGGTTCCAGCAGTTCGTGTACAGCGCGAGGAAGGACTACGTCGTCGACGAGGGCACCTGGGCGCCGCCGCTCCACGAGGAGGACCCGCTCGACTCGGGAGATGACTGGTATGGGCTGTACGACGAGTTCGACACCGGCGAGCTCTGGGACACGGTGGGGTGGCCGCAGGAGCTGATGCGGTACGCGCCGAGTCTCTACATGGCCTACGCCGACCCTGTGCTGGGGCCGGACGGCGCGCCGAAGACCGGCCGCACCACGATGGGCTTCAAGGCCACGCTCACCTGGCCCGAGAACCTGTGGCTCAGGAAGGTCGTCAAGTACTCGAGCTACTACAAGATCTACGGCGCCTATTCGCTCGACGGTGCGCGTGTGCCGGGGGGCACGAAGATCTACATCGAGCGCAAGACGGCGACCAGGGACTGGGCCGTGGTGAAGACGGTCTACACGAACGACCTCGGCGGGTGGAACGTGACGCTCAGCCCCGGGGTCAAGTGGTGGGTGCGGGCGAGAGCGGCCGGGAACGGTGCCGGCGGCCTCGTCACGGAGTACTCCGTGAGCAAGGTCCTCTACCCACTCTGACGCCGAGGTGAGTCGGTCTCATCCGGCTCGGGGAGCCTGAGGGGGCGGGCGCCGCCACAGCGGCGCCCGCCCCCTTCGCGCCCCCGGCACCGCGTCGCGCCCCCTTCGCGCCCCGGTAGCGCGTCGCGCCTCGGGAGCCCCGCGTTGCGCGCGCCCTCGTCGCAGGCCTAGACTGCCTGCGGCGACG
Source organism: Thermoleophilia bacterium (assembly GCA_016933475.1). Lineage (GTDB taxonomy): Bacteria > Actinomycetota > Thermoleophilia > UBA2241 > UBA2241 > UBA2241. Next base: position 8,261 of record JAFGAW010000101.1, read on the forward strand.
AAGGAGCGTGCGTGGACACCATCACGATCGGTGACGGACCCCTGACCATCGAGCAGGTCGCGGCGGTGGCGCGCGCCGGCACGCCGGTTCAGCTCGGCGAGGGCGCGCGGGGCCGCATCGCGGCGGCGCGCGCCCTGATCGAGCGCCTGGTCGCCGACGAGCAGGTCGCCTACGGGGTGACCACCGGCTTCGGCCTGCTGGCCACGACGCACATCCCGGTCGCCAAGGTGCGCGAGCTGCAGGAGAACCTTGTGCGCAGCCACGCCGTCGGGGTGGGCGAGCCGCTGCCGCGCGACGTCGTCCGCGCGGCCATGATGATCCGCCTCAACACCATCGCCCGGGGCTACTCGGGTGTGCGCCTCGAGGTCGCGGAGCTCGTGGCCGCGCTGCTGAACGCCGACCTCGTGCCCTGGGTGCCCTCGCGCGGCTCGCTCGGCGCCTCGGGCGACCTCGCCCCGTCCGCTCACTTGGTCCTGGCGATGATGGGCGAGGGCGAGGTGCTGACAGAGGACGGGGGGCGCGAGCCGAGCGGGCCCGCCCTGCGGGCCGCCGGGCTCGCGCCCACGACGCTCGAGGCGAAGGAAGGCCTCTCGCTGCTCAACGGCACCCAGTTCATGGCGGCGATCGGCTGCATGACCGTCGTCGACGGCGAGGCGCTCCTCGACTCGGCCGACCTCATCGGCGCCATGAGCCTCGAAGGCCTGCGCGCCTCCGTCGGGCCGTTCCAGGAGCGTATCCAGGCGCTGCGGCCGATCCCGGGCCAGCTCACGAGCGCCGCCAACGTGCGCGTCGCGACCGAGAGCAGCGCGATCATGCTCAGCCACCTCAACTGCGACAAGGTGCAGGACGCCTACTCGCTGCGCTGCATCCCGCAGGTGCACGGCGCCTGTCGCGACGCCCTCGCCTGGCTGCGCCGCGTCGTCGGCGTCGAGGTCGACGCGGTGACCGACAACCCGATCGTCTTCGTGGATTCGGGCGAGATCATCTCCGCCGGCAACTTCCACGGCGAGCCGCTCGGCCTGGCGCTCGACCTGGCGGCGATGAGTGTCAGCGAGATCGCCAACATCAGCGAGCGCCGCACCTTCCGTCTGCTGACCAGCTCGCTGAGCGAGCTCCCGCCCTTCCTCACCCGCGACAGCGGCCTCAACAACGGCTACATGATCGCCCAGTACACGGCTGCCGCTCTGGTCGCCGAGAACAAGATCCTCTGCCACCCGGCGAGTGTCGACTCGATCCCCACCTCGGGCGACCAGGAGGACCACGTCAGCATGGGTATGACGGCGGCGCTCAAGCTCGAGCAGGTGGTTCGCAACGCCCAGACCGTACTTGCCATCGAAGCGCTCTGCGCGGCGCAGGCCATCGACCTGCTGGCGCCGCTCGAGCCCGCGGCCGGCACGGGGCGCGGCCGCGCCGTCGTGCGCCGGCTCGCGCCGACGCTCGAGCGCGATCGCTGTCTGGCGCCCGAGATCGACGCGGTGACGCAGGCGGTCGCCGACGGCGAGTTCGCCGCCGTCGTACGCGAGCTCGTGCGCCGGTAGGGGCGCGACCGCTGCCGACCTCGCCGCCGTGTATGACGGCGTGCCCGAGCGGTAGACGTCCTGTCGCTCTCCCGGGGTGGCATGCGGTGACGGTCGTGTGATTACATTCCGCAGGTTTGTGCGCGCAGTCGATGGAGGGGCGCGCCGTCCGTGTCGCGCTCCGTCCGCGTCCGCTCGGCTCCGTCCCTTCTCGTGCGGAGACGCATGTCATGGCATCGAGGAGGCATTCGGAGATGAGTCAAGCTGCAGAGAAGGGCGCCCCGGACACGGTGGGTCCGATGGGCGAGCACCGCACTGTCGTCGCGACGCTGCGCGACGCGACCGCGAACCCGGGGCCGCTGGGTCTCATGGCCTTCGGTATGACGACGATCCTGCTGAACCTCCACAACGCGGAGTTCTTCGGCCTGAACAGCATGATCATCGGCATGGGCATCTTCTACGGCGGTCTCGCGCAGGTCATCGCCGGCATCATGGAATGGAAGAAGAACAGCACCTTCGGGATGACCGCCTTCCTCTCGTACGGCTGCTTCTGGCTCACCCTGGTGGCGCTGTGGCTGGTCGAGACGATCTGGCCCGAGGAGTTCACGACCGATGCGACGGCGGTCGGCTGGTACCTGTTCGCGTGGGGGGTCTTCACCGGCCTCATGTTCATCGGCACGCTGCGCATCAACCGCGCCCTGCAGACCGTCTTCCTCAGCCTCACGATCCTGTTCTGGCTGCTCGCCATCGGCAAGTGGGTCGGCGACAGCACCTTCCTCGGCATGGACGGGGCCACCTGGACCCAGATCGCCGGCTTCGAGGGCATCTTCGTGGGCCTCTCCGCCGTCTACGCCTCGATCGCCCAGGTGTGGAACGAGCTCTACGGGCGCGTCGTACTCCCGCTCGGTATCGTCAAGAAGTAAGGCCGGGTCACAGCACCGCCGGTCGCGACGTCGCCGCGGGCGTCGTCGTGTCGAGGCGGGCCGGGCTGCCGAAGGGCAGCCCGGCCCGCCTCGACGTTTCGCCCTCGCGCCGCTGCGCCTCACCAAGCCACCGCGTCACGCGTGGCCGCTTCGCTCCCTCACGACCGGGCTGCCGGGGGTATGCTGTCGCCCATGGATGAGGACGCGACGCGAGGCGGCCTGCCGGGCGCCGACTGGTTCGACCAGGAGTGGGACGACGGCACGTCGTCCTCAGCGGCGGCTCCGGCAGGGTCGCGCTCCGGCTCCCGCGGGGGGGAGGAGGGTCGCGCTGCCCACGGTGAGAGTCCGTCCGACAAGGCCGAGAGTCCGACTGCCGAGTTCGAGGGCGAGACGGGCCGTGCGGCACGGCGGACGAGGTCCCGCCGGGTGCCACCGGCGCCCGCTCCCGACGAGGAGATACGGTTCGGCGAAGGCGACGGTGAGCCGTCGGTGATACCCGTGGCGCAGTACCGCTTCGGGCTGCCGCGCGTCGTCGTGATCCACTCGCCGGCGGCGCCGCCGACGGTGCCGCGCGGCTTTCGCATCCCGGTCAAGACCTTGGTGTTCCTCGCCGCCGCGGCCGTCGGCCTCTACTTCGTATGGCCGCAGCTCGTCGGATTCTTCGATGCCGTCCCCGGGCTGCGTACGATCGAGTGGTACTGGTTCGTCCTCATGGCCGCCCTGCAGGCGGCGAGCTTCGCCTGCTATTGGGCCGTGATGCGCGTCACCGTTCACGAGCGCCGCTGGTCGGTGCTGGCCCTGACGCAACTCACGAGCAACGCCTTCGGGCGTATCGTGCCCGGGGGGGCCGCCTCCGTCGGTTCGCTCGGCTATCAGATGCTCGTCGCCGCGGGCACCCCGAAGGGACGCGCCGTCACCGGACTGACCGCGGCCACCCTGCTCTCGACCGCCACGCTGGTCGTCCTGCCCGTGTTCTCCCTGCCGGCGATCCTCGCCGGGGCGCCCGTCGGGCGCAGCCTGGTGCGGGCGCTCGAGATCGGCGTCGCCGCCGCTGCGCTGATCATCGTCGGCGGCGCCGTCATCCTGTTCACCGACCGTCTGCTGCTGTGGCTGGGTAGCGTGGCGCACCGCGTCCTCGACCGCGTGAGGCCCGCCGGCGCGCCGCGCCACGACTTGCCCGCGCGCCTCATCGAAGAGCGCGACCTCATCAAGCGCTCCCTCGGCGACAAGTGGTGGCTGGCGCTGTCGGCCACCACGGGAAAGTGGCTCCTGGACTTCGCCTCGCTCCTCGCCGCTCTCGCCGCCGTCGGCGCTACGGCGCGGCCGTCGCTCGTCCTCCTCGCCTTCGTGGTCGCCGGCGTGCTGGGGACGATCCCGCTGACGCCCGGCGGCGTGGGCTTCGTCGAGGTGGGCCTCGCGGCCACCCTGGGCCTCGCCGGCGTAGGCGCTGCCGAGGCCACGGCCGCGGTGCTCGCCTACCGCCTCGTGTCCTTCTGGCTGCCCATCCCCGTCGGGCTCGTGGCCGGCGCCGTCTTCACCCGCCGTTACGGGGGCAGGCGGCGTGCCCGGAGTCTCGCGGCGGAGAGCGGCTGAGTCACCGGCTCAAACGCCGGCCCGGAGACGAGCTCAGACGCCGGCCCGAAGATCGGCTCAGACCCCGGCCCGGATCCCGGCTCGGACTCCGGCTCGGACATCGGTGGAGCCGACGGCAGGGTGTGCCTCCCGCCGCTTCTCTGATCAGTCTCAGACCGGGCGCGCGCCCGACGTGCCGTGGCGCCCGGCGAGCTGCGAGGCCGGCGCGAACACGCCGACGATCATCGTCAGCACGCCGCTCACGATCAGGTAGATGCCGATCAGCCAGAGGATCGCGAGGGCGCCGGTCGCCGGCCAGACGAAGAGTGCGATGCCGAAGGCTACCGAGACGACCCCGGCGATCACCGACCACAGGCGCGCGCCGCCGCTCTTCTCGCCGACGAAGCCGCCGAGGACGTCGACGACGCCCATGACGACGGCCCAGCCGGCGATGATGTAGAGCAACGTCAGCGCCGTCAGGCCCGGCCACGCGATGATGAGGACGCCGGCGATGACCGCCAGCAGGCCGCCGGCGACGCCGGCCGACCGACTCTCCATGCGGCCCATGAGGCCTGCGAGCGCGCGCAGTAGACCGTACGCGATCACCATAAGGCCGAAGAGCCAGATCACGGTGGTGAGGCTGGCTTTGGGCATGGCGAGCAGAAGGATGCCGAGCGCGATCGCGACCAGTCCCGTCAGGACGGCCAGCCCCGGGCCCATCTTGTTCGTCTCGGTCATCGAGTCCTCCTGATGAAAGGTCTGTCGCCGGTCGCCTCGTGACGCCGGCGGCGTCCGCGAAAGCGGCGGCGCTGCCGCGCTGATACCCCGTTCGACGCTCGGCGAACCGGCCCCGCGAGGCGCGGGCTCGGGCTCCGCGCACCTCGTCGTCGTGCGAGCTGTGCGCGTCGGCTCGGGCGAGACGCACGACATCGTCGCCCGAGCCGCGCGCCTCGCCGTCACGCGAGCGGTATCCTTGGCGATGGCCGCGCGCCGCGGAGGGCGCGCGCGACGTGGAGGTGACCATGCCCGAGCCCTCAGGGCCGCGCCCCGTACGGGCGCCGCGCGGGACGCAGCTGAGCTGCCGCGGCTGGCAGCAGGAGGCCGCCCTGCGCATGCTGATGAACAACCTCGACCCCGAGGTGGCCGAGGCGCCCGACGAGCTCATCGTCTACGGCGGAGCCGGCAAGGCGGCGCGCGACTGGGCGAGCTTCGACGCCCTCGTCGCCACCCTGCGCCGCCTCGGCGATGACGAGACCCTGCTCGTGCAGTCGGGCAAGCCGGTCGGCGTCTTCCAGACCCACGAGTGGGCGCCGCGCGTGCTCATCGCCAATGCCAACCTCGTCGGCGATTGGGCCACCTGGGACGAGTTCCGTCGGCTCGACGTTCTCGGGCTGACCATGTACGGGCAGATGACCGCCGGGTCGTGGATCTACATCGGCACGCAGGGGATCCTGCAGGGCACCTACCAGACGTTCGCCGCCGCGGGGCAGAAGCACTACGGCGCCGACCTCGCCGGCCGCCTCGTGCTCACCGCGGGGCTCGGCGGCATGGGCGGGGCGCAGCCGCTGGCGGTCACCATGGCGGGCGGCGTCGCGCTCTGCGTCGAGGTCGACCCGGAGCGCATCCGCCGCCGGCTCGAGACCGCCTACCTCGACGTCTCCGCCGACACCCTCGACGAGGCGCTGCGCCTGGCCGACGAGGCCGTGGCCGCGAAGCGGCCGCTCTCGATCGGTCTGCTCGGCAACGCCGCCGACGTCTACCCCGAGCTCGTGCGCCGCGGCATCACGCCCGATCTCGTCACCGACCAGACCTCGGCGCATGACACGCTCAACGGCTACGTCCCCAACGGCATGAGCCTCGCCGAAGCGCTCGAGTTGCGTCGGCGCGACCCCGAAGAGTACGTGCGTCGCGCCGTCGTGAGCATCGTCGTCCACGTCGAGGCGATGGTCGCCCTGCAGCGCGCCGGCGCTCACGTCTTCGACTACGGCAACAACATCCGCGGCGAGGCGAAGGCGGCCGGCTACGCCGACGCCTTCGCCTTCGAGGGCTTCGTCCCCGCCTACATCCGTCCGCTCTTCTGCCGCGGCAACGGCCCCTTCCGCTGGGCCGCGCTCTCCGGCGACCCGGCCGACATCGCGCGTACCGACCGCGCCCTGCTCGAGCTCTTCCCCGACAACGAGATGGTGAGCCGCTGGCTGCGCATGGCGGGGGAGAAGGTCCACTTCCAGGGCCTGCCCTGCCGCATCTGCTGGCTCGAGTACGGGGAGCGGGCCAAGGCCGGAGAGGCCTTCAACGAGCTCGTCCGCACCGGCGAGGTCAAGGCGCCGATCGTCATCGGCCGCGACCACCTCGACTCGGGCTCGGTCGCGTCGCCCTACCGCGAGACCGAGGGCATGCGCGACGGCTCCGATGCGATCGCCGACTGGCCGATCCTCAACGCGCTGCTCAATACCGCAGCGGGGGCGAGCTGGGTGAGCTTCCATCACGGCGGCGGCGTGGGCATCGGCAAGAGCCTGCACGCCGGCATGGTCGTGGTCGCCGACGGCACGGAGATGATGGCGGAGCGCCTGCACCGCGTGCTCACGACCGATCCGGGCACCGGGGTCATGCGCCACGTCGACGCCGGCTACCCCGAGGCGCTCGAGAAGATGCGTGAGTCCGGCCTCGACCTGCCGATGGCGCCGTGAGCGGCCGGCCGCCCGAGGGCGAGGAGCGGGCGCCTCGAGCCGAGGCGCCGCCGAGCGGCGGCGCCGACCCGGGCGGCGCGGAACGGCGGGCGCCGGCCGGCGGCCCGCCGACCGACGCCAAGGGCCGGCGGCTCGCCGACCTGGTGCTGCGCAACGCCGGCGAGCTCGTGACCATGACGCGCCCCGCGCGCGAGGGCCTCGGCGTGCTCGCCGACGGTGCGCTCGCCGCGTACCGGGGCACGGTCGTGTGGGTCGGCCGCGAGGCCGACCTCGCGGGCGAGGTCGGCCTCGCGGCCGACGCCGTCGAGCTCGACGCCCAAGGCGCCTGCGTGCTGCCCGGCTTCGTCGACTGCCACACGCATGCGGTCTTCGCAGGTGAGCGGGCCGCCGAGTACGGAGAGCGGCTCGCCGGCGTGAGCTACCTCGAGTTGCTGCAGCGCGGCGGCGGCATCCGCCTGACCGTCGAGGCGACGCGCGCCGCGAGCGAGCAGCAGCTCGCCGCCCTGACCGCGCGGCGCCTCGACAGCTTCCTCGCCCACGGCACCACGACCGTCGAGGTGAAGAGCGGCTACGGGCTCTCCGCCGAGGACGAGGCCAAGCAGCTGCGCGCCGCCACCGTGCCGCACCCCGTGCGGCGTTCGCTCACCTTCTGCGGCGCGCACTTCGTGCCGCCCGAGTACGAGGGGCGCGCCGACGACTACGTCGAGTCGGTCTGCGGGGAGCAGCTCTCGGCCTGTGCGCCGCTCGCCGAGTGGTGCGACGTCTTCTGCGACGAGGGCGCCTTCACGGTCGCCCAGGCGCGGCGCGTGCTCGAGGCGGCCCGCGAGCACGGCCTCGGACTGCGCCTCCACGCCGAGGAGCTCGCCCACACGGGGGCGGCGACGCTCGGCGCCGAGCTCGGCTGCGCCTCGGCCGACCACCTGATCCTGGCGACCGTCGGCGACATGGCGGCGCTGCGCGCCGCCGGCACCGTCGCCGTCCTCCTCCCGGGCACGAGCTACACGCTGCACGCCGGGTACGCGCCGGCGCGCGCCTTCCTCGACGCCGGCGTGGTCGTCGCCCTGGCGAGCGACTTCAACCCCGGGTCGAGCTACTGCGAGAACATGCAGATGGTGATTTCGCTCGCCTGTCAGGAGCTCCGGCTCACGCCCGACGAGGCCCTGTGGGCGGCCACGGCCGGCGGGGCCGCGGCACTGCGTCTGACGGGTCAGGTCGGGGTGCTGACGCCCGGCGCCGCCTGCGACCTCATCGTGCTCGACGCAGCGACGCGCGCCGAGCTGCCGTACCATTACGGGGTCAACCTGGTCGACGGCGTCGTCGTCGGCGGCCGGACGGCCGAGGCGGGCGCGTGACCCTTGCCGCAGCAAGGAGGCAGCGAGCGTGACCGCCGTCGCAGCGGGGAGGAGGCGACCGTGACCGTCGTCGAGTGCGTGCCCAACTTCTCCGAGGGGCGCCGCCCCGAGGTGGTCGACGAGATCGTCGCCGGCATCGCCGCGGTGCCCGGCGTTCAGGTGCTCGACCGCCAGAGCGACGCCACCCACAACCGCTCCGTGATCACCTTCGCGGGGCCCGGGGAGGCGGTCGCCGAGGCCGCCTTCGGCGGCGTCGCCGCGGCCGCCCGCCTCATCGACCTCAACCTGCACGAGGGCGCCCACCCGCGCTTCGGCGCCGCCGACGTGGTGCCGTTCGTACCGCTCAAGGACGACGACATGGCGGCCTGTGTCGGCCTCGCCCGCGAGCTGGGCGCACGCGTCGCCGGCGAGCTCGGGATCCCCGTGTACTTCTACGAGGAGGCGGCTCGCAGCGAGCGACGCCGCAACCTCGCCGTCGTTCGCGAGGGTGGCTTCGAGGGCCTGCGCGAGGCGATCGGGCGCGACGCCGGCCGGGCCCCCGACGAAGGCCCGCCCCGGGTCCACCCGAAAGCAGGGGCAGTCGCCATCGGCGCCCGCGCCGCGCTCGTCGCCTACAACGTCGACCTCGAGACCGACGACCTCGCTCTTGCCAAGTCGATCGCGACGGCCATCCGTGAGCGCGACGGCGGTCTACCGTGCCTCAAGGCCATCGGCCTCGCCCTCGACGACGGCGTCCAGGTCTCGATGAACCTCACCGACCACCGGGTGACCTCTATGGCGGCCGCGTACGCCGCGGTCGCCGAGCGTGCGGCCGCCGCCGGCGTCGCCGTGCGCCGCAGCGAGGTCGTCGGCCTGCTGCCCGAGGCGGCGCTCGTCGGCATCGCCCGCGAGGCGCTGCGCGCGACCGGCCTCACCCAGGCGCAGGTGCTCGAGTCGCGCATCCTCGACCTCGTCCTCGCCGGTGGCGCCGAAGGAGCCGCGCCGTGACCTTCTCGATCGTCGCCCGCGACCGCTCGACCGGCATGCTGGGCATGGCGGTCGCGACCAAGGTCCTCGCCGTGGGGGCGATCTGCCCCTGGGTGCGGGCCGGGGTCGGAGCGGTGGCGACGCAGGCTTGGGTCAATCCCTTCCTGGGCCCGATCACCCTGGACCTCCTCGAGGAGGGTCTCGACGCCGGCGGGGCGTTGGAGGAGGCGCTCGCGGGCGATTCGTGCGCTCCGTATCGCCAGCTCGCGGTGGTCGACGCCGAGGGCCGCTCCGCGGCCTACACGGGGGCGAAGGCCGACCCCTGGTGCGGCCACAGCCACGGGGATGATTATGCCGTCGCCGGCAATCTCCTCGTCTCCGAGGAGACGGTGGCGGCCATGGAGACCGCGTACCTCACGGCGCACCCGGAGCATGATCTGGCCGACCGCCTGATCGCCGCCCTCGAGGCGGGCCAGGCCGCCGGGGGCGACCGGCGGGGGCGCCAGTCCGCCGCCGTGGTCGTCATGCACCGCACCGTCGTCCCCTTCATCGACCTGCGCGTCGACGACCACCCCGAGCCCGTCGCCGAGCTGCGCCGGCTGTACACTCTGCTCACCACGGAGGACGGGGGGGAGACGCTGCGCTTCTGCCACGAGATGGCCGCGGACGAGTCGGCCGCCGAGAACCCGGCGGACTACCCCGACTGATCCTGTCCGAGCGGCCGGCGTTCTCGGTGGCCGGCGGCAGCCGGTTGCCGGTGTGCCGGGCACCGCGGATCCTCTCGGTCGACGGCCTCCGCCGCACCGCTGTCGCCTTTTCCGTCACCGGCCGTCCCTATCATCCCCATTGACACGAACACACGTTCACCTTACGATGCATACGAACAGGTGTTCGACTCGAGGAGGCAGGGTGAAGGGTCTCACGGCACGTCAAGAGCAGGTCCTCGCGTACATCCGCGAGTGTCTGCGCGACAACGGCTACCCGCCGACGGTGCGCGAGATCTGCAGTGCCCTCGAGCTGTCGTCGCCGTCCACGGTGCACGCGCATCTCGCCAACCTCGAGCGCCTCGGCTTCATCAAGCGCGACCCGACCAAGCCGCGCGCCCTCGACATCACGCACGAGCTGCGTCCGCTGCGCCCGCTGCCGCTGGTGGGGCGCGTCGCCGCGGGCCAGCCGATCCTGGCCGAGGAGAACATCGAGGAGCACATCGACGTCCCCGCCTTCCTGCGGCGCGACGACGGCGACTTCGTGCTCACGGTACACGGCGACTCCATGATCGACGCCGGCATCCACAGCGGTGACTACATCGTCGTGCACCCGCAGCCGGCGGCCGAAAACGGCGAGGTCGTTGTCGCCCTCGTCGGCGACGAAGCGACCACCAAGCGCTTCTTCCGCGAGGGCCGCGCGATCCGCCTGCAGCCCGAGAACGACAACCACGAGCCCATCGTGCTGCCGGCCGACGAGGTCCAGGTCGTCGGCCGCGTCGTGGGGGTGCTCCGCAAGCTATGACTCCCGCGTCCGCCGCTCTTGCGCCCCAGTCCACGCTCGCCGACGCGGTCGACGAGGCCCTCGCCGTCGCCCTCGACGGCGGGCAGGTGCTCTGTCTCTGGTGCGGGGCGACGGCGAGCCGCGTCGTCGCCGACCGCTTCAGCGGGCGCGTCGTCGTCCGTTGCCCCGAGTGCGGCTCCGAGTTCGAGGGCGTGCGCCCGCGGCGCCCGGGTGAGGGCCGCCCGTGAGCGCGACCCGCTCCACGGCGCGCGCGGCGCGGCCGGCACTGCGTGCCGCTGCTCGCCCGCTCCCGCGCCGACGTCCCGGCCCTGCCGCGCGGCGCGCGCGACGGCGTGGGTTGGCGCGCCTCGCCGTCCTCGTCGTGGTGATCGCCCTCGCAGTGTGGCTCGGGGTGCGTGTGGCGACGGCCTCGGGCTCCGTCGAGCCCGTCGTCCACGAGGTCCGCGCCGGAGAGACGGTGTGGGGCATCGCCGAGCGCACCTACAGCGCCGACACCGATCTGCGGCGGGCCGTCTACGAGATCGAGCGCCTCAACGCGCTGCGCGCCGGCGGCCTGCAGCCCGGCGACGAACTGGTGCTGCCGGCCGAGGGTGCGCTCTGACGCGCTGAGGCGTGGGGCTTCACTCCCCCTCGAGCGCGGGGCTTCACTCGCCCCATGACCGGCGCCGCACTCGGGTATACTGTGGCGGCGCCGGGACGTGGCGCAGTCTGGTAGCGCACCTGCTTTGGGAGCAGGGGGTCGGCGGTTCAAGTCCGCCCGTCCCGACCACTACTACCCACGGGCGGGAGTAGCTCAGTTGGCTAGAGCATCAGCCTTCCAAGCTGAGGGTCGCGGGTTCGAGGCCCGTCTCCCGCTCCACTTCACCTCACCCGGTCACGCGCGACGCGGCGTGGCCATCGCGCGCCCGTAGCTCAGCTGGACAGAGCAGGAGACTTCTAATCTTCAGGTCGCAGGTTCGAATCCTGCCGGGCGCGCCAGCATCCTGAGGTCGACTCCGCCGTCGCCTGGTGCACAGGCGGCGGTCAGACCAGCGGGCTTGCGCTGAGATGACGGCGGCCCCACTTCCTGATCCTTGCCGTCCTGCCCAACGGTTCGCAGCGGCGCCGCCGCGGGCACGGTCAAGGTGCGACGAAGAGAGCGCTCCCGATGGTGAGGCGAACGGCACGCGTCACGACGTGAGGGAGTCCGACCGAGGCAAGCCGAGCGCTGAGGGCTTGCAGCTGGCGCTGCGTGCAGCGCCCACGGACCTGCGTCGTGTGGAGCGGGGCGGGACGACCGGTGAGTCGACGGCGACCCGCCCCTTCGTCGTGGGTGTCCCGGGCGCGGCGCGGCCGCGCCCGGCTCTTCTCGCCCCGGCGTCACCGCGACCCCGCCGAGGGCCGTCGTTCACGGCGTAAGATGCTCTCAGGGGCGCCGGTCCTGTGTGGGTCCGCCCACGTCGTGCGCTCTGCGCTGCGGATGCCGCCCGCCGGGCGGCACTGACAGGAGGTGGCCCGATGCGCCGCGACGAGAGCGTGTTCGACCTCACCACGCAGTACGCCGCCGGGCGCCTGACCAGGCGGCAGTTCGTCGCCCGCGGTCTTGCGTTGGGACTCTCTCTCACGACGCTCGGGGCTCTGCTCGGCGCGTGCGGGGAATCTGAGGAGGAGCCCGTGTCCGGCCCTTCGCTTCCGCCGATGGACGAGACGGTGCCGGAGGAGGTCTCCGTCTTCAACTGGGCGGAGTACCTCGCGCCCTCCGTCCGCAAGGGCTTCGAGGAGGAGTACGGCATCACCGTCAGGGAGAGCTACTTCGACAACAATGAGGCCATGCTGGCCAAGCTCAGGGCGGGCGCGACAGGCTACGACGTCATCGTGCCGTCGAGCTACATGGCGAGCATCCTGATCAAGAGCGGGCTCGTGGAACCGCTCGACTTCGACTACCTCCCGAACATGCA
>JAFGAW010000102.1 GCA_016933475.1 Thermoleophilia bacterium
CAGCCTCTGCCGAGCCCAGGCCGGCGCCCGGTGCCGGTGCGGCCGGCGGCACCTCGGGCAGGCCGTCGTCGCGCCGCCCCTCCCGCTCCTCTTCGAGGCGCCCCTCGGCCTCGTGCACGGCCACCAGGTGGCGCAGGGCGGTCACCGCGGCGTCGGTCTCGTGGTACACGGGGACGCCGCTCTCGCGCAGCGCAGCCGCAGCCGGAGACCGCGGGTAGGTGCTGCAGACGACGACCGGCGTGCCGGAGCGCGCCGCCGCGGCGCCGATCCTCCGCGCGCCGTCGCGCTCTGCGGCGACCTGGTCGGTGAAGTGGGCGAAACGCGCACCCCAATAGCCGAGCTGGCCGACGGCGAGCACGGCGTCGACGCCGTCGGCCTCGACCACGGCGTCGACGACGGCGCCGTAGGCGGCGGGCTCGATCGTCCCGATGGCGAAGTCGAACGGGTTCTCGCCGATGCTCGTGGCGAGCGCCGCGCGCACCTGGGCGACGACCGCCGGCGGCAGCGGGCTCACGTCGAGACCGGCCGCAGCGGCCACGTCGGCGGCGAGGCCGCCGTGGCCGCCACCGTCGGAGACGACGGCGAGGCGGCGGCCGCGCGCCCGCCGGCCCGGGAGCAGGCAAACGGCGGCGTCGAAGAGCTCGCCGACCGTCGCCACACGCACCACGCCGGCGGCGTGACAGGCGGCGTCCAGCACTGCCGAGTCAGGGGCCAGCGAGCCGGTGTGCGAGCGAGCCACGCGGGCGCCGGCCGCGCTCCGCCCGGGGCTGAGCAGCACGACCGGGCGACCGGAGGCGACGAGGTCGCGGGCGGCGCGCGCGAAGGCGCGACCGTCGCCGAGGTCCTCCCCGTACACGGCGACGACGCGGGTCGGCGCGTGGTCCACCAGGGCAGTCAGGACGTCGGTGACGCTGAGGTCGGCCTGGTTGCCTACCGTGACGTACCGCGAGAAGCCGACACCCTGCTCGAGCGCGCGCACGACGAGCTCCTCGCCGAGGCCACCACTCTGCGACACGAAGGCGAGGCCGCCGGCCGGCACATCCAGGTAGGCGACCGCCTGCAGGCCGCTCGCCGTGTCGGCGACACCCATGCAGTTCGGCCCGATCATGACCGCGCCGGCGGCGCGCAGGCGGGCGACGGCAGCGCGCTCGCGGGCCTTGCCGCCGGCGCCGGTCTCGCCGAGCCCGGCGAGGATCCCGACGAAGGCACGCGCGCCGACGGCGAGGCCGTCGTCGAGCGCCGCCTCGAACGCCTGCGCCGGCACGGCGAGGATCACCATGTCCGGCGCCTCGGGCAGCTCGCGCAGCGAGCGGTAGGACTCGCGCCCCTGCACGAGCCCGCCGCGATGATTGACGAAGAACAGGCGGCGGCGGTCGCCGCCGCGCGCCAGGCGCGCGGCTACGTCCCCGCCCCACTTCGACGCGTCGCTCGAGGCGCCGACGACGGCTATCGACCGCGGGTCGAAGAGCGGCGTGAGGTCGCGCCTCGACTCGGCGACGGGCGCGCTCATCGCACGGATCCCGCGGCCCGGGCGACGCTCACCGCGAGGTGCGGGCTCGCCCCACAGACGCGTGTGGCGCGAGGCGCCCGCCGACGGCGTCGCCTCGCGCCACAGCCTGTCGAGAAGGCCGTCATGCGGCCGCGCTCACCAGTCGGAGAAGCCCTGGTTGTACCAGATCTTGTCCGTACCCTTCTTGGCGCGCTTGTTCCAGCCCTTGGTCTTGGGCTCCTCGTCGATGCGCGCCCGCACCGCGTCGGCCACCTGCTTGACCTTGGCCTTCTGGTCCTCGCTCAGCACGGCCACCGTGTCGACGTGCGTCTTCACGCGGTCGAGGTTGGTGGTCGCCGTGTACCAGAAGCCCCAGTCGTCGGCGAAACGCCGGGCGATGTAGCCGACGTTGACCTTCTTGTCGTCGTCCTCGCCGAAGTCGGCCACCGTGAACAGGTACTCGATGTCTTTCAGGTCCTTGTCGTTGATCTCCCAGATCTGCAGCTTCTGCAGCAGGATGTCGGCCTGCGAGACGCTGTAGGGATCGAGGTCGAGACGGCCCTCGTAGCTCACCTCGTGACAGTAGCTCAGCTTGTCGTAGAACACGTCGATCATGGGAACGGCGCCGCCGAAGTAGATGTGGCGCGTCTTGCCCGAGACCATCATCGTGTGCAGGTCAGCCTCGTAGCCCATGTCCTTCATGAAGTCGATCATCTTCTTACGCGACTTGCCGTACGACGCGTAGTCGATGTCGGTGAAGTAGCGGTCGCCGAGACGCTCGAGCTTGGCGTACAGGTCTACCTGGTCCGGGAAGTAATAGTGCAGGGCCAGCGGGCCCATGACGCGGAGGTAGATGCCGCGCTTCTGCCCCTCCTCGGCCAGGCGCTTGCCCTCCGAGAGGAAGACCTCGGGCTTGGGGTACTGGTCGAGTGGGATGTCCTTCGGGAGGATGAACTCCTTCGCCATCTCTCTATCGACCCCCTTTCAGGCTGAGTACTGACACGATCGTGGTGCGACGGAGGCGCGGCTCACCCGGAGGTGAACACGTAGTCCTTGACCTTCTTCTTGTCGAGCATGATGAGCACGCCCTTGAGGATGCCCTCCGAGTACTCGCTACCGGGGTTGATGAGCAGCGTGCGCTTGGCCTTCTGGGCACCGCGCGACTCGTGGATGTGCCCGTGTAGCCCGAGCAGCGGCTGGAACTCCTCGATCACCTTCTTGGCGCCGATCGACCCGGCATGGATCTTCTCGTCGGCGGCCATGGTGAGGTTCTCGTCGAGCTTCGGGCAGAGGTCGAGCGAGTACCCGTACGGCGGCACGTGGAAGTTGAAGATCGAAGTCTCGTAGTTCTTGACCAGGCCGCAGAGCTCGTACAGGTGCTTCTCGAGGTCCTCCTCGCTCATCTCACGCGGGGTGTCCCACGGCGTCGGGTTGGAGGCCGAGCTGGTGATCATCTCGTGACCGGCGAGGTCGACGACGCGGCGGTCGCACGGGTGCACGAGCTTGGCCGCGTCGATCATGTCGTCGATCACGAACCAGTCGTCGTTGCCGGGCGCCATATACATCTGGAAGGGCTTGCCCTCGAGACGCTCATCGGCAAGGTCGAGCCACTCCTGTACGCGGTCGAGCACGAGGTGCTTGAAGAGGGCGTCGATCTTGGCCGGGTCGGCGCGGGTCTCGTCGAACTCCTCGCGGGTCTGGTGCACCCAGTAGTAGCCGGCGTTCTCGGTGGTCTTCTTGATCGCCGCGAGCTCCTCCTGGCCGTTGATCTCGCGGTACTGACCCATGAGGGTGCACTCCCACTGCTCGTTACCCCTCGCGACCAGCGGCACGAGGACCTTGCCGGTGAGGTCACCCATGAGGATGGCGACGTCGACGCCGTAGATCGGCAGCGCGTTCAGGAACTTGCGGTAGCAGACGTTGGACCCGTGGATGTCGGTGACGAGGAACAGCTTGATCATTGACACCTCCAAAGCGCGCGGGGAGCGGGAGCGTCGCTCCCGCTCCCCGCATAGTGGTCTTACCTACTCACTCAGGCGGCAGCTCGCCGTAGGTCATCGACACGTCGACGCCCACCTTCTTGCTGCGCGCAGACCAGAAGAAGTACCAGATGATACCAGCGACCCAGACGCCGGCGAAGAAGATCACGCCGGTCGTGGTGAAGTCACGCAGGTCGGGCATCACGAAGAAGAAGTAGAACAGGATGGCGAGGTAGACGATATCCACCAGCGCACCGATGGTGACCACCGGGATGCCGAGGATCTTCCAGTTGCGGTACGGCGACGCCTCCCAGATGCCCCGAGCCCTCTTCACGTAGGGGAAGAGCAACGCGGAGATGGCGGTCACGCCGAACACGGTGACCACCTCGAGCCCGGTGACCGCAAGACCCGCCAGCGGGCTGTCGGTCCAGAAGATGTACATCGCGATCCCGATCTCGCCGAGCGCGAAGCACAGGATGTGGTTCTTCACCGGCGAGGCGAAGCGCGGGCTGATGTCCGTGAACCACTTCGGGCCCATGCGGTCCATGCCCCAGGCGAAGAGGATACGTGGGAAGGCCAGGTACGACAGGGCGACCCACCAGAGCGCGAAAGCGATGAACGAGCCCGCCATGAGGAAGCTCACGACGCTGTTCTCGTTGGCCACGCGCGCCAGACCGACGAAGCTCGGCAACCAGGGCAACGTGTAGCCGGCGAGCTCCTCGTTGTTGTCGACCCACGAGGCGGCGCTCAGGAACTGGAAGTCGACCATGTTGTACAGGCCGATGGAGGTCCAGAGCATGAACGCGCCGGGCACGAGGATCGCGAACAGGTTCGCCAGCATGATGGTCTTGTCGGGGCGCTTCACCTCGCCGGCGATGAACGTGATGCAGTAGCTGTAGGCGAACAGCCAAGACCCGGCCACCATCACCCCGAAGGTGTCGTACCAGGTCCATGTGGTCGGGAAGGCTTCGATACCGGCTTCGGCTGCGGCCGCGGCCTTGAAGGCCTCATAGTCGAGCGAGCCGTACTCGGCGGCGAGCGCGTTCCACGCGTTGGTGAACTCGCCGCTCGAGGTCATCGAGAGCACGATGGCGATGATCGCCGCGCCGGTGATGGCGAAGAACATGACGACTTTCTGTGCGCGGGCGAAGATCTTGATGCCGAACACGACGAAGAGGAAG
>JAFGAW010000103.1 GCA_016933475.1 Thermoleophilia bacterium
GTCTTCCTCATCGCCTTCAAGGCGGCGGGCGACCTCGATATCTACCTCGTCAACGACGCGCTCATCGCGCAGGGGTGGAGGATGAACCCGCTGCAGCTGCCGCCGGCGCTGCACTTCTGCATCACGCGGCCCAACACAGCGCCCGGGGTGGCCGAGGCGTTCCTCGAGGCGCTGCACGGGGCCGTGGCGTACGCCACGGAGCACAAAGGGGAGAAGGCGAAGTCGGGCGCCGTGTACGGCTTCGGCGGCACGCCGCAGGGCAACGCGCTCGTCGAGATGGTGATGGTGCAAGTCCTCGACGCGATGCACGCCGTCGCGCCCGAGCGCGCTTCCTGACGTGGGCGCGAGCGTGGGCGAGCCCGCGGGCGGAGCCGCGGGCGAGCGCTCCGCCGAGCGCGAGGACGGCCGCTGGATCCTCGCCGTCGACCTCGGCAACGGCGGCCCCAAGGTCGCCGTGTGCTCGCTGGACGGCGACCTGCGCGCCGTCGCCTTCCGCCCCGTGCACGTGCGGGTCGGGCG
This sequence comes from Thermoleophilia bacterium, assembly GCA_016933475.1. Lineage (GTDB taxonomy): Bacteria > Actinomycetota > Thermoleophilia > UBA2241 > UBA2241 > UBA2241. The sequence goes on from JAFGAW010000103.1 coordinate 520, forward strand.
CGACGGCGCGGTGACCCAGGACGCCGTCGAGTGGTGGGACGTGCTGCGCGAGGCGGCGAAGGAGGCGATCGTGGCGGCGGGCGCCGACGGCGCCCGCCTGCACGCCGTCGCCGTGACCGGGCAGTTTGCCTCGTCGGTGCCCGTCGGCGCCGACGGGCAGCCGGCCGGCGACGTGCTCATCTGGTCCGACACCCGCGCCCGCGACCTGTCGCGCGGCGTGATCGGCGGGCCCGTCAACGTGGCCGGCTTCGCGCCGCTGAAGACGCTGCCCTTCGTGCGCATCACCGGCGGGGCACCGGCGCCCAGCGGGGCCGACCCGACGGGCCACGCGCTGCTCCTCAAGTACCGGCTCACCGACGTCTACGCGAAGACCAAGGTGATCCTCGAGCCCGTCGACTACCTCGGTCTGCGCTTCACCGGACGCGCGGCGGCGACCCCGGCCTCGATGATGGGCTCGTGGCTCACCGACAACCGGCCGGGGGCGCCGCTCGGCTACGTCGACGCCCTCCTCGCCCGCACGAAGCGCGACCGCGACCGGCTGCCCGACCTTCTGCCGATGGGGTCGGTGCTCGGCCCGCTGCTCCCCGAGGTCGCGGCCGACCTCGGGGTCACCGCGGGCGCGCCCGTCGTCTGCGGCATCCCCGACCTGCACGCGGCGGTCGTCGGCTCGGGCGCCACCGGCCTCTACGAGACGCACATCGCCGTGTCGACCACGTCCTGGATCGGCTGCCGCGTGCCCTTCAAGCGCACCGACGTCATCCATCAGATCGCGACCGTGCCGGGTCTCGATCCGGAGCACCCGCTGGTGGCCAACAACCAGGAGACGGGCGGGGCCGCGCTGCACTGGCTGCGCGAGCAGATCGTGGCGCCGCCGGACGGGTTGCTCGGCGGCGGCAGCGGCATCGGCGCGGAGGGCGCCGCGCCCGAGGGCGCGGCGCCCTCCTACGAGGATCTCCTGCGCCTGGCGGCGACGGCGGCGGCCGGCTGCGAGGGCGTCCTCTTCATGCCCTGGCTGAGCGGCGAGCGCAGCCCGGCCGAGGACAAGGTCGTGCGTGCCGGGTGGCTCAATCTCTCGCTGCGCACCGACCGGGCGATGCTGGTGCGGTCGGTGCTCGAGGGCATCGCCTACAACGCCCACTGGCTCCTCGACGCCTACGAGAAGTTCATCAGGCGGCCGGTCCCGAAGGTACGGCTGCTCGGCGGCGGCGCGCAGAGCGAGCTCTGGTGCCAGATCTACGCCGACGTGCTCGGCCGCCCGGTCGAGCAGGTCGCCGACCCGCGCCACGCGCAGCTTCGCGGCGTGGCGCTCTGGGCGCGCATCTGCCTCGGCGAGCTCACGCTCGAGGACGTGCCGGCGCGCGTGCCTGTGCCCGCCACCTTCGAGCCGTCGGCGGACAGTGAGACCTATGCGGCGATGTACGCCGAGTACCGCAAGCTCTTCGGCAAGCTCAAGGGGCTCTACCACCGGCTGAACGCGAACGGCCGGTAGGAGAGCCCGTCCCCGGCGGGCGTCCGCAGGGGCCAACGGACGCACCGTGGGAGTGTGCGGGAAAGTCGCCCATAGACGATTCGAGGAGGCCGTCATGGGCGACCCATCTGCACAGAAGCTGACTGACGCGCTGCGCGCCCGGGTGAAGGGCGACGTGGTCGGGCCCGAAGACGAGGGCTACGACGAGGCGCGCTCGGTCTGGAACGGCATGATCGACAGACACCCGGCCGCCGTCGTGCGCTGCCGGGACGAGGACGACGTGGCCGCCGTCATCGGCGCCGCGCGACGGGCCGGCCGACGGCTCGCGGTGCGCGGCGGCGGCCACAACGTCGCCGGGCTGGCGACGACCGAGGGCGGCATCGTCGCCGACCTCTCACCGATGCGAGAGGTGCGCGTCGACCCGCAGCGGCGTCTCGTCACCGTGCAGGGCGGTGCGACCTGGCGCGACGTGGACGCCGCCACCCAGCAGCACGGGCTGGCGGCGCCGGCCGGCCTGATCTCGGAGACCGGCGTGGCCGGTCTCACCCTCGGCGGCGGCCTCGGCTGGCTGCGCCGCAAGTACGGCCTGAGCTGCGACAACCTCGTCGCCGCCGACCTCGTCACCGCCGACGGCGAGAAGGTCCGTGCCAGCCTCACCGAGAACCCCGACCTGCTGTGGGCCCTACGCGGCGGCGGCGGCAACTTCGGCGTCGTGACGTCGTTCGAATTCAGGCTGCATCCCGTCGGGCCCGAAGTGGCCTACGCCCTTGTCTTCTACAGAGGCGCGCAGACGCAGGCGATCCTGCGCGAGTTCCGCGCCCTGGCGGCGACGCTGCCGCCGGAGCTCGCGCCCGTCGCCTTCACGGGCGTCATGGCCGAGGGGGAGGGGATCTCCCAGGCGGTCGTCGGCGAGCCGATGCTGGCCGTCGCCGCGGTGTACGTCGGTCCACCCGGCGAAGGGGAGCAACGCCTGCGGCCGCTGCGCACGCTGGCCGATCCACTCGTCGATCTCAGCGGCCGCATGCCCTACGTCGAGATGCAGCAGTTCCTCGACGAGGAGTACCCGCGCGGCCGCCGCTACTATTGGAAGTCGGCGGCGATCGGCGCCCTGAGCGACGACGTCCTCGACGTGATCGTCGACGCCGCCGGGCGCCAGCCCTCGCCCCTCA
>JAFGAW010000104.1 GCA_016933475.1 Thermoleophilia bacterium
CGCCCGGGAGGACGCATGACCGACAGCCTCGTCGACGTCGCCCTGCTCGCCTTCGGCGGGCCGACCGATCTCGGGCGCATCCCCGACTTCCTGCGGAGCATGACCGGGCGCGAGCCCGCGGCCGAGACGCTGAAGTTCGTCGAGGGCCGCTACGAGACCATCGGCGGCGGCTCGCCGCTGCCCGAGATGACGGCCCGCCAGGCGCGGGCCCTGCAGGCAAGGCTCGTGCAGGAGCTCGCCTTCCCGCTGCGCGTGCGCCACGGCTTCCTCTACGCCGAGCCGAGCGTCGCCGACTGCCTGGCCGAGCTCGATGGCCACGAAGTCCTGGCCCTTCCGCTCTCGCCCTTCGGCTCGCGCCTCACCTACGACAAGTACCGTGAGGCGCTCGACGCCGCCGGGGCCGGGCACGTCCCCATCCTCCAGGGCTGGTTCGCCGGCATCGGCTTCGTCAAAGCCATAAGCAAGCGCATCGCCGAGGCGCTCGACGGGTGCGACGCCGATGAGTGGGCCGTCCTCTTCACCGCGCACAACGTGCCGCTCGAGAACGTCCTCGAGGGCGACCCCTACGTCGAGCAGCTGCAGCAGACCATCGCCCAGCTCGTCGCCCTCACCACGCCCGGCGACTGGCGCTTCGCCTTCCAGAGCAAGGGACGAAGCGGGGGCGAGTGGCTCGAGCCCGAGGCGGAGGACGCGGTCAGGATGCTCGCCGCCGACGGCTGGCGCAAGCTCCTCGTCGTGCCGGTCGGGTTCGTGAGCGACAACATCGAGACGCAGTACGACCTCGACATCGAGCTGCGAGGGTTCGCCGAGGGGCTGGGGATGGAATACCGGCGCTCGCTGGCGCCGAACGACTCGCCCTACTTCATCGAGGCGCTCGCCGACGTCGTCATCGAGCACCTCGCGCACCGGCCGCCGGCGCACGGCCACGGCGGGCCGCACTCGCACGGGGGCTGACCGGTGACCGAGGGCCGCCGCGCCCGCATCGTCGTCGTCGGCGGCGGCATGACGGGGCTCGGGGCGGCGCGCAGCCTCGAGGACGCGCGCGCCGCGGACCCCTCGGTCGACTGGGTGCTCTACGAGGCCGAACCGCGGCTTGGCGGCAAGGTGCACACCGTGCGCCGCGACGGCTTCGTCGTCGAGGGCGGGCCCGACTCGGCGATCATCGAGAAGCCGTGGCCGATCCAGATGGCGCGCCGCCTCGGCATCGGCGATCGCCTGCTCGACTCCAACGAGGACGTGCGCCGCAGCTTCGTCTACGCGCGCGGCCGTCTGCACGAGCTGCCCGAGGGCATCATCCTCATGGTGCCGACGCGCATCGTGCCGTTCGCCCTGAGCGGCCTGATCAGCTGGCCGGGCAAGTTCAGGATGGGACTCGACCTCGTGCTGCCGCGCGGCGGCGAGGACGAGGACGAGAGCCTCGCGTGCTTCGTGCGGCGGCGGCTCGGCGAGGAGGCGCTGGCGCGCATCGCCGAGCCCATCGTCGCCGGCATCCACGCCGGCGACCCCGAGACGATGAGCGTCGCCGCGACGTTCCCCATGTTCCGCCAGATGGAGCACGAGTACCGCAGCCTGATCGTCGGGATGCTCGCGCGGCGCAAGGCGCGGGAGAGGGCGCGGGCATCGGGCGCGTCACGGACGACCGTTCCGCGGCGGTCGGCGGATGGCGTCCCCGGACGTGCTTCGACCGCCGCAGGCGGGTCGAGCCCACGGCCGTCAGCCGGGGGCACGAAGCCCGGAGGGCCGAGCACGACCGGCCCCCGGTCATACTTCTACTCGTTCGCGACCGGACTCGGCGACCTGAGCGACTCCGTGATCGCCTCGCTGCCGCCCGAGCGCCTGCGCGCCGGCGTCGCGGTCGAGACGATGGCCTGCAGTGGGGCCGGCTGTGGCCAGCAGGCAGGCAGCGGGCGCTACGCCCTGACCCTGGGCGACGGCACGCGCGAGGTCGCCGACGCCGTCGTCCTCGCCGGGCCGGCCTTTGCGAGCGGCACCCTGCTGCGCAACGTCGCACCGCTTGCCGCCCGCGATCTCGAGTCGATCGAGTACGTGACGACGGCGACCGCTTCGCTCGCCTTCCGTCGCGAGCAGGTCGCGCATCCCTTGCGCGGGTTCGGCTACGTCGTCCCGCGCGCCGAGGGCCGCAGCGTGATGGCGACCACCTGGAGCTCGAGCAAGTTTCCCGGCCGGGCGCCGGAGGGTCACGTGCTGCTGCGCAGCTTCCTCGGCCGGGCCGGGCTCGAGGCCGCCGCCCAGCTCGACGACGCCGAGATGGCGACGCTCGTGCGCCGCGAGCTCCGCGACGTGCTCGGCATCGCCGCCGAGCCGGAGTTCATCGAGATCTTCCGCTGGCCGCGCGGCATGCCGCAGTACCGGGTCGGTCACAAGGCTCTCGTCGACGGCATCGAGGGCGAGCTCGCCGCCGTGCCCGGCGTCGAGCTCGCCGGCGGCGCCTACCACGGCATCGGCATCGGCGACTGCCTGCGCGAGGGTGCCGCCGCCGCCGAACGCGCCTTGGAGCACGTCCGCGGCCTGCCCGAGGACGCGCCGCCGCCGGCCCCGCCCGACGTGCCGGCGGCCGACGGCGTCGAGGACTGAGCGCCGTCCAGCTCGCGACCCCGGGCTTTGCCTCCCCCTTTCGGGGTAAGGTTCGCGATCCCACGCCGCGGGGGCCTGGCTTCGGCCAGCCCGGCCACGGGAACTGGCTCTCCTGCGCGGGCCCGAGGCAGGCTGCGGTCTCAGTACTTGCCGAGCAGCTTCCAGATCCAGCGGTGTGGGGCGTGCATGCTGAAGCCGGGCTCGTTGTACATGACCGCGCAGTGCCCGGTGATGACCTTGAGGCCGCGCTCCTTCGCGGCGGCGAGGGCCTCGGGCGTGTCGGTCATCTGGTGGAGCCAGATCTCGCTGATGCCGGCGTCGGCGGCTTTGGCGACCCAGTCGGCGGTCTCCTCCTTGGGCAGCTCGAGGACGGCGGCGTC
>JAFGAW010000008.1 GCA_016933475.1 Thermoleophilia bacterium
CACCTCACGTTCTTCGAGATGCTGGGCAACTTCTCGTTCGGCGACTACTTCAAGACCGAGGCCGTCGACTGGGCGCTCGAGCTCTCGGACGAGCTCGGCATCGACCGCGGCCGCGTCTGGGTCACCACCTTCGGCGGCGACGAGACGGTGCCGGCCGACGACGAGGCCGTGCGGCTCTGGCGCGAGCGCGGCATCCCCGAGGAGCGCATCGTGCGCCTCGGACGCAAGGACAACTTCTGGGGCCCGGTCGGCCCCACGGGCCCCTGCGGGCCTTGCTCCGAGCTCTACTTCGACATGGGCTCCGACGTCGGCTGCGGGGGGCCCGACTGCGCCCCGGGTTGCGACTGCGACCGCTTCATGGAGTACTGGAACCTCGTCTTCGTGCAGTACGAGATGGACGAGCAGGGAGCGCTCGCGCCGCTGCCCAAGCCGAGCATCGACACGGGCATGGGCCTCGAGCGCATCGCCGCCGTCACCCAGGGCGTGGTCACGGTCTTCGAGACCGACCTCTTCGCGCCCCTCATCGCCCAGGGCGCCGAGCTGGCCGGCGTCGACGCGCAGGGCTCGGCGGCGATCGTCCGCGCTCTGCAGACGATGGCCGAGCACGCGCGGGGCGCCGCCTTCCTCGTCATGGACGGAGTGGTGCCGAGCAACGAAGGGCGCGGCTACGTGCTGCGGCGCATCATCCGTCGCGCCGTGCAGCAGGGCGTGGCGATCGGCATCGACGAGCCCTTCCTCGCTCGTCTCTGTGCGCGCGTCGTCGAGCTCATGGGCGAGGCATACCCGGCACTGGCGGCCAGCCGCGACGAGATCGTCGCCGCCGTCGGCGAGGAGGAGTCGCGCTTCCGTCGCACCCTTCAGCAGGGCATGAGCATCCTCGACGAGGCCCTGCGTCGTGCCCGCGACAGCGGCGCCGAGCTGCCGGCTGAGGTCGCCTTCGAGCTGCACGACACTTTCGGCTTCCCCTTCGACCTCACGCGCGAGATCGCCCTCGAGTCCGAGGTCGGGGTCGACGAGGCCGGCTTCGAGGCGCTGATGCGCGAGCAGCGCGAGCGCGCCCGGGCGGCGCAGAAGGCCGGCGCCTTCGGCGGCGGCCCCGGCGAGCTCGAGGAGTTCCAGCGCGGCTCCGCCGACCTGCCGGCCGAGTTCGTCGGCTACGACCGGCTCGAGGTCTACACCGTGGTGCGAACGCTGGCGCCGCTCGGCGACGGGCGGGTCGCCCTCAAGCTCGCCGAGTCGCCCTTCTACCCCGAGGGCGGGGGCCAGGTCGCCGATCACGGCTGGGTCCACACCGACACCGGCAAGCTCGAGGTCGACGACGTGGTGCGCTTCGACGACGACCAGGTGGTCGTCGCGCGGCCGACCGAGGGCACCGTCGCCCAGGGGCAGCGGGCCAAGGCGATGGTCAACGCCGTCCGCCGCCACCAGACCGCCTGCAACCACACCGCCACCCACCTGCTGCACAACGCCCTGCGTCTGATCGTCGGCGAGGAGGTCCGTCAGGCGGGGTCGTACGTCTCGCCCGAGCGGCTGCGCTTCGACTTCACCGTGCGCGGCCGGCCCACCGACGAGCAGCTCCGCCAGATCGAGGAGCTCGTCAACCGGCGTATCGTCGAGAACCACCCGGTGCGTCCGTTCGTGACCACGCGCGAGTTCGCCAAGGAGGTCGGCGCCATCGCCTTCTTCGAGGAGAAGTACGGCGAGTTCGTGCGCGTCCTCGAGATCGACGACTTCAGCCGCGAGCTCTGCGGCGGCACGCACGTGTCCTCGACCTCACAGATCGGCGTCTTCAAGCTCACCGCGAGCCAGTCCATCGGCGCCAACACGCGGCGTCTCGAGGCCGTGACCTCGGCCCGGGCCATCGAGCACTACCGTGGGCTCGAGGCCGCGTACGACGCCCTCGCCGAGACGCTGCGCGTGAAGCCCGACCGGGTGCCGGTGGCCGTCGAGAAGCTGCAGGAGCGCGTCGCCGAGCTCGAGCGTGAGCTGGCGGCCGCCCAGTCGGGCGAGTCCCGCGGTCGCCTCGAAGAGCTCTTGGAGACGCGCCGCGAGGTCGGCGGCGTGCCCGTCGTGGGCGCCGCCCCAGCCGGCGTCGCGAAGGCCGACGAGCTGCTCGCCCTCGCCGACGCGGTGCGCGAGCGTCACCCCGACGCCGTCGTGGTGCTGGCCGCGGCCGTCGAGGGTCGTGCTGCGCTGCTCGTCGCCGCCGGCGACGGCGCCGTCGGGCGCGGCCTCAAGGCCGACGACGTCCTGAAGGCCATGCTGCCCCACGTCGAGGGCCGCGGCGGCGGGCGGCCGACGCTCGCCCGCGGCTCCGGGCCGCGGGCCGGCGGTGCCGAGGCCGCGGTCGCGGCCGGCCTCGAGCGGGTGGCGGCGATCCTGGGCGCCTGAGTGCGGGTCGTGGCCCTCGACTACGGGCAGGTCCGTACGGGCGTCGCCGCGAGCGACCCTACGGGCACCATCGTGCGCCCGGTGGGCGTGGTCGAGCGCGTCGACCAGCCCGACGGCTTCGCGCGGCTGCTCGAGACGCTCGCCGCGGAGGCGCCCCAGTGTGTCGTCGTCGGCCTGCCGGTCTCTCTCGACGGCCGCGAGCACGCGCAGGCAGCTCGTGCGCGGGCCTTCGCCCGGCACCTCGCCGCAGCCACTTCGTACGAAGTCACCCTCTACGACGAGCGCTTCACGACCACGGTCGCGCAGCGCCGAGGCGGCGCCGCGCCGCTGGACGCCCGCGGCGCCGCCGTGATCCTCGAGGACTACCTGAGGAGCCATGCGACGCGGCCCGGATGATGCCGGGGCCGGCGCAGGCGGCGGCAAGAGGGGGAAGGGCCGCCGGGAGCGGCGGTCTGACCCCGCGGAGCTGAGCCCGGCCGAGCAGGCGCGCCTGCGCGCCGAGTGCGAGGAGCGCCGCCGCGAGCGCGAGCGGCGGCGCGCCGCGGCGCGTGGCGAGACGTGGGTCGAGCCCGCCCCGCCGCCCCCGGAGTCCGGGCGGCCGCCTGCGGACAGTCCGCCGCCCGCGGCGCCCGCCCCGCCGCTCGCGGACAGTCCGCCGCCGCCCGCGGCCGAGCTCCCGGCGGTGGAGTCAGGGGGAGCATCCGGGCCGTCGGCACGACCGCCTCGAGCTCCCGGCGAGCTGCCGCAGACACCGGCGGGGGCATCTCCGGCGCCCGCGGCGCGCCCGCGGACGCCGCCGCCTCCAGCGCGAGCGGAGCCACCGCGAGCGCCGACAGGACCCCCTGTGAGACCATCGGCGCCCGGTCCCGCCGCATGGGCCGGCGGCGCGGGGGAGCCGCCGTGGGTCGGTCCCGACCCCGCGATGCCGTCCGGGCCCGGCGGGCCCGGCAGCCCCGGGCGCCGGCGCTGGCCCGTGCGTCTGGCCTTGATCTCCGTTCTGCTCGTGGCCGTGCTCATCGCCGGCCTCGCCGTCGGCTACGTGCGCGACCTCTTCGACTGGGGCGAAGTCGGCGGGCCGGTCACCGTCACGGTCCCCGAGGGCGCCACGCTCTCGGAGATCGGGGGCATCCTCGAGGACGCGGGCGTCGTGCGCCATGCCTTCACCTTCGTGCGCAAGGCGGAGGAGGACGGCCACGGCGGCGACCTCAAGCCCGGCACCTACGATTTGCGCGTGAACGAGCCCTACGACAGCCTGATCGCGGCGTTGCTCGCGGGGGAGAAGGCGGAGACCACGACGGTGACGATACCCGAGGGGTTCACCCTCGAGCAGACCTCGAGGCGGTGGGCGAACAAGATCGAGGGGTTCGACGCCGCCGCGTACCGGCGCATCGCCGCCGAGGACCCGCCTGCGGTCGAGCTCGACGGCTACAAGGAGGGGACCACGCTCGAGGGCCTGCTCTTCCCGGCCACCTACGAGGTGCTGCCGGCGCTCAAGCCGCGGCGTGCCGTCGAGTTGCAGCTCGAGACCCTGTCCGCGAACCTGGAGAAGGTCGACTTCGGGCGCGCCCGTGAGGCGAACTTGACGACGTACGACGTGCTGATCGTCGCCTCGCTGGTCGAGCGCGAGGCGCGCGTCGCCGAGGAGCGGCCTCTGGTCGCGGCCGTCATCTGGAACCGTCTACGCGAAGGCATGCTGCTGCAGATAGACGCGACCATCCAGTACGCGCTGCCCGAGTACAAGGAGCAGCTCACGTTCGACGACCTCGAGATCGATTCGCCCTATAACACCTACAAGTTCGCGGGACTGCCGCCGACACCGATCGCCAACCCCGGCCTGGCATCGATCCAGGCGGCGGCCGACCCGGCCGACGTGGACTACCTGTACTACGTGGCGAAGGGCGACGGCAGCGGTGAGCACTACTTCTCGGTGACCTACGAAGAGTTCCTGCAGAACAAGGCCAAGGCGGCGGGCGGGGAGTAGCGGCGCGGCTGGACCCGGCAGGAGGACGCGGCCGGGCGCCAAACCTATGGCGTGACGGCGCGCCGTGCGCGGCGCCCGTGCGCAGCCCGGGCGCGGAGCGCGCCGCCGCGGAGCGGCCCGGCAGGCGCCCGGCCGGTGAGGAAGGGGTCGTGGTGAGCATGGTCTCCGGCAGCACCCGCGTGATCGGCCTCCTCGGTGACCCCGTGGCGCACTCGCGCTCGCCGCAGATCCACAACGCCGCCTTCGCGGCCCGCGGTCTGGACTACGTGTACGTGCCCCTCCGGGTGGCCGCTGCCGCGCTGCCCGCCGCGGTCACCGGCCTGCGTGCCCTTGGCTTGCGGGGGGCCAACGTGACGGTGCCTCACAAGGTCGCGGCCGCCGGGCTCCTGGACGAGCTCGACGAGACTGCGGCCCTGCTTGGGGCCGTCAACACGATCGTCGTCGACCAGGGCCGGCTGCGTGGCTTCAACACCGACGTCGCCGGGTTCGCCCGCGCGCTCGCGGAGGTCTGGGGCGGGCCGCACGCGGGGCGCGAGAGCCCGACGGCCGACGCAGAAGGTTCGGCCGCGGCGCCGCGCGCGCTGCTGCTCGGCGCCGGCGGCGCCGCTCGCGCCGTAGCCCTGGCGCTGGCCGATCTCGGCCTCGCGACGACGGTCGTGAACCGCGATCTCGCGAAGGCCGAGCATCTCGTCGAGACGATCGTCGCGGCGCGGCCGCGAGCGCGACTCGCGGCCGCGCCGCTCATCGCCCTCGACGCGGCGCTCGTCGGCGCCCACGACCTGCTCGTCAACGCCACCAGTCTCGGCTTGCCCGGCACAGGTAAAGTGCCCGCCGCTTTGGCCGATAACGTGCTCAGAGGACAGGTCGTTGTCGACCTGGTCTACGGTGAGGGGCCGACTGACTTCCTCGCCGCGGCGCGGGCGCGCGGAGCAGGCACGGTCGACGGGCTGTCGATGCTGATATGGCAGGCGGCGGCGGCGTTCGAGCTTTGGACGGGCGTGCCGGCTCCAGTGCAGGTGATGCGCGATGCCGCGGAGAGAACATGACAAGCGGTCGGCCCACGACACCGGTGAGGACGTCAACCTCGGCGGGGGAGACACGCTGGAACCGATCATGGACCCGGAAGCCGCGACTGTGGCCGACGACCTCTTCGCCATCGAGACCGGCGAGGACATCGCCGCGCTGCTGGACCGCCTCGGCGGGAACGGCGACGGGCCCGCGGTCGCGCCGGAGGACGACGACGCCGAGACCATCCAGTGGGCGGGCCGGGAGAGTACGGCCGAAGACCACGTCGGCGCCGGCGAGACGCCGCCGGCCGGCGGCGAGACCTTCCCCGATGACGACGCGCTCCTCGACGATGACGGCGTAGACGACCCGTCGGCGCTCGCCGGCGCGGCGTCCTCGACGGACGACGCCGACCCGAACGACTTCTACCGCACGCGTAAGCCCTCGAAGCTCCGCCTCGGCGACCTCCTGAAGGAGATGGGCGTCGTCACCGACGAGCAGGTCGACGCGGCGATGGAGAAGCAGGCGGAGACCCGGCAGAGGCTCGGCCGGATCCTTGTCGAGGACGGCGTCGTCTCCGAGCTCGACATGACCAAGGCCCTGGCGCAGAAGTTCGGCGTCGCCTTCGTCGATCTCAAGGACACGCCGCCCCAATCCTCGGTCGCCGAGCTGATCTCGGAGAAGACCCTGCGCCGGTACGTTGCCGTGCCGGTCCGGTACCTGGACGACACCACCCTCCTGCTGGCCATGGCCGATCCGCAGAACTTCTTCGTACAGCAGGACCTCGAGCTCATCACCGGGTGCCAGATCCAGCCTGCGATGGCGCTGCCCGACGACATCCTCGAGGCGATCGCCAAGCTCAACCAGCGTCGCGCCGAGATCGGCGAGAACACCGACGACCTCGCCCACGAGGCGATGGACGACGAGTCGCTCACCGACATCCGCGACGCGACCGAAGAGGCGCCGATCGTCAAGCTCGTGAACTCGGTCATCGCCCAGGCGGTCGACGACGCAGCCAGCGACATCCACTTCGAGCCCCAGGCCAAGGAGCTCGTCGCCCGGTTCCGCATCGACGGCGTGCTGCACGAGATCATGTCGATCCCGCGGCGCATGCAGAACGGCGTCATCAGCCGCCTCAAGATCATGGCCGACCTCGACATCGCCGAGCGTCGCGTACCGCAGGACGGCCGCATCGGCCTCATCGTCGGCGGCAAGCCGATCGACATGCGGGTCGCCACCCTGCCGACGGTCTACGGCGAGAAGATCGTCATGCGCCTGCTCGACAAGTCCAACGTGATGCTGCGCCTCGAGGACCTCGGCTTCTCGCCCAAGGCGCTGAAGCGCTTCCACCGCTCGTTCACGAAGCCGTACGGTGCGATCCTCGTCACGGGGCCGACCGGCTCCGGCAAATCGACGACGCTCTACGCCGCGCTCAACATCCTCAACTCGCCGGAGAAGAACATCATCACCGTCGAGGACCCGGTGGAGTACCGCCTGACCGGCATCAACCAGGTGCAGGTCAACATGAAAGCCGGGATGACGTTCTCCGCCGCGCTGCGCTCGATCCTGCGCTGCGACCCCGACATCGTGATGATCGGCGAGATCCGCGACCGCGAGACGGCGCAGATCGCGGTCGAATCGGCGCTGACCGGCCACCTCGTGCTGAGCACGCTGCACACGAACGATGCTCCGGGGGCGCTCTCCCGCCTCACCGAGATGGGTATCGAGCCGTTCCTCACCTCGTCGGCCGTCGACTGCGTGCTCGCCCAGCGTCTGGCGCGCCGTCTGTGCAAGGAGTGCAAGGAGCCGTACACGGCGACGAGGGAGATGTTGCGCAAGAACGACTTCCCCCCCGAAGTCGTCGACCGCGAGGACGTCGTGCTCTATAGACCCAAGGGCTGCCCGCGCTGTAATGGTACGGGCTACAAGGGCCGTCTGGGCCTCTACGAGGTCATGATCGTGAGTGAAGCGGTCAGACGACTCACGGTCGAGCGCAAGAGTGCCGATGAAATCTCCCGGGTGGCGACGGCCGAGGGCATGAAGTCGCTCCGCGAGGACGGTATCGACAAGGTCCTCGTCGGCGCGACCTCGGTCGAAGAGATCGCCCGCGTGATCGTGTAGGCGACCGTCGGAGGAAGCGACGACGAGATGAGGATGTGACGATGGACCTTGTCGACATTCTGTTGGAAGTGCTGGAGCGTGACGCCAGCGACGTGCACCTGTCGGTGGGCTCGCCGCCGATCATCCGCGTGAACGGCGTGCTCGAGCGTCTCGATTACCCCCGCCTCACGTCCAACGACACCCGCGAGCTGATCTACTCGATCCTCTCGCAGGACCAGCGGCAGCGCCTCGAGAACGAGTGGGAGATCGACTTCAGCTACTCGGTGCCCGGCCGGGCACGCTTCCGCGTCAACGCCTACTTCCAGCGCAACAGCCTGGGGGCGGCCTTCCGCCTGATCCCCATCAACATCAAGCCGCTCGAGGAGCTCGGCCTGCCGCCGGCGCTCCATAACCTGACCAAGAAGCCGCGCGGCTTCGTCATCGTCACCGGCCCCACGGGCTCGGGCAAGTCGACCACCCTGGCGGCGATGATCGACGAGATCAACGAGACCCGCGACGAGCACATCATGACGATCGAGGACCCGATCGAGTTCCTCCACCGCCACAAGAAGTGCATGGTCAACCAGCGCGAGGTCGGGGCCGACACGAAGAGCTTCAACCGCGCCCTGAAGAGCGTCCTCCGCCAGGACCCCGACATCATCCTGGTCGGCGAGATGCGCGACACCGAGACCATGGCCACGGCCCTGACCGCGGCCGAGACCGGGCACCTCGTCTTCGCCACCCTGCACACCCAGGACGCCCCGCAGACCATCGACCGCATCATCGACGTCTTCCCGCCCCACCAGCAGGAGCAGATCCGGGTGCAGCTCTCGACCACCCTGATGGGGGTCTGCACGCAGCAGCTCTTGCCGACCGCCGACGGGCGCGGGCGCATCGTCGCCTGCGAGCTGCTGATCCCGACCCCGGCGGTACGCAACCTGATCCGCGAGGGCAAGGTGCACCAGATCTACTCGGTCATGCAGACCGGTACGCAGTTCGGTATGCAGACGATGGACGCCGCGCTCGCCGACCTCGTCCGGCGCGGCCAGATCTCGCGCGAGCTGGCGGTGCGCCGCTCGAGCACACCCGACGACCTCAAGCGGCTCATGGGCCAGCCCTCGGGCCGGCCCGCCATGGCTGCGGGCAAGGGCAGGTGAGGTGAGCCATGACGACGTTCGCCTATAAGGCACTCGACGCGAAGGGGGGCCAGGCCACCGGGCAGGTCGACGGCGACAGCAAGGCCGCCGTCGCCCAGTTGCTGCGTGGCAAGGGCTTCACCGTCCTCGACGTCAACGAGGTCAAGAAGGGGCTCGGCAGCATCGAGCTCAACTTCATGCAGCGCATCAAGCCCAAGGACCTGACCGTCTTCTCGCGCCAGTTCTCGACCATGGTCAACTCGGGCCTGGCCATGCTGCGCTGCCTGTACGTGCTCGAGGAGCAGACGCAGAACAAGAAGCTCTGCACGGTGATCGGCGCCGTGCGCGCCGACGTCGAGGCCGGCATCAGCCTCAGCGATGCGCTCGAGAAGCACCCTGCCACGTTCAACAAGCTGTACGTGAGCATGGTGCGCGCCGGCGAGATGGGCGGCATCCTCGACGAGGTCCTCAACCGCGTCGCCACGCAGCTCGAGAAAGAGGACAGCATCCGCCGCGCCGTCAAGTCGGCGATGGTCTACCCGATCCTCATCGGCACCTTCGCCCTCCTGGTGCTGGCCGGCATGGTGCTCTTCCTCATCCCGCTCTTCGCGAGCATGTACGAGGACATCGGTGACGGCGCGAAGCTGCCGATGCTCACGCAGATCATGGTCAGCGTCTCCAACACCATGACCAGCTGGAAGGCGATCCCCATCACCATCGCCGTCGTGCTGCTCATCGTCGTGTTGCGGCGCCTGAAGCGCACGCCCAAAGGCAAGGCCACCTGGGACCGCTTCAAGCTGCACGTGCCGATGGGCATCGGCGAGATCGTGCGCAAGCTCGCCGTGGCGCGCTTCTCGCGCACTCTCGGCACCCTGGTCTCGTCGGGCGTGCCGATCCTCCAGGCCATCGAGATCACCGGCCAGGCGTCGGGCAACGTCGTCATCGAGAACGCCATGGTCCAGGTGCAGCAGAGCGTCAAGGAGGGCCAGTCCATCACCGGCCCTCTCGAGAGGGAGTCCATCTTCCCGGCCATGGTGACGCAGATGATCTCGGTGGGCGAGGAGACCGGCTCGCTCGACGCCATGCTGAGCAAGATCGCCGACTTCTACGAGGACGAGGTCAACGCCAGCGTCAAGTCGCTCACCTCGATCCTCGAGCCGATCCTCATGCTCGGCGTGGGCGCCATCGTCGGTGTCGTCGTGATCTCCATGTACCTGCCGATCTTCAACATGATGAACATCGTCAAGGAATGACGAGAGAGCCGAGGGTCGCCGGTGGACAACGAGCAGCTGCTCGCGGAGTACGCCCGCAGCCGGTCGCCGGCGACCCTCGATGAGCTCGTCCGCCGCAACCAGCGGCTCCTGCACCACATCCTGAAGCGGTTCTCGTACGCCAGGGAGCCGTACGAGGACCTGCTGCAGGTCGCCAACGTCGGCCTCATCAAGGCGGCGCAGCGGTACGACCCCGAGAAGGGCGCCAAGTTCTCCTCGTACGCGACCGCGGTGGTCGACGGCGAGCTGCGCCATCACCTGCGCGACTCCCTGCTGCTGCGCCAGCCGCGCTGGGTGAAGAAGGTCTACGGCGACATCGTCCAGCGGTCGGGCGAGCTCGCCCACGCCCTGGGTCGGCCGCCCGACATCGCCGAGCTCGCCCGGGCGCTCAACATCGCCGAGGAGGGCGTGCTCGAGGTCATGCGTCTCTACGCGCGCATCGACCTGCACAGCCTCGACGAGCCGTTCCGCGTCGATGAGCTCTACGCCGAGCCCGATGCCCACCTGATGCGCTCCCTGCGGCCGGAGAGCTTCGCCCTGCCGATCGAGGACCGGATCGCCCTCTACGAGGCCCTCGACCGGCTCTCCGCCTTCCAGCGCCGCCTGATCTACCTCCTGTTCTTCAAGGATCTGACGCAGCACGAGGTCGCCGCCGAGATGGGCCTCACGCAACGCAAGGTCTCGCGCGAGCAGGGCAAGGCGCTGGTCAAGCTGCGTCAGCTGCTCACGCGCAAGGTCTTCTGACCCGCCCGG
>JAFGAW010000105.1 GCA_016933475.1 Thermoleophilia bacterium
CGGGGAGGTCGACCACACCTGCCTGCCTGCCTGCCTGCCTGCCTGCCTGCCTGCCTGCCTGCCTGCCTGCGTGCGTGCGTGCGTGCGTGCCTGCGTGCCGATACGCTGCCGGCCCGCCGATCAGCCGCCGGCCCGCTGCCGGCCCGCAGCGGACGGCACGGGGTTGCAGCGCTCGCCGCGCCGCTAGCGGCGGCGCCCGGGCCGCTCGCCGAGCAGCTCACCGCTCGACTTCAGCTCGCCCCGGGTGACGACTCGTGCCTTGCCGCGCGTACCGCAGTGCGGGCAGGCAAGCGTCTTATAGCTGTAATAGGTGCCGTCGGGGTTCTTGCCCACGGCCGAAGGCGTGACGAAGTTGACCGACGCGGGCGGACGGAAGACGCGCTTGCACTTGGCGCAACGGTAGGCGTTCTGGCGCAAGAAGAGACCGGCCATGATCCAGCTGCCACCGACCACGAAGAGGATCGCCCAGAAGTAGCCGCGCCGCGGCTCGATGACGAAGAGCGCGAAGAGCACGAGGACGGCGAAGAACGCGAGCTGGAGCGCAGTGCGCTTCCAGTCGGTGTAGAGACGCTCCCTGTAGCGCGCCACGCGCGCACCTCCTTCTCAGCGGCGGCCTCCCTGCTCGCGACCGGGGCGGCCGTCTCGACCCGTTGATTGTACGTGTTCGTGCGCCCGCCGCTACTCGCCGCCCGCGGCGGGCACCCCCGCACGGGTACGGGGCCGCTCGGCCACGCCCGCGCGAGAGCGGGACCGCTCGGTCTCGGCCGCACGGGGCGATGCGCGACGCCCGCCTGATCGGGGCGTGGCGCCAGTCGCCATCGAGACTCACGCCCTGGTGGACGCCACGGCTGCGCGGATCGAAGCCGGCACGAGCGCAGCGCCCGGAGCGGCGGCGACCACGGCTGCCCTCACCCCCCGACGGGACCGGCGAGGTAGTGCACGAGCAGGAAGACGCCGCCCAGACCGAGGACGACGACGGCGATGAAGAGCAGCGTCGTCAGGAAACCGCCGAGAAACGTGCGTGCACTGTGAGGGATCCATGCCATGCCCGCTCAGTATCACGCATCAGGAGTCGCGGCGAAAGCGTGCGCGGAGCAGCCGGCGTGGCGACGGCGGGACCGCGACCCGCACGGCCACGCCGGCCACCCCGCGCTCCCGCCGCGTCCCCGCTCACCCGTAGAGGCCCTCCAGCGCCCAAGCCATGTTGCGGCCGAGGGCGCGCATCGTCTCGAGCCCCTCGGCGTCGCCCTCAACGTCGCCAGGCTCGCGGCCGATGCCGATGTTCCAGTAGCTCGAGCCGACGACGAGCATCTCGTTGATCTGGAACCAGTGGTTGATCGAGTCGAAGGCGTGGATCGCGCCGGCGCGGCGAGCGACGACCACGGCGGCGCCGAGCTTGCGCGCCAGGGGGTTGCCGCTCTTGCGCGTCGCGTACCCGGCGCGCTCCATCAGCGCCTGCGTCGTCGCCGTACAGTTGGCGTAGTAGGTCGGCGATCCGAGGATGATGGCCTGCGCTTCCAGCATATGCTCGATGCAGGCGTTGAGACCGTCGTCCTGGAGGCCAGAGCAGCGGTTGTCCTTCGTCTCCGCGCATTTCAGGCAGGCGGTGCAGCCCGCGAAGCACTTGCCGGCGAGTTGCACGAGCTCGGTCTCGATGCCCGCCGCGGCGATCTCGCCGAGCACCGCGCGCAGCATGACCGCCGTGTTGCCGTCGGCACGGGCGCTGCCGTTGAACGCGACCACTTTCATCTGGCCCTCCTCGAGGACGGGGACTCGGGCCGAGGCACTCCATCGCCTGCGGCCATCTGCCGGCCGCGGCCCTCGTCCGGGCGCGGCGCTCTTTCGGCGGTGGCCGTCGCTCGGCCCTCGCCCTGGTTCAGCGGCGGCCCTCGAGCCGATGCGCGAGGCGCACCAGGGCGAGAGTGTCGAGACCGCAGTACTCGAGCAGGCCGGCGCGCAGTTCGTCGCGGCGCTCGACCGGAGTGTCGGGGGCGATGGCCTCGTGGAAGGCGGCTTGAGCGGAGAGCCCGTCGCGCACCTCCTCGAGCAGGGCGTGGTCGAGCAGCGGGTCGACGGTCGGGAGCACGTTCTTCAACGAGTACGAGCCGTGCAGTGCGGGGTGCTCGTAGTGCTCGCGCGTGAGGCGGTAGAGGTCGACGAGCCGGCCCATGATGCCCTCAAGGGACTGCGCCAGCCCGGGCTCCATCTGCGCGAGCTCGAGCAGGCGCCACTTCTCGAAGTCGTGGTACACGAAGATCGGGCCCGCGTCGCCGGCCGCCTCGACGAGGGCCTCGGCGGCCGCCCGACTCGGCGGCCCCCCGCTGGTGTCGAGGAAGGCGCGGTGCTCGAGCACCCCCGGCTCGCGCTCGACGTGCAGCGACCACTGGAAGACGAGCTGCTGATAGGGTCTCGTGCCGGCCCAGACCGGCACCGCGAACTGCACGGTCTCGAAGTCGAGGTAGAGGCGCGGGTACGGCAGCTCGGCGAGGTAGCGCGCGGCGCGTTCGTCGACGGTGCCGAGAGCGGGGTCGGGCGGTTCGGGCGGCGGCGGCACGACGACCGCCCGCGGCGCCCGCCCCTCACGCTCTTCGCACCATGCGAGGAAGGGGCACTCAAAGGGGCGCCGGCACTGCGGCCCCGTGGCGATGACGGGCAGACCGCCCGCGAGGACCTCCTGAAGGCCGCGCACCCACCCCGGGAGCTTGGCGAGCAGCGGTCGCACCTGGTCGGCGACCGGGATCTCCTTGAGCAGGCCGCGGTAGTCTCCCCCGCCCGGGTACACGTAGTCGGTGTCGATGACGGCCACGTTCACGACGTCGAGCGGCAGGCCGGCGCCTTCGATCGTCCAGGCCTGGATGGCGACGTCGGGCAGATGGTGCTCCTTGAGGCGTGTCGACGACTTGACCTCGACCATGCGCACGCGCCCATTGCGGCGCTCGAGGATGTCGGCCCGCACGAGCACGCCCGCGTGGCGGAAGGTCGCCTCGTACAGGGTCACGTCGCCGGGCGATGCCAGCGCGGCCTCTGTCTCGCGCAACGCCTGACTGAGCGGCAC
>JAFGAW010000009.1 GCA_016933475.1 Thermoleophilia bacterium
AGCTCGTGGGCGATGGGGTCGGCGTCGGTGACGCGCAGCACGTAGCTGACGATGCTGTTGCCGGCCGAGCCGCGGCCCGAGTAGAGGATGCCGCGGCCGCGAGCGAACTCGACGATGTCGCGCACGGCGAGGAAGTACTCGGCGAAACCGAGCTCCTCGATGACGCGCAGCTCGCGCTCGAGGCGAGAGGTGACCTCGGGGGTGAGCACGCCGTAGCGCTCGGCGGCGCCGGCGAAGCAGTGCTTCCAGAGCAAGGAGAAGGCGGTCTCGTCGGGCGGCAGCGGGTAGGCGGGGAAGAGGAGCCGCCCGAGGCCGAGGTCGAGGTGACAGCGCTCGGCGATGCGCGCGGCGCCGGCGACGGCGTCGGGGTACCGCTGGAAGAGGCGGCGCATCTGGGCCGCGCTCTTGAGGTAGAGCTCGGCGTTCTTGCGCCCCAGGGGGTTGGGCAGCGGCTGGCTGGCGGCCTCAGCGGCGAGCACGTCGTGCAGGGGGGCGTCGTGCTGGTGCGTGTAGTGGACGTCGTTGGTCGCGACCGTGGGCAGGCGCAGCTCGCGGGCGAGCAGGTGGAGGGCGCGCAGCCACTTCGTGGAGTCGGGGAGCAGCTCGTGCTGCAGCTCGACGTGGAAGTCGCGGCCGAAGAGCTCGCGGTAGACGGAGGCCGCGCGGCGGGCGCCCTGCGGGTCGCCGGCGAGGAGGCGCGACCAGACCTCGCCGCGCCGGCAGCCGGAGAGGGCGACGATGTGGCCGCCGTGGGCGGCGAGGGTCTCGAGGCGGGCGAGCGGCGGCTCGCCCGGGTGCTCGAGGTGGGCGGCGCTGATGATGCGGCAGAGGTCGGACCAGCCCGCGTAATCTTTGGCGAGCAGCACGAGGTGGTGGCCGCCGGCGGCCCTGGCGGCGGCCGGCGGCATTGTCGCCGCCGCCTTGAGGTGCCGGATGCGGCCGTCGTCGCCGAGGGCGGCGCCGGGCGGCGTGGCGGGCGCTCCGGGCGGGGGCGGGGTCTCCGGGGGGCGCTGCGCTCCATGTCGACCCGGTGGGTACGGCCGCCCTTCGGGCGCGCCCACCCGACATGAGCCCCCGTCGACCCCACCCCCGCCCTCCGCACCCGCGAGTCGCCGCCCGGCGCCGGGGAGCCCGCGCGGGCTCGGCCGCCGATCGGCCGGCTGCCGGCCGCCGACCCGGCTCGCGGCGTCCGTGCGCCGCCCGGCGTCGGCGACGGGCTCGACGGTGAGCTCGACGCCGGCGATCGGCTTGACGCCGGCCGCCTCGCAGGCCTGGTAGAAGCGCACCGCGCCGTAGAGCCCCTCGTGGTCGGTGACGGCGAGCGCCGGCATCTCGAGGCGCGCCGCCTCGGCGACGAGCTCGTCGATGCGGCAGGCGCCGTCGCCGAACGAGAAGACCGTGTGGGTGTGCAGGTGGACGAAGCTCACGCGCTCGCTGGTCGCGGGGTGGGCGCCGCGACCGCGGCCGGTGGGGTGGCTCAGGCCGCGGCGCCCGTGGTTCGGACCTCTCGATGGTGACACGAACATATGTTCGTGTCAATGCCTCGTCGGGTGCTGTGGCCCAGCCGCCGGCGGGGATCAGATCGACGGTCGTGCCCCCCGCCCCCCCGCCCGGCGGCTCTCCCTCTTCCCCTGTTCGACCCGGACACTCGTGAGCTACACTCTCGGTATGAGCGAGATCGAGGAGACCCGCCTGCCCGGCGTCGGCATCCGTTTCGAGTTCCCGCTGGAGAGCGGCGACCATCTCGTGACCATCAATCACAACAGCGGACGGGCCGAGATCCTGCTCTGCGACAGGGACGACCCCGACGTCTGTCACGAGGTCCTGCGTCTCGCGAGGGGTGATGTCAAGGCGCTCACCGAGGTGCTCAGCCAGGCGCGCGTGACCGAGGCCGCGTCGATGCGCCCCCAACTCCTGATGGAGGGGCTGACCATCGACTGGGTGAGCGTCGACGCCGCATCGGCCTGCGGCAACTGCAGCCTCCACGACATCGAGCACCAGGACGAGGGGGCCGCGTCCATCGTCGCCGTTCTCCGGGACGGCAAGATGATCGTCGCCCCGCCCTCGTCCTTCACGGTCAGACCGGGCGACGTGGCCGTGGTCGTCGGCACGCCGGAGGGGGCCGAGGCTCTGGGCCGCCTGCTGCGCTCGGGGTAGCGGCCGTGGGCGGCGTCGTCGCGGTGACCCCGAGCGGGGCGGTCCTCCTCATCGCGATCGGCGCCGTGCTCGTGCTCCTCGCCCTGCTCGCCCGCCTCGCCGCCCACACCGCGTTCTCGCCGATCCCCCTCTACCTGCTCGCCGGCCTCGTCATAGGTTCCGTCGCCCCGCGCGATCTCGACGCGACCGCGATGGAGATCGGTACGCAGATCGCCGTGATCCTCCTGCTCTTCATGCTGGGCCTCGAGTACGTCGTCGACGACGTCGTCGGCAGCCTGCGCTCCAGCTTGCCGGCCGGGCTCCTCGATATGGTCCTCAACTTCCCGCCCGGCTTCATCGTCGGTCTCCTCATGGGGCTCGGCGGGCTGCACGCCGCCGTGCTGGGCGGGGTGACCTACATCTCTTCGTCGAGCATCGTGGCCAAGGTGCTGGACGACCTGGGACGGCTCGCCAACCGGGAGACTCCGGGGATGCTGGCGATCCTCGTGCTGGAGGACCTCGCGATGGCCCCGTACCTGCCGCTCATGGCCGTGCTGCTCGCCGGAGGGAGCATCGTCGCCGGCGTCGGCTGGGCCGCGGGCGCCACGGCGCTCGCCTTCGTCGCGCTCTCGCTGGCCCGCCGGCACGGCTCCTCTCTCGGCCGGCGCCTCGCGCACCCGAAGAGCGAGGTCGTGCTCCTGAGCGTCATGGGGCTCCTGTTGATGGCCGGGGGCGTCGCCGAGCTGGGCCATGTCTCCGGCGGGGTCGTGGCTTTTCTCGTGGGGCTGTCGATCTCGGGATCGATCGCGCAACGCGCCCGCGAGCTGCTCGGTCCGCTGCGTGACCTGTTCGCGGCGCTGTTCTTCATGTCGTTCGGGTTCATGGTCGACGAGACGGCGATCCCCGGTGTGCTCGGTGTGGCTCTGGCGCTGTGGGCGATCACCGTCGCGACCAAGATGGGGACCGGTTGGGTGGCGGTGCGCGGCAGGAGCGGCGTCGCCGGCCGCCTGCGGGCCGGCACGGCGCTCGTCGCCCGCGGCGAGTTCTCGATCGTCATCGCCAGCCTCGCGGGGACGACCGGCGTCGACCCGCGTCTGGCACCGTTGGCGGCGGTGTACGTGCTGCTCACCGCCGTGAGCGCGCCGCTGCTCACGCGCTACGCCGATCTGCTGGCGCCGCGCCGCCGTCGCCCATCCGGCTGACGCCGCATCGCGGCCTGCCGCGGGACAGGCCGCGGCGCCGATGGTCGCGTGACGCCGACCGTTCAGTTCGCGACGGCGGCTTCTTGATGCGAAGCGGCTGAGCCATGACGACGGCTTCGCCGCGCACCGCGGCTACCTCGCGACGGCGGCCTCGGCGAGGTCGTTGACGACGACGTCGGCGCCGTTGGCGGCAAGGCCCTCGGCGTTGCCGCCGCGGTCGATGCCGATGACGAGGGCGAAGCCGCCGGCGCGGCCCGCCTTTACGCCGGCGACCGCGTCTTCGACGACGACGGCGCGCTCGGGGCCGACGCCCAGGCGCCGCGCTGCCTCGAGGAAGACGGCGGGGTCGGGCTTGCCCGGCAGGCCCATCTCGGCGGCGACGACACCGTCGACCTGGGTCTCGAAGAGGTCGCGCACGCCGGCCGACTCGAGGATCATCGTCGCGTTCTTGCTCGCCGAGATGATCGCCACGCGGATTCCGGCCGCGGTGAGCTCGCGGATGAACTCGATCGTGCCCTCGAAGACCTGTGCCCCGCGCTCCTCGATCGCGGCCACGAAGTGGACGTTCTTGCGGTTGCCGAGGCCGCACACCGTCTCCGCGCCGGGCGGGTCGCCGGGGTCGCCCCAGGGCAGCTCGATGCCGCGCGAGGCGAGCGTGTCGCGCACCCCGTCGTAGCGCGGCTTGCCGTCGACGTAGCGCAGGTAGTCGGCCTCGGTGAAGGGCTCGAAGCGCTCGCCGGTGCGCCGCCCGCGCTCCTCGAAGTAGGCGTTGAAGAGCTGTGTCCAGGCGGCGCCGTGCAGGCTCGCGGTCTGGGTGACGACGCCGTCCATGTCGAAGACCACGGCGTCGATGTCCTGCGCCCGGATGACGACCTTCGGCTCGCTCACTGTGCCTCCCCTCGCGGGTCTCGGCCCGCGGCCGGCGTGACGACTGCAGGGTCGGTCCCCCTGCGGGATGGTCGCGCCTCGGCGGCCGCCTGTCCAGTGGCAGTCTGCCCGCCGCCGCCGGTTCTCTCCCGCGAGCGGACCGGTGCCGGCGTGGACGGGGGCGTGCCGGCGGCCGCGCGTGAGGGCGAGACGGCCGGGGGAGGCGACCCGCCCCGTCGGCTGCGTCGCGGCGCGTCAACTCAGGATGCGCTCGAGGGTCCAGCGCCTGGCGAGGCGGTCGTAGCAGAGCTCGAGCACGCGACCCTCGGCCTCGACGCGCCAGTACGAGCGGCTGACCCGGGTCGCCTCGCTCCACCACCCCGTCTCGACGACCCAGCGCTCAAGCACGCGGCGCACGCGCCAGCGGCGGCGGCGCCAGCCGAAGGACGAGGGCTGGCGCCGCCGCGCGTCCCAGGTGACGCCGATCGGCTCGGGGCCTCGACGGCCGGAGGGTCGCGGGGTGGGCGCCTGCTCCTCGGGGGTCGGTCGGCCGGTCACGTGCTGCTCCGTGGTCGCTGGATGGTCGTGCGGGGATCTCGAGTGTGGCACGAACGTATGTTCGTGTCAACGTCGGGCGGAACGACCGCGGAGGCGTGTCTGTCGCCTCAACGGAACAGCCGTGTGCGTGCGCCGCTTGTCTCGGACGAGCGACCGTGACTATGATTGTCGCATCTTAGAGCGACGCTGGGGGGCGACGCTCGCGCATCCGCGCCTGCGGAAAGGGGAGAGCTATGGGAAGCACGAGTCACCGTCGCACGCCGATCCTCATCGTCCTGCTGCTTCTGGCGGCACTCGCGGTCTCGCTGGTCGCGGGTCTGGCGAGCGCCGCCGCCGAAGAGACCGCGTCGCCGGCGGCAGGCGACGAGAAGGTCATCTACCGTGTCGGCTGGCCCGACGAGCCGGACAGCATGAACCCGTACATCGGGTACACGGCGGAGGCGTTCGAGATCTGGTACCTCAACTACGATGCGCTCATCGGCTTTGACGCGGCCACGCTCAGCCCGATGAAGGGTGAGGAGTCGACGGGCCTCGCTACCGACTGGACGACGAGTGAGGACGGTCTCACCTGGACCTTCACCCTGCGCCAGGACGCGGTGTTCAGCGACGGCGAACCCCTGACGGCCGATGACGTCGCCTTCTCGTACAACTACGTCATCGAGAACGACCTCGAGAACTGGACCGCGTACACGAACCTCATCGAGCAGGCGACCGTGATCGACGACTACACGGTCGAGTTCACCTGCTCGAAGCCCAAGCCCGACATGATCCGCCACTACGTGCCGATCGTGCCCGAGCACGTCTGGTCCAAGATCAGCCCCGAAGACGCGGCCGAGGGCTTCCAGAACCTCCCGACGATCGTCGGCTCCGGACCGTTCATCTGCACCGAGTGGAAGAAGAACTCGTACGTGAAGATGGAGGCCAACCCGAACTGGCGGGGCCCGGCGCCGAAGATCGACGAGATCTACTTCGTCTACTTCACGAACACCGATACGATGGTGCAGGACCTCAAGTCCGGCAACATCGACGGCGCCGCCGCCCTCGGGGCGGGTCAAATGGCGCAGTTGGAGAACGAGCCGGGCATCACCGCCGAGGCGATCTCCGTCGACGGCTTCAACGAGCTTGGCTTCAACTGCTACGACAGCGACGACAGCAAGGCTCACCCCGCCTGCCGGGACTGGAGGTTCAGGCAGGCGCTCGCCTGGGCCGTCGACCTGCAGAAGGGCGTCGACCTCGTGTGGCAGGGGTACTCGCCGCCGGGCACGACGATCATCCCGCCCAACTACTACAAGGACCCGGACTGGCATTGGGAGCCCCCTGACGACGTCAGGTACACCTACGACCCCGAGAAGGCCAAGCAGCTGCTCGACGAGGCCGGGTATCTCGACTCGGACGGCGACGGGGTCCGCGAGTACGACGGGAAGCCGATCAAGCTCAGCCTGATCGCGCGCACGGAGTCGAACGAGAGCCAGCAGTGGGCGAAGCTCTTCGCCGGCTGGTTCAAGGACGTCGGCGTCGAGATCAAGATCGAAGTGATGGACGAAGGCGCCCTCATGGACCGCATGTACAACTACGAGGGCGACACGTTCGCACCCGACTTCGAGCTCTTCCTCTGGGGCTGGTACCTCGACTTCGACCCCGGCTCCATGTTGAGCTATATGACCGCGGACCAGATCGAGAACTGGAGCGACTGCAACTGGTCCGACCCCGAGTACGAGGAGCTCTACCTCCTCCAGGCTGAGGAGCTCGACACGGAGACGCGCCTCGGGTACATCCACCGCATGCAGGAGATCCTGTACGAGCAGTGCCCGTACATCGTGACCGACTACGGCCCCGACTTCGAAGCGTGGAACACCGACAAGTGGGAGGGCTACATCCACATCCCCGAGCCGAGCGGCAACGTGCTGCTCCCGCCTTTCGGCAACGGCTGCGGCTACATGAACTTCTTGAGCATCCAGCCGAAGACGGCCGACGCGGCGGTCGACGAGGGCGGCAACACGGCTCTCTGGATCGCGCTCGCCGTGGGCGCGGTGATCGTGGCCCTCATCATCGTCTTCGTGCTCCGCGCGCGTAAGCCGCAGGCGGTGGAGGAGTGACCCGGACCTGAGCGGCACGTCCGTGCCCTTCTGAGGGCGATCGGGGGGCGCCGGCGCCCGGCATGAGCCGGGCGCCGGCGCCCCCTTCGTTCGCCCCACGACAGGGCGGCGCCTTCGTTCTCCTGCGCCCGGCCGCCGTCTCTGTTGTCCCGCGACAGGGCGGCGTCGGCAACGTGCCCGGGCGCCGACGGCGACGCGCCCGGACGGCGCCTCGCCGGCGTCGGGCCGGGTCCACCTGCGCGTCACGACCGGCGACGGCGCGACCGCGTGGACGGCCCTGGTCTGGCTCGAGGGCTGAACCCCGGTCGCCGCCCCCGTCTGGGGGTCGCTACCGGGTCCCTGCCGCAGCCTGCGCGGCCCCCGACGCCGTCAGGCCCTCGACGGGCGCGGCGGAGTCGCCGCCGGCGCCGCCGGCGGCGCTCGAACCGCCGGTTTCGGCCTCGTCGGCCGGCGCGACCGCCCGGCGTACGCGGTCGACGAGTGCCGCGGCGAGCGCCGGGCGCGCCGCGCCGTCGAGGGCCCGCCAGGCCGTGCGGGCGTCGCCGCGGCCGAGATCGAGGACGCCGACGGCGGCGCGGTGCCGCTGCAGCCAGCCGTGCACGAGAAGGATCTCGTCGATACGTGTGCTGGGGAGCGGCGGCGCCGGCGGCGCGGCGGCCGCCAATTCGGCGAGGAAGTCGAGCGCCGCCGTGTGGTCGAACCCGGCGACGCGCACCTCGCGCTCGACGACGACCGCGCCGCCCCGTACCCCCCAGAGTCGCGCCCGACCTCGCGTGCGCGCGGGGTAGACGAGGACCGCCTCTTCGCGGACGGCGGCCGTGAGGCGCCTGATGGAGCGCAGGGCGCGCTCGGCCAGCTCGCGCTGCTCCTGCACGTGCTGGGCCTGCTCGAAGGCGAGCAGCTCGACGAGGTGCGCCTGACGCGCGACGAGGCGCGCGTCGAGGTCGGCGCCGTCGCCGTGCAGGACGCGGCGCACCTGCGACACCGCCTCGTCGTACTCCCCGTTCAGCTCGCGGCGGCAGGGGGCGAGGCAAGCGCCGGTGCCGGCGCGCGGGCAGGGGTGGTCGCCGTGACGTCCGCGTCTGCCGGTGCGCGCGCGGGCGCTCGCGCTCCGCGCCCCGCTCGAGCCGTCGCTCCGGGCCAGGCTCGCGCCGCCGTCCGCTCCGTCTCCCACCCGGCCACCCGCGCCGTCTCCCACCCGGTCACCCGCGCCGTCTCCCGCGCCGGCAGTACTTGCTCTGCGGCCCGAAGCCGGCAGCCGCACGCAGGTGCGCAGCGGGTAGGCGCTCGTGAGGCAGTCGACGAAGGCGCGTGCCAGGCTCGCCTTGCGGAACGGGCCGGCGTAGAGCCCGCCGTCGTCGCGCAGGTTGGGGGTGGCGTAGAGCCTTGGGTACTCCTCGCTCGTGAGCTTGGCGTAGTGGTAGGCGGGCACCCGCGTGCCGTGCTGGTTGTAAAGCGGGCGGTGGCGGGCGATGAGGCGCTGCTCGAGCAGCAGGGCGCCGAACTCGGAGCCCGTCTCGACGACGTCGATACGCTCGAGCAGCTCGAGCGCCTGCCGCGCCCCGTAGGCCTGCCGCTGCAGGAAGTGGTCGCGGGTGCGCCGGCGCAGGTTCTCGGCCTTACCGATGTAGAGGGCGTGCCCCGCCTTGTCGCGCATGACGTACACGCCGGGCCGTGTCGGCAGGCCCTCCGTGAGGGCGATCTTGTGGTAGTTGCGCCGCGATCCTGGCTCGCAGTAGCGGGCGACCTCCTCGAGGGTGGTCATGCCCTGCTCCTCGAGCCACGAGAGGAAGAGGAGGAGCAGCTCGGCGGTCGCCTGGGCGTCCCTGAGGGCCCGGTGCCCGGGCTTGACCGCCGTGTCGAAGCGCTCGGCGAGCGCGGCCAGCGAGCAGCGCTGCTGGGGGCAGAGCTTGCGCGCCAGGCGCAGCGTGTCGAGGACGGGCCGCTGGAAGGACTGGCGGCAGAGCCGCCCGAGCTCGTAGTCGAGGAAGCCGAGGTCGAAGCGCGCGTTGTGGGCGACGAGCACGGTGCCCTCGGCGAACTCGACGAAGCGCGGGAGGACGGTCTCGACCGGCGGCGCGCCGGCCACGGTGCCGTCGTCGATGCCGGTCAGGCGGGTGATCATCGCGGGGATGTGCACGCGCGGGTCGACCAGCGACGAGAACGTCGCCGTCTGCGCGCCGCCCTCGACCCGCACGGCCCCGACCTCGGTGATCTTGGCGAGACCCGGGGTGCCGCCCGTGGTCTCGAGGTCGACCACGGTGAAGACGACGTCGCTGAGGTCGCGACGAGTGGCGCGCCAGGCCGCAAGGCCGAGGTGGACGTCGCTCTCCCAGACGAAGCGCTCGTCATTACGCACGATGTCGTCGACGAGCGCGTGCACGAGCGCGGGGGAACAGCCGGCGACGGGGAAGAGGTGCGGCCAGACTTCGCGGTAATCGAGGGCTTCGCCGGCCTGCTCGAGCAGAGCGAAGAGCTCATCGACGGTCGTGAAGGCGAGCTGCACGACGTCATGGTACAGGGAGCGCCCGACGGATGCACGGCACCGCCGCGGTCCGGCTGCGCCGCCGCGGTCCGGCTGCGCCGCCGCGGTCCGGCGCCGCCGCCGTACCGCGGCCGGCCTGTGAGTCTCGGATCCGTTGCCCGGCCCGTCCAGGTGTCGTCCGTCCGCAAGGTGTGACCGGCTGGCCGGTCTCGCCGCCGCCGCCCGGCTGCGCCGCCGCCCGTCGTCACCGGGGTGACCGGTTCGTCACTCTCGTGCGGGATCTCCGGCTGCGGCAGACTGCCGGTGCGCGCTGCGACGGCGGCTCTCCCCCGGCGGCTCCCGTCGCAGCACGAGGGCGGGAGGTGGGGTCGCGGGGCATCGACACGCGACGAGGGGCGGTCGCCCGCGCCGCGAGCGGCGCCGGCGGCGAGAGTCGCGCGGTCGGGGGCCGGCTGCTGACTCCCGGGGGGCCGGCCGCCGAGGCCCGGGGCGGGCTGTCGAGGTCGGGGGCCGGCCGCCGACGTCAGGGGCCGGCCGTCGAGGCTAGGCGCCGGCCCGTCGCAGTGGAGCGACGGCCAGCGCGGCGAGGGCTCCCGGCAGCAGGAAGAGGGCGAAGAAGAGCAGGAGGCCCGGCCCCCAGACGAAGTCGCCGGCTCTCATCACCAGCAGCACGGCCAGCGCGGCGAGGTTCGCCGCCACGGCGACGACGGCGCCGGCGAGCGGCAGGCGCCCACTGCCGGCGGTACCCCAGGCGGTGAAGGCACCGGCCGGCGCAACGAAGGCGTAGAGCGCGACGAGGGCGACGCCCGGCACGCTCCAGACCGCCGGCGAGCCCGGCCCCTGGCCGCCGCCGAACGAGGCGGCGAGGTAGGCGACGAGCGGCGAGAGGGCGAGGGCGACGATGCCGGCGGCCAGCGCCAGCCGGGCCCCGGTGCGCTGTGGCCCCGCGGCCGGTGCGTCGTCTCTCCTCTTCTCCACTCTCGGCGCCATGGCGCGCCGATGCTACCACCCCGGCAGACCGGCCGTCGGCCGCCCGGGCGGTGCGCGCCGCAGCGCAGCCCGGACGCGCCTCGCGGCGCGGTGGGGGCTGGCTGTGGCGCGCGCCGACGCGTTCGCCTCCCCGGGTGCGGTACGCGGGCGGCCGCCGCCTGGCGAGGCCCCGGCCGCGCGGGCCTCGTTACAGGCGTGTCGGCGAGGGGTAGAGTCTGCGGCACAGCAACCAGGAGAGCGCCCGCGGCGGGCAGCGTGCGTCCGCGGGGCGGTGGTCAAGGAGTCCTCCCGTGAGCAAAGAGAAGATGCAGAGCGAGGTACTGCGCGCCTTCAACGACTCGTGTGTCGTCAGCAGTCGCTCGCAGTACCACGGCCGCGGGTTCAAACCCGCCGCCGACGCCTACTTCGAGGAGGAGACGCGCGAGATCGTCGTGCGTTTCGAGCTGCCCGGGATGGAGCGCGCCGACATCGAGCTCTACATCGACCGTCGCGAGCTCGTGGTGCGCGGCGAGCGCACGTTCCCGACGGCCGGCGGGCGCGTCTACCAGCAGGTCGAGATGGACTACGGTCCCTTCGAGCGCCACGTGCGCCTGATGGTCGACGTCGACCCCGAGAGCAGCAGCGCCACCTACGAGGCCGGCATCCTCGAGGTGCGCCTCGCGCTCGTCGAGCGCGAGGGCGCGCGGCGCATCCAGATCACCTCGACCGACGAGGAGCCGGCATGAGCACACCCGAGCCCGCCCAGCCGGTCGAGCAGTCGGCGGCCGAGATCCCCGAGGTCCTGCCGGTCCTGCCGCTGCGCGACACCGTCGTCTTCCCCGACACGATGATCCCGCTGACCATCGGCCAGGAGCGCTCCATCAAGCTCATCGACGACGTCCTCGCCGGCGACCGCATGCTGGCCCTGGTCGCCTCGAAGAACGCCGAGCTCGAGACCCCGGGCCCCGAAGAGCTCTACACCATGGGCACGGTCGGCATCGCCCACAAGATGATCAAGCTGCCCGACGGCACGATGCGCATCCTCGTGCAGGGCATCGCGAGGGTGCGCGTCGACCGCTTCACACAGGAGACGCCGTACCTCGCCGCCGCCATCTCCAAGATCGACGACGTCGTCGTCGAGAGCAAGCAGGTCGACGCCCTGCGGGCCAGCCTGCTGGGCACGTTCTCCAAGATCGTCGAGCTCGTGCCCTACCTGCCCGAAGAGCTCGAGATGGCGGCGGCCAACGTCGAGGACCCGGGGCCGCTCGCCTTCCTCATCGCGTCGACGATGCGCATCCGTACCGAGGAGAAGCAGCAGCTCCTGGAGGAGTCCGACGTGGAGACGCGTCTGCGCGCCCTCATCGGCATCCTCACCCGCGAGCTCGACGTCCTCGAGCTGGGCTCCAAGATCCAGAGCGACGTCAAGCAGGAGATCGACAAGAACCAGCGCGAGTACTTCCTGCGCCAGCAGATGCGCGCGATCCAGCAGGAGCTCGGCGAGACCGACGAGACCCAGGCCGAGGTCAACGAGTTGCGCGAGCAGCTCGACAAGCTCGCCCTGCCCGAAGAGATCGACAAGGTCGCGCGGCGCGAGCTCGACCGCCTGACCAAGATCCCGTCGCAGAGCGCCGAGTACCCGGTCATCCGCACCTACCTCGACTGGATCATCACCCTGCCGTGGACGGTCTCGAGCCAGGACAACCTCGACATCGCCCACGCCCGCCAGATCCTCGACCGCGACCACTACGACCTCGAGAAGGTCAAGGACCGGATCCTCGAGTACCTCGCCGTGCGCAAGCTGAAGGCCGACCTGCACGGGCCGATCCTCTGCTTCGTCGGCCCGCCCGGGGTCGGCAAGACCAGCCTGGGGCGCTCGATCGCCGAGGCCATGGGCCGCAAGTTCGAGCGCATCAGTGTCGGCGGCGTGCGCGACGAGGCCGAGATCCGGGGGCATCGCCGCACCTACGTGGGGGCGATGCCCGGCATCGTCATCCGCGCCATGCGCGATGCCGGCACCAACAACCCCCTGTTCATGATCGACGAGATCGACAAGACCGGGGCCGACTGGCGTGGCGACCCGTCGAGCGCCCTCCTTGAAGTGCTCGACCCCGAGCAGAACTTCACCTTCCGCGACCACTACATGGACCTGCCCTTCGACCTCTCGAAGGTCATGTTCATCACGACCGCCAACCAACTCGAGCCGATCCCGCCGCCGCTGCGCGACCGCATGGAGATCATCAACCTCGCCGGGTACACGGTCGAGGAGAAGCTCCACATCGCGCGCAACTACCTCGTCCCTCGGCAGGTCGAGGGCAACGGCCTCCGGCCGACTCAGGTGACCTTCAAGGACGAGGCCATCAACGAGATCGTCAGCGCCTACACGCGTGAGGCCGGGGTGCGGAACCTCGAGCGCGAGATCGGCACCGTCTGCCGCAAGCTCGCCCGCGAGGTCGCCGAGGCCCCGAACGGCACCCGCAAGCGCTTCACCGTCAACGTCAAGCGCGTCCACGAGCTCCTCGGCCGGCCGCGCATCTACGCCGAGGCCAAGCGGCGCACGTCCGACCCGGGCGTGGCGACCGGCCTCGCCTGGACGCCGGTCGGCGGCGACATCCTGTTCATCGAGGCGACGGCCATGCCGGGCACCGGGCACGTCACCGTGACCGGCCAGCTCGGCGACGTGATGAAGGAGTCGGCGCAGGCGGCCCTGAGTTACGTGCGCGCCCACGCCCGCGAGCTCGGCGTCGACGACGAGTACTTCCAGAAGAACGACATCCACATCCACGTGCCGGCCGGGGCGATCCCCAAGGACGGCCCGTCGGCCGGCGTGACGATGGCGACGGCGATCTGCTCGCTCGTCACCGACACGCCGATCTCGAGCGAGGTGGCGATGACGGGTGAGGTCACGCTCACCGGCCAGGTGCTGCCCATCGGCGGCCTCAAGGAGAAGACGCTGGCCGCGCAGCGCGCCGGCATCCACACCGTGATCCTGCCGACGCGCAACCAGGTCGACCTCGAGGACGTGCCAGAGAACCTGCGCGCCGACATGACCTTCGTGCCCGTCGACCGGGTCGAGCAGGTATGGGAGGCGGCCATGGGCCTCACCATCGACGGCCGCCGCGCCGGGCGCGAGATCACCGAGGCGCACGAGCTGCTCGAGGAGGCGCAGGGGCTGCTGAACAAGGTGCGCTCCGAAACGGCGGCCGCCGTAGGCAGCGCGCCGAAGACCGGCGCGCCGAAGCCGCCAGCGAAGAAGCGGACCCGCCCGGCGGCGAAGAAGGGCGCCGGCAAGGGCCCGGCGAAGCCCGGCACGAAGAAGGGCGTCGCCAAGAGCCCGGCCGAGCCGGGCGCGAAGAAGCCTGCCGCCCGCAAGCCGGCCGCTGACGAGAGACCCGCCGGGAACGAAGAGCCGGCCGGGAACGTGAAGCCGAAGTCGGCCCCGGCGCGGCAGACGGGGCAGGCCAAGAAGTCCACCGCGGCCCGCGGGCGCAGCGGGCGCAAGCGATAAGCCGAGGCGTCGCGGCCCCGATCGCCGCGTGCGCACTCCCGCCGCGCTTGCGCCCCCTGCGCCCGGCGAAGGAAGATGGGGCGCCATGCGCCCCAGCCTGACACTGCTCGACGACGCCGCCCTCGAGCGCCTGCGCGCGGCGACGCTCGACGTGCTCGGCAACACCGGCGTCGCCTTCAAGAGTGCCGCCGCCAGGGACGTGCTGCGCGACGCGGGGGCGCGGGTCGACAAGGAGTCGGGCGTCGTGTGGATCCCGCCGGAGCTCGTCGAGGCGACCGCCGCCGCGGCGCCCCGCGAGATCGTGCTCGGGGCCCGGGACGGCACCCACGACCTGCACCTCGACGGCAGCGCGACCTACCCTACGCACGACGGCATCGGCGCTTACGTGCTCGACCACCACACGTTCGAGCGCCGCCAGGCGACCCTCGACGACCTGCGCGCCGCCACTCTCGTGGGCGACGCCCTCGACGAGGTCGGCCTGAGCTGGTACGCGGTCAACCCGAGCGGCAGCGTCGAGCCCCGCCTCGAGGCCGTGCTCGCGACGCACACGCTGCTCACGGCGAGCGGCAAGCACGCCCAGGGCGCGGTGCTCGCGCCGCAGGACGTGCCCTATGTCATGGATCTGGCCGGGCTCGCCTCGCCGGGCGGGCGCTGGGACCCTGCCCACCCCGTGTTCTCGGCGATCTACTGCCCGGTCTCGCCGCTGCAGCACGAGGCCGATGCCGTCGAGGCGGCGATGGCGCTGGTGCGGCAGCGCGTCCCGCTCAGCGTCTACGCGCTGCCCCTCGCCGGCGCCACCGCCCCGGCGACCCTCGCCGGCGCGATCGTGCAGACCAACGCCGAGGTGCTCTCCAGCGTCGTCCTCTTCCAGCTGCTCGAGCCCGGCTGCCCCCTGGTCTACGTCGCCAACGCCGCGCTCATGGACATGCACGCGGCGAGCTACGCGGCGGCGTCGCCGGAGAGCGTGCTCATGAACCTGGCCCTGGCCGAGCTCGGCCGTTCGTACGAGTTACCGATCCTCACCGTGGGCTTCTCGACCGACGCCTGGACGCCGGGATCCCGGCTCGGTGCCGAGTCCGCCCTGATGACGGCGACCGGGCTGCTCGCCGGGGCCGACATCCTCATCGGCATGGGGATGCTGAACTCGGCCAACGCCCTCTGCCTGCCCAAGCTGCTCCTCGACGCCGAGCTCTGGGGCGCGTGCCGGCGCCTGGAGCGGGGCGTGGAGCTCGACGACGAGCACCTCATGCTCGACCTCATCCAGCGCGTGGGCCCGGGCGGCCATTACCTGTCGGCCAAGGAGACCTCGGCGACACTGCGCGCCGGTGAGCACTGGCGCCCCGACCTGTACCGGCGCGTCGCCTACGAGACCTGGCAGGCGGCGCGCCCGCCGGCGACGTCTCCCGTCGACCCGCTGGTGTCACCCGCGGCGAGCCCGCCCGACCCCGAGTGGGACGAGGCGGTCGAGCGCGTCGAGGCGCTCCTCGCCACGCACACCCCGCCGCCGCTGCCCGACGGGGCTCAGGCGGCCATGGCCGACGTCGTGGCCGCCGCCGAGCGTGAGCTGCCGGACTGAGCGCGCAGCGCCGTCCGCGTCACGTGACGGCGCGCCCGACCGTCTCCTGTTGGCCAGCCCGTCCTCTCCGCCGTGTTGCCCTCGGTTTGCCTGCGTCTTACGATTCAGAGCCAGTGGACCGTGCGACCGTCTCGACCTCGAATGGGGGTAGCGCCGTGGATGTGAAGGAGCGTGAGGCAGCCAATGTGGGTGCAGGGCTGTGGAAGGGACTGGGGATGTGGGCCTGGCTCCTCTTCCGTGTCAGCGGCCTCATCCTGGCTGGCTATCTCTTTGTCCACATCGTCGTGATCTCGCAGGGGCGGGCCGGCGCCGACGCCCTCGACGACCTGATGGAGTTCTTCCACAACCCGATCATGGTCTTCTTCGAGCTCATGCTGGTGGCCGCCGTCCTCTACCACGCGCTCAACGGGGTGCGCATTCTCCTTATGGACCTGGGTGTCGGCATCGGTCGGCACAAGGCGATCTTCTGGGTGGTCATGGTCGTCGCCGCGGCGACGCTGGCCGTCTTCACCTGGAGCGCCTGGCCCTCGATCTTCTAGCCGGAGGCCGATGATGATGAGACAAGAGGTCGTGGCGCGCGACACGGGCGGGATGTGGCCGTGGCTCGGCCAGCGTGTCACCGCCGTCCTGGTGCTGGTGACGATCATGATCCACCTGATCCTCACCCACCTGTTCGCGAGCGCTCCGCTGACGTTCGACGACATCGGTCAACGACTCGCCTCCGGCGCCGTGCTGCTGAACGACGCGCTGCTGCTGTTCGCGGTCGTGTTCCACGCGCTCAACGGGGTGCGCATGGTGGTCCTCGACTACGCGCACCTCGGCAAGGGCCGCCGCGCTTTCGACGCCCTTCTCTGGGCGGTCGGCGCGGTGTCCGTCATCTACGGCATCTGGGCCCTCTGGGTCTGGGTCAGCTGAGGGGAGTGAAGCCATGCCGGACCATCAGCTGATCGTCGTCGGCGGCGGGCTCGCCGGCCTGCGCGCCGCGATCGAGGCCCAGGAGGAGGGCGTGGACGTCGCCATCCTCAGTCAGGTCCACCCCGGCCGCAGTCACTCAGGCGCGGCGCAGGGCGGCGTCAACGCGGCACTCGCGAACAACCCCGACGGCCACGACGATTCCCCGGAGAAGCACGCCTTCGACACGATCAAGGGGTCTGACTACCTCGCCGACCAGCCGGCGGCCCTGCAGATGACGACCGACGCCGTCCCGGCTATCTACCAGATGGAGCACTGGGGCTGCCCGTTCAGCCGTTACGACGACGGTCGCATCTCGCAGCGGCCGTTCGGCGGCGCCGGGTATCCGCGCACCTGCTACGGCGCCGACAAGACCGGTCACTACCTGCTGCACACGCTCGTCGAGCAGACCTACCGGCGGCAGATCCGACAGTACATCGAGTGGTTCGTCTGCCGGCTCATCGTCGACGACGGCATCTGCAGGGGCGTCATCGCCTACAACATGACCAAGGGCGGCTTCGAGGAGTTCCGCGCCGAGGGTGTCATCATGGCGACGGGCGGCGCGGGTCGCACGTTCGCCAAGACCACCAACTCCATGATCAGCACGGGCGGGGGCGCCGCCATGGCCTACCACGCCGGCGTGCCGCTCAAGGACATGGAGTTCGTCCAGTTCCACCCGACGGGGCTGTATACGACGCATATCCTCATGACCGAGGGCTGCCGCGGAGAAGGCGGGTATCTGCTCAACAAGGACGGCGAGCGCTTCATGGCGAGGTACGCGCCCAAGGCGATGGAGCTCGCCCCCCGCGACATCACCGCACGATCGATCCAGACCGAGATCATCGAGGGTCGCGGCATCGACGGTAAGGACTACGTGTACCTCGACCTGAGGCACCTCGGCGCGGAGAAGCTCGCCGACCGCCTCCCGGGCACGCGCGACCTGGCCATCCACTTCGAGGGTGTCGACCCGGTCTACGAGCCCATCCCGATCGCCCCGGCGCAGCACTACTCGATGGGCGGCATCGACACCGACGTCGACGGGCGCACGCTCATGCCGGGGTTGTACGCCGCCGGCGAGTGCGGCTGCGTCACCGTGCACGGGGCCAACCGTCTGGGCGGCAACTCACTGCTCGAGACGATCGTCTTCGGTCGTCGGGCCGGCGCCGCCGCCGCGCGCGACATCCTCGGCCGCGAGCGTCCGCTCGGGCCGGTCAAGAGCGGCGGCGAAGCCGGCGCCGCCGTCGAGTCGACCATCGCCGAGCTGGCCGCGCGCGAGGGCTCGGAGGACTTCTACGCCATCCGCGAAGAGATGAGGGAAGCGATGTTCGCCCACTTCGGGCTCTTCCGCGACGAGGCGACGATGAAGGCCGGGGTCGATATCCTGCTCGACCTCAAGCAGCGGCTCAAGAAGGCGAAGCTGCGCTACACGGGGAGCGTCTGGAACCTCGACATGATCCGCACGATGGAGTTCGAGGGCATGGTGGACGTCGCGCTCGCTACGGCGAGCGGCGCCCTCGTGCGTACCGAGTCGCGCGGTTCGCACGCGCGCACCGACTACACGGCCCGCGACGACGAGCGCTGGCTCAGACACACGCTCGCGTACTACCAGCCCGACGGCGGACCGCCGCGTCTCGAGTACGAGCCGGTCGAGCTGGGCCTGTACGAGCCGCAGGAGAGGAAGTACTGATGGCCGACATCACGTTCCACGTCAGGCGCTTCGACCCCGCCAGCGGCGAACCGCCTCACTACGAGGACTTCGTGGTCTCCGTCGAGGGCAGCATGACGGTCCTGGAGGCGCTCTTCGCGATCCAGGAGCAGCAGGACGGCTCGCTGGCCTTCCGCTACTGCTGCCGGTCGTCCATCTGCGGCTCGTGCGCGATGTACATCAACGGCCGCTACCGCCTCGCCTGTCAGACGAACGTCCTGCACATGGGCGTGCCGAGGGTGACGGTCGAGCCGTTGCCGCACGTGCCCGTGGTGCGGGACCTCGTCTGGGACATGGACGACTTCTTCGAGAAGTACGAGTCGATCAAGCCGTGGCTGATCCGCAACTCCAAGCTGCCGGACACCGAGGTGACGCAGTCGCCGGAGGAGCGTCACAAGCTCAACATGCCCATCGACTGCATCCTCTGCGCGGCGTGCTACAGCTCCTGCCCTTCGGTGTGGGGCGAGGAGCACTTCCTCGGCCCGGCGGCGCTTCTCAAGGCCTACCGCTTCGAGGTCGACTCGCGCGACGAGGCGGGCAAGGAGCGGCTACCCACCTGGGACAATGAGCGCGGCGTCTACCGCTGCCACACGATCACCAACTGCATCGAGGCCTGCCCCAAGGAGCTCAGCCCGACCGAGGGCATCCAGTGGCTCAAGGGCTCGGCCGTGCGCCGGCGGCTGCTCGGGCGCAAGAAGTGAGCCGCGCGGCGAGGGCCGCGAGGGGGCGAGGTGCGAGACGCGCGGCGGGGGCCGCGCGTCTCGCGTGACGGGCTGAGGGGCGCCGCGGCACGAGCCGAGGCGCGGGAGCGGGAGCCGGCGTGCCGGCCGGCGTCAGGGACCGTCGCCGGCCGGCACGCCGGCTCCGTCGCGCGCCTGCTCGAGCGCGTGCCGGATCAGCCCGGCCCAGTACTGCAGCACGGGCTCGACGTCGAAGGTCTGGTCTGCGGCGTACTGCATGGCGAGTCCGTCGCAGACCGCGACCGTCAGCGCCGTCAGGAGGCGCAACCGCTCGCGCAGCTCGTCGTCGGCCTCGGGCTCGAGGGCGTAGATGTCGAGCTCGCGGTACCAGTCGAAGAGCTCCGCCATGCGCGGCCACAGGCTGGGGTCGCGGATGAGGTTGGGAAAGAGGTCGAAGAACAACCGGTACTGGCGCAGGTTGGTGACCACGCGCAGATGCTGTGCGATGAGGATGTCGACGCGGTCGTGGTCGGGGCTCGCCTTCGAGAGCTCGCGCAGCAGGCGGATGTTCTCGTCGTGCACGACCGAGTCGGCGAGCGCCCCGACGAGCCCCGCCTTGTTGCCGAAGTGGTAGCGGATCGAGGCCTTGTTCTCGCCGGCCTCGGCGGCGATCGCCTCGAGGGTGAGGCCTTTGAAGCCCTCGCGGCCGAGCACGCGCCGCGCGGCGGCGAGGATGCGCCGCGCGGTCGGCGACAGCTCGGCCGCCGCGTCGTGCGTGACCAGGCTTGCGCCCCGGACGCGGATCCCGTTGTCGGTCATCGGCGGTGCTCTCCGTCGGTCGTGGCCCCTGAGCGGTCGCGCCGAAGCGGGCGGCCATTCTCCCTGTGCAGCCTGCCCCATCGTCGCGCTGTTGACAACCCCCCGGGGCGGCCTAGAATTGCCGCGAAGTTATCCAACCGGATGAATAGACGGTCGGACGACTTCGACAGGGGGCCGGGCTCAGCCCGGCGGCCTCGACGAGGACGTGGCGTGACCCGTGCGACCAGTGCCCGGATCGTCACGCGCGCCTCGCCAGGGCACAGTCCGAGGTGCCCTCGTGCGCCCGCGCGAGGGCGGGAGAAGGGGGAAGGATGACCGGCACTAGCAGACCTCCGGGGGGCGGCGCGCGCGACGAGCTCGACAAGATCACCGGCGCGGTCGC
The DNA here is from genome assembly GCA_016933475.1 of Thermoleophilia bacterium. GTDB lineage: Bacteria > Actinomycetota > Thermoleophilia > UBA2241 > UBA2241 > UBA2241. The sequence goes on from JAFGAW010000009.1 coordinate 19,932, forward strand.
GCGCGGCGAGCTCACGCGGCGGCAGTTCATCGAGCGCGGTGTGGCGCTCGGCCTCTCGGTGGGGGCGCTCGGCGCGGTCCTCGCCGCCTGCGGCGACGAGGAGACCGCCGAGGAGACGCCGCAGGCCTGGGACACCACGCTGCCCGAGCAGATCCACATCTACAACTGGTCCGACTACATGTCGCCGGAGTGCCTCGAGAACTTCGAGGCCGAGTACGGCGTCAAGGTCCGCGAGAGCTACTACGACGGCAACGAGTCGATGTACGCCAAGCTGCAGGCCGGGGCGACCGGGTACGACGTCATCTTTCCCACCGACATGTGGGTCACGATCCTGCGCAAGAGCGACCTGCTCCAGCCGCTCGATATGGCACTGATCCCGAACTTCGCCAACGTCACCCAGGCGGTCTTCCAGAAGCCGGCCTTCGACAACCCCGACACCCAGGACGGCGAGAAGTACTCGGTGCCGTACATGTTCGGCACGACCGGCTACGCCGCGACGCTGGCCAAGGTGCCGGCGCCGCAGGACTCGTGGGGCCAGCTCTGGGACCCGGCCTACAAGCGCCAGATCTCGATGCTCAACGCTCCGCGCGAGACGCTCGGGGTCGGGCTCATCAAGCTCGGCTACTCGCCGAACACGACGAGCCAGGAGGAGCTCGACCAGGCGGTGCAGCAGCTGATCGACCAGAAGCCCCTGGTGCTCAAGTACGACTCCACGAACACGCGGCGCAGCATCGTCGAAGGCCTCGCCCTGACCCACTGCTGGGACGGCGACGTCGCCTTGGCGATCAAGGCGATCCCGGCGGAGGACGTCAGCTACATGCTGCCCAGCGAGGGCTACATCGTGTGGGCCGACGGCATCGCGATCCCCAAGTCGGCCCCCAACCCGTACGCCGCCCACCTCTTCCTCAACTTCATGCTCGACCCGAAGAACGTGGGCGCGGCGGCCGACTACATCGGCTACCAGCCGGTCGTGACCGCGGGCATGGACTACGTGACCAACGAGACCCAGGTGGCGATGCGCCCGACCGACGACGTCATCGAGGCCGGCGCGCTGGCCGAAGACGTCGGCGACTTCCAGCGCAACTACGACGACGCCTGGCGCGAGGTCGTGAGCGCCTGACGACGACACGGCGGCCGGCGCGGCGCCGGCAGCGGGCGCGCCGCGCCGGCCGGCCACGACCACGGCAAGGTCCACGACAGGGAGAGGACGGGAGAGGGGCTTGGACGACAGGATACTGACCCGCATGGGTGACGGGTCGCTCGTCGAGACGACGCGCGCCCAGCTGCGCGCCGACATCGAAGACGGCACCCAGCAGGCGGTGCGCCGCGCAAAGGTGCCGCCGCTCGAGCAGGGCGAGCTCGACCACCTCGAGGACATCTTCTGCTCGAACGCGCGCTTCACCGGCGTCGACCTGGGCGACGAGGTCATCTTGAGCTACGACGGCTCGGGCAACGCCGACCTCGGCTCGCGCATGACCGAGATGCTCGCCTACCAGACGCACCAGGGCGCCGACATGCTCGAGCTCTGGCACATCGACTACTCGTACAAGGCGATCAAGACGATCCTCTCGTTCGAGGCTCATGAGATGAAGATGAGCCAGCTCAACCTGACGGTCCCCATGCAGTACGGGGCCATGCCCGACCTGGGCCGGTACTCGAAGCCCGACGGGCCCATTCCCAACTGGTCCGAGCTCATGCCCCTGGGCCGCATCGAGGAGGCGCGGGCGGCGCAGCTCGAGGCCGGCGAGATGGCCACGCACGACATGCTCTTCGTCGCCGACGGCATGGTCGAGGCGGGCACCGACGGCCTCGACTTCGACACCGCCGGCGCGGCCGGCGACGGCGACTTCCTCGCCACCCTCAACGCGGTCGAGAAGATCCGCGCGAAGCACCCGCACGTCGGCATCGAGATCGGCATGGCGAGCGAGTTCGTGCTCGGCATGCACGGCGAGCTCGAGTACAGGGGCGAGCGGCTTGCCGGCATGTGGCCGCACCAGCAGGTCAAGGCGGTGGCGGCGGCCGGCGGTACGATCTTCGGGCCGGCCGTCAACGTCAACACGCGCAAGTCGGTAGCCTGGAACGTGAGCCGCGCCTGCACCTTGGTGAAGCGCTGCTGCGAGGAGTCGACGATCCCCGTGCACATGAACGTCGGCATGGGCGTCGGCGGCGTGCCGATGACCGCGTACCCGCCGGTCGACGCCGTCTCGCGGGTCTCGAAGGCGCTCGTCGACGTGACCCGCATGGACGGCTTGTAGGTCGGCGTGGGCGACCCTGTGGGCATGTCGCTGGCCCACACGCTCGCCTCGGGCATGGGCGGGATGCGCGCCGCCGGAGACCTGGTGGCGCGCATGCAGATGACCCGGGGGATGCGGCTCAGTGAGGCCAAGGAGTACGTCGCCGGGAGGCTCGGCGTCTCGACCCTCGACCTCGTCGACCCCGTCGTCATGCACGATGTGCGCGCAGAGCTGGGCCTCGGGCGCATCACCGTGCAGGAGCTGACCTACGCCGACCAGCCCTACGCGATCGAGGCCAAGTTCCGGATCAGCGAGGTGCTGGACATCCCGATCAACAGCGTCGAGCGCTTCGCCGCGCGCGCCGGGCTGGGGGCGCCGCGCGTGTCCGCCGCCGGCGGCGCGGCGGGCTGAGACCCCGGAGGTGCTTGAGTGAAACGCAATCTGCACGCAGGACATCGCCGTAGCGGGGGGTTCAGCCTCAACGTGTTCACCGAGGCCGAGATGGACTCGATCCACCTCGCGACCCTCGAGGTGCTGGAGCGCACCGGTGTCTTCGTCGAGGCCGACGAGGCGATCGACATCTTCACCGACGCCGGCTGCCACGTGGACCGTGAGCGGCGCGTCGTCAAGATCCCGCCGCACCTGGTCGAAGACGCGATCCGCTCGGCGCCGAGCCGCTTCACGCTCTGCGGGCGCGACCCGAAGAACGACTTCGTCATGGAGCCGGGTCGCGTCGCCTTCACCAACTTCAGCGAGGGCATCCGCCTGATCGACCCGTTCACCGGCGAGTACCGCGACCCGACCAAGAAGGACATCGGGGACATCGCCCGGCTCAACGATTACCTCAGCGAGATGGACACGCACGAGATCTCGGTCGGGGCCAGCGACGCGCCCGCCGAGACGATCTCCGTGCACAACAGCGAGCAGCAGCTCCTCAACACCACCAAGCCGATCGGTATCGGTCCGCTCTCGCGGATGGAGAGCATCGCCGTCTTCCGCATGTGCGCCGAGATCGTCGGCGGCGAGGACGCGCTGCGCGAACGCCCCATCGTCTACAACGGCGTCTGCCCGGTGAGCCCGCTCAAGCTGCCGCACGAAGTCACCGAGGTGATCATCGAGACGGCGCGCTGGGGTCTGCCCTGCAACGTGCTCTCGATGGCCATGGCGGGGGGCTCCTCACCGGTGACCCTGGCCGGCACGATGGTCACGCACAACGCCGAGGTCCTCGCCGGCATCACGCTCTCGCAGCTTGCCGAGCGCGGCGTCCCGGTCATCTACGGCAGCTCGACCACGGCCATGGACCTCAAGCTCGCCGCCGCCAGCGTCGGTACGCCCGAGCTCGCCATGGTCAGCGCCGCCGTGGCGCAGATGGCGCGCCGCTACCTGCTGCCGAGCTTCGTGGCGGGGTTGTAGGCTGACTCCAAGGTCGGTGACGCGCAGACCGGTCACGAGAAGACCCTCACCGGGATACTGGCAGCGTTGGCAGGGGCCAACCTGATCTACGGGGCGGGGATGATCGAATCGGGCGTCACCTTCGACTGCGGGCAGTTCGTCATGGACAACGAGTTCGCGCGCATGATCAAGCACAGCGTCATGGGCATCCCGGTCGACGACGAGACCCTGGCGGTGGAGGACATCGCCACGGTCGGTCCGTTCGGGGATTTCCTCAGCCTGGATGCGACGCTGAAGCACATGCGCACGCTCAGCCAGCCCGCACACCTCGACCGCCGCGTGCGCGAAGACTGGCAAGACCGCGGCGCCACCGACCTGTATGCTCGCTGTACCGCCGAGGCGCGGCAGATCATCGAGGAGTACCGGCCCGAGCCGCTGCCCGACGACGTGGCGCAGCGTATCCACGACATCGTGGAGGAGACCGACCGGGCGGCGGGTGTAGCCTGAGACCGACCGGGCGGCGGGTGTAGCCTAGGCCCACAACAGGGTCGCGGGTGTAACCTGAGACCTACCGGACGGCGGCGCCCGCGACGGGGCGGGCGCCGCCACCCGAGACCGACGACAAGGAGACAGGACGTGAGCGACCAGTACGGACCACTGAAGCAGGCTGTGATCGACGGCAACGCCGACCTGACGAACGCGCTGGTCCAGGCGGCCCTCGCCCAGGGGGCCGCTGCGAAGGAGATCCTCGAGGGCGCCCTTCTGCCCGGCATGGCGGTCGTCGGCGAGCGCATGAAGAGCGGCGAGTGCTTCATCCCCGAGGTGCTGCTCTCGGCGCGCGTGATGCAGGGCGCCCTGGACGCATTGAGGCCCCTGCTCGCCGAGGGCGAGGGCGGCGGCCTCGGCACCGTGGTCATCGGCACGGTCGAGGGCGACTTGCACGACATCGGCAAGAACCTCGTCGGCATGATGCTCTCGGGTGCCGGATTCGAGGTCATCAACCTCGGCACGGGCATCACCCCGGCGCAGTTCGTCGCCGCCGCCGAGGAGCACGGGGCGACGATCGTCGGCATGAGCGCCCTGCTCACGACCACGATCCCGCGCATGAAGGAGACCATCGACGCCCTCGCCGCCGCAGGGCTCAGGGACAAGGTCAAGGTCATGATCGGCGGCGCCCCCGTCACCCAGGCCTTCGCCGACGAGATCGGCGCCGACGGCTACGGCGCCAACGCCGGCGCCGCCGTCGACCGTGCCAAGTCCCTGGTGAAGTGATGCCGGAGGCCTCCGCCCCGGGGCGCCTGGCGCCCCGCGTCAGCATGCTCACCGACGACGCGTTCGTCTATGTGCACGGGCAGACGCTCGAGCTGCTGGCGACCGTCGGCGTCCGTTTCGCAAGCGCCCGCGCCCGCGCGCTGCTGCGCGAGGCGGGCGCCCGCGTCGACGACGACAGCATGGTGGTCCGCATCCCGGCCGAGCTCGTCGAGCGGGCCGTGGCCTCGGCGCCGCACGACGTGCTGCTCGCCGCCCGCGACGGTGAGCACGACGCCCTGCTCGACCGCTCGCGCACCTTCGTGGGCCACGACGGCATGGGCGCCATGACGATGGACCACCGCACCGGCGAGCGCCGGCCGTCCACCGACCAGGACCTCTACGAGGCCTGCGTCGTCGCCGACGCCCTCGACGAGCTCGGCTTCTGCTGGTACGTGGCGACGCCCAACGACGCCGTGCCCGCCGTGCAGTCGCTGCAGGGCATCGTCACGATGCTTCGCGGCTCGGGCAAGCACGCCCAGGGCGACCTCAGCGACCCCCTCCTCGTGCCGTACGCGCTCGAGGCGGCGGCGGCGGCGAGCCCCGGCGGCGTGTGGGACCCGGCGAGGCCGGTCTTCTCGATCGTCTACTGCCCGGTCTCGCCGCTGCAGCACGACCCCGAGGCCCTCGACGCCGCTATGCTGCTCGCCGAGCACGGCGTGCCGATCGTCGTCTACAGCCTCGCCCTCGCGGGGGCGACGGCGCCGATCACCCTCGCCGGCACCATCGTGCAGACCAACGCCGAGATCCTCAGCGGCCTCGTCGCCCTGCAGCTCGCGGCTCCCGGCAGCCCCTTCGTCTATGTCGGCAACTCGAGCATCCTCGACATGAAGACCTCCACCTACGGCGCCTGCGGGCCCGAGGCGCTGCTCTTCAACCTCGCGCTGACCGAGATGGGGCACCGCTACGGCTTCCCCGTGCTCTCCGGCGGCCTGTCGAGCGACGCCAAGGAGCTCTGCATGCAGTCGGGGTACGAGGGCGGCACGATGGCGCTCCTCAGCACTCTCGCCCACGCCGACCTCTTCGTCGGCGTCGGCATGCTTGACTCGGCGCAATTCCTCTACCTGCCGAAGATGGTGCTCGACGCCGAGGTCGTCGCCCAGTGTGCCCACGTGGCGCGCGGCGTGCAGCTGGACGACGAGAGCGTGATGCTCGAGGTGTCGGCGCGGATCGGCCCGGGCGGTCACTTCCTCGGTGCCCGCGAGACGCGGTCCTTCCTGCGCCGGGGAGAGCACTACCAGCTCAAGGTGTTCCAGCGCGGCTCCTACGAGGCCTGGCGGGCACAGCCGGTCCCCGAGGCCGAGCGCGCGACGGCCGTGGTCGACGACATCCTCGCCACGCACCGGCCGCCGGCGTTGCCGGTGGGCGCCGAGGAGCGCATGGCCGCGGCCGTGGCCGCCGCCGCGGAGGGGCGCGGCTAGAGCACGCCCTCGAGCACGGCGAGCATCACGCCGGCCAGCGTGACCAGGGCGGCGGCGACCAGCCGCGCACGCACGCGCTCGCCCAGGGCGACGAAGCCGAAAGCAATGGCGAAGACCGGCGTCGTCGCCATGATGAGCATGGTCAGCACGGGACCGATGTGCTGGACGCAGAGGTAGAAGAGCACGGTCACGAAGGTCTCGAGCGCCCCGGTGACGGCGATCAGCCGTACGGCGGTGCGGCGCTGTGCGGGTGACAGGGCACGCGGTGTCAGCGGTATGCGACGCAGCACGATGATCGCCCCCAGGATCGCCATGCCGAGCACCTGACTCTGGATCATCATCGTCGCTGTGACGCGCCCGTACGTCTGGCTCGCGAGGTCGATGAGGATGGGGCCGAGGCCCCAGCCGGCCGCGGTGACGAGCGACAGGACGATGACCACGGCGCGCGGGGTGGCCGGGCCGCCGGCGGCCGCCGGCGGCCCGGCCACCCCCGGCTCGAACGCCGGCCCGCCGAGGGCGTCCACGGTGACGTCCGGCTCGTCCTCCATCCAGCGCGAGATCAGGACGACGCCGGTCATGACCAGGACCAGGCCGACGAGCGTGGGTGCGCCGAGCGCCGCCCCGAGGATCGCGAAGGCGAAGAGCGCGGTCCAGACCGGGTCGGTGCTGGCGATGGGCGCGACCACGCTGACCTTGCCGACGCGCAGGGCGTAGTAGTAGGTGCTGAACGCGATCAGCCAGGTCACGATCGACGAGACGGCGATGTAGCCGGCTGCAGCCCAGTTGCTGCCGAAGCCGTTGGACCAGAGCCCGAGCACGGTGATGGGCACGGTGAGCATGGTGATGCCGATCGCGGACACGCCGCGCAGGAAAAAGTTCAGGGCCAGCGGACTGATGTACTCGAGCGTCCGCTTGTTGACGATGATGACGACCGCCCAGAGCGCCGTCATGACGAACGCGGCCAGCGTCCAGACGACGTACGTGCTCGAGATCGTCGCACCTCCGGGTCGCGCCGTGAGGGGGTCACGGTGGCCTGCCGATTCTATCGCAGGCACTGCGCCGGGAGACCGCCGCGCACGGCGCGCCGCGAAGGATATAATCCGGGCCGTTGCGTCGGGGGGAGGAGAGGCATGAAGACCACTGTCGGCAGGACCGCGCTCGAGATCGTGGTCGGCGACATCACCGAGCTCGCGGTCGACGCCGTGGTGAACGCCGCGAACACCGAGCTGTGGATGGGCGCCGGCGTCGCCGGCGCCCTCAAGCGGGTCGGCGGCGAGGACGTCGAGAGAGAGGCCATGGCCCAGGGCCCCATCGAGCTCGGCGAGGCGGTCGCGACCCACGGTCACGCGCTCAAGGCGCCGTGGGTGATCCACGCCGCCGTCATGGGCGCCGACCTGCAGGCCGACGCGCACGCCGTCGTCAAGGCGACGGCCGCCGCCCTCGAGATGGCCGGCAAGCTCCGCGCCCGCTCCCTCGCTCTGCCGGCCTTCGGTACCGGGGTCGGCGGCGTCCCGGTCTACCAGTCCGCCAGCCTCATGGTGGGCGAGACGGTGCGCTACTTGAAGGCGGAGCCGAAGACGAGCCTTCGGCACGTCATCTTCTCGGTCTACAACGACGCCGCCCGGGCGGCCTTCAAGCACGCCCTCGCCGGCAGCGCACGCTTCAACCGCTAGCCGGCGGCCGCTCGCGGCCGTCGCCGATCAGCGGGACTTCCGCGCCGATGCTGCGTCCGATCCGGCCTGCGCTGTGCCGGTCACGGTCGCCGCTGTGCCGGCCTCGGCCCCCGCGAAGGTCAGGCCTCCTCAGGGATCTCCGGCCCCGGTCGCTGCGACGGTCAGGCCTCCTCGGGGATCTCAGGCCCCGGTGGATGCACCCGCTCGCCGGCGTGTCGCCCGTAGACGAGCTTGATGAGATACGGCGAAGTCACGGTCGTGATCAGGACCATGCCGATGATGGCCGCGTAGACCTTGTCGCCCAAGGCACCGGACGCCAAAGCGATACCGGCCACGACGATGCCGACCTCGCCGCGTGGGATCATGCCGACCCCGACCTCGCGCGCGACCCGCCGGCCCTCGCGGCGGGCGCCCAGCCTGGCCCCGTAGTACTTGGTCACCATCGCCACCGCGGTGAAGGCGAAGATCTCGAGCAGCACGGTCGTGTCGGCGAAGGCGCGCAGGTCGAGGTAGCTGCCGATGAGCACGAAGAAGAACGGCATGAAGAACCAGGCCAGGGGCTCGACCTTCTCCTCGACCGCGGTGTGCTGCTTGAGCTCGGCGACCACGAGGCCGGCGAGAAAGGCGCCGACGATCGCCGCCAGGCCGATGTACTCGGCGAGCAGGGAGAGCCCCAGCATGAAGACGACGGCGACCTCGAAGACGACCGTCGCCGAGAGGCGCGACGCCAGGCCGGTGAGGCGGGAGATGAGACGCGGGCCGAGCAGACCGATGCCGACGACGTAGGCGATCGCCTCGATCACCAGCAGGGTGAACTCGAGCCAGTTGCCGGTGCCGAGGGCGTAGGCGGTGACGACGCTGAGGACGAGCAGGCCGAGGACGTCATCGAGGACCGCGGCGCCGAGGATGATGCTGACCGACTTGCGGCGCTCGTAACCCAGGTCGCGCAGGACGCGCACGGTGATGCCGACCGAGGTGGCGAGCAGCGCCGTGGCCACGAAGAGGGTCTCCGTGGTGTCGAAGCCGAAGACGGGCCCCAGGATCAGGCCGCCGGCGAACGGCATGACGGCGCCGAGGACGGCCACGAGCGCGGAGGAGACCTTGCTGCGCGTGAGCGCTGCCATGTGGGTGTCGAGCCCGGCCATGAAGAGGAGCAGGATCACGCCGAGCTCGGCGAGGACCTCGAGGAACTCGGTGTGCTTCACGACGTTCAGCAGGAACGGCCCGAGCACGGCGCCGACGAGCAGCTCGCCGATCACCGCCGGCTGGCCGAGGCGCGCGAAGAAGCGCCCCATGACGCGGGCGGCGGCGAAGGCGATGAAGATCTGGAAGAGGATGTCGGTCAGGGCGGCGTCCTTTCGTGGACGCGAGCCGCGTCCGGTGTAAATTCCATGGCATGAATGAGGTACCGGGCGCAAGCGGGCGTGAAGGGCCGAGCGTCGACGGCGCTGCCGTGGCGCGCGGCAGCTTGACCGACGTGGGCGGCCTCGCGGTCGGTCACTGGACCGACCGCGAGGCCGCCACCGGCTGCACCGTCGTGCTCTGCGGCGAGGGAGCGGTCGCCGGCGTCGCGGTGCGCGGCGCCGCTCCCGGCACGCGTGAGACCGACCTCCTCGACCCCGTCAACGCCGTGCAGCGCGTCCACGCCGTGCTGCTCACCGGGGGCAGCGCCTTCGGGCTCGACGCCGCCGGCGGGGTGATGCGCTGGCTCGAGGAGCGCGAGCTGGGCTGTGAGGTCGGCCTCTGTCGGGTCCCCATCGTCACGGCCGCCGTACTCTTCGACCTGCCGGTCGGACGCGGCGACGTGCGCCCGGGGCGGGACGAGGGGTACGCGGCCTGCGACGCCGCGTCGGCAGCGCCGGTGCCCGAGGGTTCGGTCGGGGCCGGCACCGGCGCCACAGTCGGCAAGCTGTACGGCGTCGCCTCGGCGACCAAAGGCGGCGCCGGCGGCGACGCCGTGCGGCTCGGCAGCGGTGTCGTCGTCGCAGCGCTCGCGGTCGTCAACGCCTTCGGCAACGTCCGCGAGCCGACGACCGGCGAGGTCCTCGCCGGGGCGCGCCGCGAAGGTGGCGGCTTCGTCGACATGACGGCGTGGCTCGCGGCCAACGACGCCGAGGTCGCCGACCGCGGGCGGGCTGCGAAGGCCCTCTGGCCCGAGCGGGAGGCGCCGGGAGGGGCCGGCCCGTCCGGGCCGGCCCCTCCCGGCGCCTCCACGACCCTCGTCGTCGTCGCCACCGACGCCGTCCTCGACAAGGCCGGAGCCACCGCCGTCGCCGGCATGGCCCACGACGGCATCGCCCGCGCCGTCGACCCGTGCCACACGCAGCGCGACGGCGACGCGGTCTTCGCCCTGGCGACGGGCACCGCGGGCCGCGCCGTCGACGTCTCGGTGCTCGGCGCCGTCGCCGCCCGGGTCGTCGCCTCGGCGATCGTCCGCGCCGTGCGCACGGCGACCGCCGTTGCCGGCGTCCCGGCACTGCGCGACCTGAGGTCACCGTGAGCGACGATCGCCTCGCACCATGAGCGGCGACGGTCTCCTGTACCTCACCCGGGCCGAGATCGAGAGTCTCGTGATCGGCGCTGCCGAGGTGGTCGACGCCCTCGACGCCGGCCTGCGCGAGAAGGGCCGCGGCGCGGTCGTGATGCCGCCCAAGACGTCCCTCCACGGCCCGGATCGCGCCTTCTGTCAGGTGCTGTCGGCTTGGCTGCCGGAGTCGAGCGCGCTGGGGGTCAAGTGGGTGACGATCTTCCCTGCGAACGCGGCGAAGGGCCTGCCGGCCGTCGGCGGCCTCGTCGTCCTCAGCGACGCCTCCACCGGCAGTCCCCAGGCGATCCTCGACGGCGGCGTCATCACCGCCTGGCGCACGGGAGCGAGCGCGGCACTCGCGGCCCGCTATCTCGCCCGCCCCGATATCGACTGCGTCGGCCTGCTCGGCTGTGGGGTCCAGGGTAAGGCCAGCGTCGACGCCCTCGCCGCCGCACTGCCCGGTCTGCGCACGGTGCGCTGCCACGACGCCGTCCCGGCCGCCGCCGCCGCCTTCGTCGCCGAGGCGGCGGCCCGGCTGCCCGGCGTCGAGGTGGTGGTCTGCGACGGACCGGCCGCGGTCGCGCGCGGCGCCGGCGTCGTCGTGACCGCGATCACCATGAGCGAAGGTGTGGCGCCACCGCTGGACGCCGGCGTGCTCGAGCCGGGCGCCCTCGCGGTGGCTCTCGACTACGACGCCGCCTGGAGCGCGTCGGCCATGGCCGAGTGCGAGCGCTTCTTCTGCGACGACACCGAGCAGGTGCTTGCGACCAAGGCGCACGGCCCGCGCCTGCAGGAGATACCCGAGACGATCTCCGGCGATCTCGGCGAGCTCGCCGCCGGCCTCGTCGAGGGGCGCCGCGACCCGGGCGAGCGCCTCTTCTGCCTGAACCTCGGTCTCGCCGTCGAGGACGTCGTCACGGCCCGGCTTGTGCTCGAGCGTGCCCGCGAGCGCGGCGTAGGCACGACGCTGCCCGTCTGAGTGCCCGCAGCCGGCGACCGACCGCGATCGGCGGTCACGCCCGGTGCCCCTCGTCAGCGCTGGCGGCCGGCCCGCTCCTCGAGTGCGCGCAGCAGGCCGAAACACCCGGTGAGCATCATGTCGCCGTGCGGCGCCGCGAACTCGAAGGGGAGGGGGGAGCCCTCGAGCAGGGTGCGGCGGGGGCCGGTCGCGATCAGCGGCACCCCGTCGGGGACGGGCCCGTCGAGGACGGCGCCGTGCCCGCCGTCGTCGCGCACCTCGTCGTTCCCCAGGCCTCCGGCGAGGAAGCGCCGCAGACGCTCGACGAGGCCCGGGCCGTCGAGCCGGCGGGTGTGGTGTTCGAAGACTCCCGCGAGGCGCCCCTCTCGAGCCACGGCGCAGACCGTGTGCCCGTTGCCGACGTTGACCAGCACGGCGTCAGCGCGGCCCTCCGGCAGGGCGCCGTAGAGGGCCGCGGGCCCGGTGTCGGCGACGAGCAGGCGGGCGGGAGCCCCGCCCGCCTCCTCGTCGCCGGCACCCCCCGCGGCGAGCCGGCGGGCGGCCTCCAGAGCGGCTCGCAAGCGCGTGAGTTTCGCCGGTAGCCTGTCTTCGTCGTAGAAGAGCGCGCCCAGGGGCCGGCGTTCGGCGACCGCACGTGCCCAGAGGCCGAAACGGAAGACCCGGTTCGAGCCCCCGGGGCTGAACCCGTGGTCCTGCACGGCGACGGCCACGGCGTCGACCCCGGGCTCCACTTCCAGGCGGGCGAAGGCCGCGAGCAGGCTCTCGACGTCGAGGTCGCCCGTACGGACCTCGACGGCGCCGTCGCCCGCCGCGGCGAGCAGCGCGTCGACCTCTTCGTCGCTCACGACCTGCACCCCGAGGCGCCGGGCGCGCTCCGGGTCGTCGGCGAAGGTGAGCACGGCCTCCTCGGTCGCGACGAAGCCGGCGCCGGCGGCGAGGTGCCGCTTCATCGCCGCCGTCGACGCACCGCCGCCCATCACCGGCCCGCGCAGGACGACCGTCGCCCCGCGGGCCGTCGCCGCCGCGATGCGCCGCCCCACGACCTGCGTCGCCGCGGGTACGACGAGCTTGAAGGCGTTCTCGAGCGCTTCGCCGGGCTGTGTGAGAAGGATGTCGGTGGTGCCGGCGCCGACGTCGATGCACAGGGCGCGGCCGACTGTCGAGGAGCCTCGTCCGGCGACCGCGGGTGACGCAGCGACCCGACCGCTCGCGCCGGCCTGCCCGCCCGCGTCGGTCTCCCCGCCGGCACCGGCACGCCCGTTCGCGCCCGGCGCGGTCGTGCCGGCGCAGCAGGTCACGCCGGGCGCCCCGGTGCGCGCCGCGCCGGGGCGCTGAAGCGGAGCTTCCAGACGCTCTTCATCGCCTCGACGACGATGTCGTTGGTCATCTTCGACTCGCCGACCTTGCGGTCGACGAAGACGATCGGCAGCTCGACGACGCGGAAGCCAAGCTGGTGGACGCGGTAGGTGAGCTCGATCTGGAACCCGTACCCCCGCGCGTCGACGGCGTCGAGGTCGAGGGCCTCGAGCACCTCGCGGCGGAAGCACTTGTAGCCCCCGGTGAGATCATGGTAGGGGAGCCCGAGGATCGTCTGCGCGTACAGGCAGCCGCCGCGGCTGATCACGCGGCGCGGCAGCGTCCAGTTCTCGACCCCACCACCGCGCACGTAGCGCGAACCCAGGACGAGGTCGGCCCCACGCTCTATCAGGCGCAGGAAGTCGGGGATGTAGGAGGCGTCGTGCGAGAGGTCGGCGTCCATCTCGAAGACGCGCTCGGCCCCCATCGCGAGCGCGTGGCGGAAGCCGTCGATGTAGGCGCGCCCCAGGCCCTCCTTGCCGGGCCGGTGGAGCACGGAGACGTCGGGCAGCTGCGCGGCGAGCTCGTCGGCGAGCTCGCCGGTGCCGTCGGGCGAGTCGTCGTCGACGATCATGGTGTGCAGGGGGAGACCGTGGCCGTCGGCGACCTCGCGGATGCGGGCCAGCGCGTGGCGCAGGTTGGGCCGCTCGTTGTAGGTGGGGAGGACGATGACGTTCACCTGCACAGTATATCCGCCCCGGGCAGGGTCCCGAGAGGCGTCGGGCGGGGTCCTCGAGGCCCTGAGCGGGGGTTCCGCGACGGCTCTCCAGCGCCGCCCGAGGGTGCCTTCAGGCGGCGCTCGAGGGAGCCGTCGCGCCGCCCGCCCGACTGACCTGACGAGCGTAAGTCTAAGTCTCGACTAGACAGTGAGACTTTTCCTTCGCCGGTGGGCGGAAGGAGGGGTTGCGCAAGGGGTCGAATGCACTATATTGGTGTCCCTGCTTGCTGAGGACACCACATATTGTGGTCGGGGCAAGTCCATTCTCGATGAGGGCCGATGCGCTGTCCCTATTGCGGAAGTGATGAGAGTCGCGTGGTCGACTCCCGCGACTCCGAAGCCGGCGACGCCGTGCGTCGCCGGCGCGAGTGCCTGGAGTGCGACCGTCGCTACACGACCTACGAGCGCGTCGAAGACGTCCCGCTCGTGGTGGTCAAGCGCGACGGCCGCGAAGAGATGTTCGCTCGCGCCAAGCTCCTTAACGGGCTGCTGCGCGCCTGCGAGAAGAGGAGCGTCGACCGCGAGCGCCTCGAGCGCGCGGTCGACGAGATCGAGACCGAGGTGCGGCAAGGCGGGCGCGACCGGGTGAGCACGCAGGAGGTGGGTGAGCGCGCGCTCCTGGCGCTGCGCGAGATCGACAAGGTCGCCTACGTGCGCTTCGCCTCGGTGTACCGCCAGTTCGACGATCTCGAGGAGTTCCAGCGCGAGCTCGCCCGCCTGGAGGAGGCGGGCGCCGACCCCCTGCCGGGGGAGGAGCCGCTGCCGGGGCTCGACGGCGCCGGGCTCGACGGCGAGCTCGAGGCGCTCGTCACCGAGCGCCGCCGCAACGCGACAAGACCGACTCCCTGACGGGGACAGAGGAAAGAGGGGCAGGCGACAGATGTCGAACGCAGTGATCGAACTCACGCCCAATGCGCTGCGTGTGCTGCAGCGGCGGTATCTCAAGAAGGGGGAGAACGGGGAGCTCCTCGAGACCCCCGAAGAGATGTTCCGCCGCGTCGCGCACGCGATCGCCCAGGCTGAGCGGCTCTACAACCCGGCCGCGCCGGTCGAGGAGTGGGAGGAGACCTTCTACGAGCTCATGACCGCCCTCGAGTTCCTCCCCAACAGCCCGACGCTCATGAACGCCGGCCGCGAGCTCGGGCAGCTCTCGGCCTGCTTCGTGCTGCCCGTCGGCGATTCGATGGACTCGATCTTCGAGGCGGTCAAGAACACCGCCCTCATCCACAAGAGCGGCGGCGGCACCGGCTTCAGCTTCTCGCGCGTGCGCCCCAAGAACGACCTCGTGCTCAGCACCAAGGGCGTGTCGTCGGGTCCGCTCTCCTTCATGAGCGTCTTCGACGCCGCCACCGAGACCATCAAGCAGGGCGGCACGCGGCGCGGCGCCAACATGGGCATCATGCGCGTCGACCACCCCGACATCCTCGACTTCATCACCGCCAAACAGGACGACGCCAAGCTCAACAACTTCAACATCTCGGTCGCCGTCACCGACTCGTTCATGCGCGCCGTCGAGCACGACGAGGAGTACGCCCTCGTCAACCCACGCTCCGGCGAGGTCGTGAAGAAGCTCAACGCGCGCAAAGTCTTCAAGACCATGGTCACCCTGGCGTGGAAGAACGGCGACCCCGGCATCGTCTTCATCGACCGTATCAACGCCGACAACCCCACGCCGCAGCTCGGCGACATCGAGAGCACGAATCCATGCGGTGAACAGCCGTTGTTGCCGTACGAGTCGTGCAACCTGGGCTCGATCAACCTGTCGCGGGTGGCCGAGGAGGGCCACGTCGACTACGGCCGTCTCGGGCGCATCGTCAAGACGGCGGTCCGCTTCCTCGACGACGTCATTGACGTCAACCGCTACCCGCTGCCCGAGATCGAGCAGATGACCAAGGGCAATCGCAAGATCGGCCTCGGCGTGATGGGCTTCGCCGACCTGCTCCTCAGGCTCGGCGTGCCCTACGACTCCGACGAGGCCTGCACCATCGCCGGCGAGCTCATGACCTTCATCCACCAGGAGGCGCGGGCGGCCAGCGAAGAACTCGCTGCCGAGCGCGGCGTCTTCCCCAACTTCGAGGGCTCGATCTACGACCGGCCCGACATGCCGCGCGTGCGCAATGCGACCACGACCACCATCGCTCCCACCGGCACCATCAGCATCATCGCCGGTTGCTCGAGCGGCATCGAGCCGCTGTTCGCGCTCTCCTACGTGCGCGCCAACGTCCTCGACGACGAGCGCATGGTCGAGGTCGACCCGTACTTCGAGCAGGTGGCGAAAGAGCGCGGTTTCCACAGCCCCGAGCTCATGGCGCGCATCGCCGAGCAGGGCACCGTGCGTGGCCTCGACGAGGTGCCGGTCGACGTGCAGACGACCTTCGCCACGGCGCACGACATCACGCCCGAGTGGCACGTCAAGCTGCAGTCGGCCTTCCAGTCCCACACCGACAACGCCGTCTCCAAGACCGTCAACTTCGCCAACTCGGCGACCAGCGACGACGTCGAGAAGGTCTACCTGCTGGCCTACAAGTCGGGCTGCAAGGGCGTCACGATCTACCGCGACGGTAGCCGCGAGGAGCAGGTGCTCAACGTCGGGCAGAGTCTCAAGAAGAAGGACCCCGGCCACGGCATCGCGACCACGCGGCCGTCGCGGCCCCGGCTTCTCACCGGGCAGACCGAGCGCATGGAGACGGGCTGCGGGCACCTCTTCATCATCATGAACGAAGACGAGTACGGCCCGCGTGAGGTCTTCGCCAACATGGGCAAGGCCGGCGGGTGCGCCTCGTCCAACACCGAGGCCCTTGGGCGCCTCATCTCGCTCGCCCTCAAGAAGGGCGCCGAGCCGAGCGAGGTCGTCGAGCACCTCAAGGGCATCCGCTGCCACGTGCCGTACGGCATCGGCCCCAACGCGACGCTGAGCTGCGCCGACGCCATCGGCAAGGCGATCGAGCGGCGCTGGGTGACGGGCGCCGCCGCGGCGGCGCACGGCACGCCCGAGCCGCAGCTCTCGCTGGTCGAGGTCGCGCAGGGCGCGTGCCCCGACTGCGGCGGCGTGATCGAGCATGAGGGCGGCTGCGTGGTGTGCCGGTTGTGCGGGTTCTCCAAGTGCGGGTAGGCCGCTGAGCTCGACTGCGTCGGCCCAGACCACCTCCGCGGTCCTCGCTCTGCTCGGACGGTGGCTGAGTGCCGGGGAGCACTGCGTGACCCCGGCGACGCAGCCACTCACTCCCGACTACGCCGGGAGTGGCCGGTAGAGGACCGGGTCTGGTTTCGGTCACCCGGTGGGCTGCCGTGCTCCTTGCTCTGCTCTGACTGCGGGCAAGCCGCTCGGCCTTGTCGCGCCGGCTGAGACAGGAGCCGCGGTCTGCGCTTGCCTCGGCGCCTGGCGGTCTGTTGACGCACCTCGGCCCGCGCGGGGTAGAGTGAGAGACGCGGGCCGGCAGGCGCAGTGCCGCCGGCCGATGAACGAGGAGGAGCGCATGTCCGAGACCCCCAAGCCGGAGGCGCCCGGCGAGAGCGGCGGCGTGCAGATCTCAGACGCCGTCGTCGCCAAGATCGCCCATCAGGCCCTGCTGCAGGTCGAGGGCGTCCACGGGCTGGGCGCGTCGGCTCTCGGCGTCTTCTCGGGGCTGCGCGGTGACAGGGGCGCGCAGGGGGTCTCCGTCGACCTCCGCGACGACCTCGTCGACATCGACGCCCACATCGTGGTCGAGTACGGCGCCAATATCCCCGAGGTCGGCGAGACCTGCCGGGCGGCGGTCAAGCAGCAGGTCGAGGCCGCGACCGGCATGACGGTCCGTGCCGTCAACGTCGTGGTCACCGACATCCACTTCCCGGAGCAGGCACCTGGCGACGACGGCTGACAGCCGTCGCGGTCGCCCTCCGGCGACCGATCCCCTGGCCCGTGCCGCGGCCGTCGCTCTGCTGGCGATCGCCGCGGTCGTCGCCGTGCTCGCCGCCGCGCGACTCGTGGCTCTCAGCGTCGGCTGCGGCTTCTCGCCCATGGTCGATCTGCCCTGGCCGGAGGGCTACGGCGAGCGCGCCGCGCTCGCCGTAGCCGCCGCGGCCGTGGTCACGGGGCTCCTGGTGCTGCTCGTTCGTGACGACGAGCCGCGACTCTGGCTCTGCGGCCCGGGCGGTCCGGCCTGCGAGGGGTTCCCCGGTGGCGTGCTGCTGCCGGCCGCTGCTCTCGAGGCTGCTGCCGAGGAAGCCGTCGCCGACCATCCAGACATCCTGGGTGCGACGGCCACGGCGCGTGGCGACGCACGCCGACTGCGGCTCCACCTGCGCGCCGTCGCGCGCCCGCTCGTCGACGAGCAGCGCGTGGGCCGCGAGCTCGAGCAACGCGTCGAGGGCGCCCTGCACCCGATCCTCACCGCGGGCGGCCTCGAGGTCCGGGTCCGCGTGCGCGGCGTGAGGGTGAAGCGTCTGGCGAGGTACCTGCCATGAGGGCCGCGCGTGCCGCGGCCGCCGCGGCCGGCCTCGTCCTGCTCGCGCTGCTCGGCGCCGTCGTGGTCCGCGAGGTGGCGCTGGCCGCCGACGAGACGCTGGAGTGGAGCATCCCGCTCTGGGACCACCTGACGAACGCCGGCGCGACCTGGAAGGCCGTGGCTGCCGCCGCCTTCGCGGCGCTGGGCGCGATGCTGCTCGTCGGGGCCATCCGCGTGGCGCTCCCGCCCTCGACGCCGGTCGTCGAGTTCGGCGAGGGCGGCGCCAGCACGCGGGTCGACGTCGCGACGCTGCAGTCCATGCTGGCCCGGCAGCTCACCGGAGCAGCGCCGGGTCTCCGGGTCGAGCGTGTCTGGCTCGACCGCGGGCCCGACGGCTGGCGCGTCTGGGTGCGCGCCGAGGTGCCGCGTGTCGAGCTCGAGGCGCTGCGCCGCCGTGCAGCGGCCGTCGCTGCCGATGAGCTGCGCCGGGCCGGCGGCCTGCCCCTGGCACGGCTCGACCTTGAGGTCCGCCGTGTGACCGTGCGATCGGGAGGTTGAAGATGAGAGCCGCACACGCCGGTCTGCTGGTCGGTCTGGCCGCCGGGATCGTCTGGGCCTGGCTCGGCTTCGCCGCGCTGGTCCTGACGCTGGTCTGCGGGGCGATCGGGTGGGTCGCCGGCCTCGCGCTCGACGGCGACCTCGACCTGCAGAGCCTCATCGACGGCCTTCGCCGGCGGTGATCGTGCCGGCGGGGCCCGGCGAGGGCCGGCCGCTGACGGCCGACTTGCCGCTGCCCGTGCGGCCGTCCCTGGTCGCCTCCGACCTCGACGGCACGCTGCTGCCACCCGACCTCACGGTCGACCGCGAGCTCGTCGCCGCGATCGGCGAGCTCCGGGGGGCCGGTGTGGCCTTCGTCGTCTGCACCGGGCGCATGGTCAAGAGCGGCGGCGCCGCGGCCGAGAGCCTCGGGGCCGGCGGCGGTCTCATCGTGTCCTACTCGGGCGGCGTGGTCGCCGACCTCGCCAGCGGCGAGTGGCTCGTCCACTTGCCGCTCGAGAGCGCCGCGGCGCTCGACGTGGTGCGTCACGCGCGGCGTCTCGGCCGCCACCTCAACGTGTTCGTCGACGACCAGCTCTACGTCGAGCAGGACGACCGCTGGACGGAGTGGACGACGTCGTACCTCGGGATCGACGTGCGCGTCGTCGGCGACCTGCTCGAGCTCGTCGAGGAGCGAGCGCCGACGAAGATCGTGCTCGCCGCCGACCCCGGTGAAGTCGTGCGCCTGCTGCCCGAGCTGCGCGCCCGTTGGGACGGCACCCTCAACGTGAGCCGCTCGCAGCCGCACTTCATCGAGATCAACGACCGCCGGGCGAGCAAGAGCGGGGCGCTCGAGTGGTTGCGGGCGAGGCTCGAGAGGTATGGTCCGGCCGTCGCCTGCGGCGACGGCCTCAACGACCTCGACATGCTGCGCTGGGCCGACCTCGGCGTGGCGGTGGCCGAAGGCGACGAAGAGGTGTGCGCGGCGGCCGGCCTCGTCGTGCCGCGCGCCGGGCTACCCGAGCTCTTCCGCCGTCTCGCCGCGCTGCCGGCCTGAGCGCGCCGGCCCGCCCGGCTTCTTGCGGCGCGATCCCCCGCCCGATCGGCTGGCCTTACCGGCCGTCTGCACCGACCTGACCGCGGCTCCCCTACGACGACCGGGAGGCGGTCTCCGGACGACGAGGAGAAGGCGGCGCCTGGAGGGTCGGCGCCGCCTTCGTGGGGACGGGCACCCTGGTGGGTGGGGGTGCCGCTTCGATCCCCTGACGGGTCGCGTGGCACAGGTTACGACTGTACGCACGCACCAATGATGATAGGCCCGCGCCGTGGCCGAATCAAGGCTGTAAAGGTCTGCATGGAGTGAAGAATTGTTGCGCCCTTCGGCGCCCCCCGTCGCAGTCCGGCGTCGCCCGTCGCCCGAGGGTCGTGCGTCAGCCTGCCGGCCGGCGGGCGCGAACCGAGAAGCTCAGGGGGTAGTCCTCCTCGCGCCCGGGGATGCGCTGCCAGCCGTCGGCGCCCTTCTCGAGGTAGGCGAAGGCGAGACCGTGTGTGAAGGGGAACTCGTGCAGGTGTTCGATCTCGAGACCGGCCTCGATCAGTCGTGTGACGACCTCGCCGAGAGGGTGGTTCCACTCGTAGGTCACCGTGTTGCGCGTCGCGGCGTCGGGGTCGGCGTACGAGCCGGGCTCGTCGAAGCGCTGCGGCTCCGGCCCCTGGAAGTAGGGGTAGCCGAGGCGGAGGTCGTCGGGGCGTGCCGCGTCGTCGAGGATGAAGGCCAGCGGGTGGAACTCGGCGATGTAGAAGGTGCCGCCGGGTCGGACGTAGTGCGCGGCGACCTGCGCCCAGCGGCGCAGGTCGCCGAGCCAGGTGAGGACGCCCCAGGAGGTGAAGACGACGTCGAACTCGCCCTCGAGGACGTCGGGCAGGTCGTAGACGTTGGAGCGCAGGAAGCGGGCGCGGCTCGAGAGGCCGACCTCGTCGGCCAGGCGCCGCGCCAGCCCGACAGCCTCCTCGGAGAAGTCGATGCCCGTCACGCTCGCCCCGCGCCGGGCCCAGCTCAGCGTGTCGAGGCCGAAGTGGCACTGCAGGTGCAGCAGCCGGGTGCCCTCGCCTACGTCGGGGCCGAGCTCCTCGAGCTCGATCGACGTCAGCGTCTCCGCGCCGCGCTTGAAGCCCTCCACGTCGTAGAACGTCGAGGCGGCGTGCACCCCGGTGAGCTCGTCCCACACGGCCATGTTCGCGCGCAGCCACTCCTCGAGCATTCGTCACTCCTCGTCTTCGGTACAGGGGCCACGGGCGGCGCTTGCGTCGGCGGCGCCGGCGCCGGTCTCGGTCGCCTCGTCGGAGGCGGGAGCGAAGGCCGGGGCGCCGGCGCGGTCCGGCATCACCGCCATCAAGCTGTAGCTGAAGGGGACGTCGGCCCGCCTGCCGCCGCTGCCGTCGGGCAGCCACCACCAGCGCTGCTCGTCCTTCTCCATGAGTTCGAACACCGGCGACACCGAGAAGGGTGCCTCGTGGAGGAACTCGAGACGCAGCCCGGCCCCCAGCAGCGCGCCGACGACCTCGGCGAAGCTGTGGCTCCAGCTGTACGAGACGTGCCCGGTGGTGTCGGCCGACGGGTCGGCGTACGAGCCCTCGATGGGGTCGACCACGGGGTGGTCCGGTGCGGGCAGGTAACGATAGCGCAGGCGCAACTCTGCAGGCCCGGTCGTCTCGTCGAGGCAGTAGGCGAGCGGATGGAGCTCGGCCATGTAGAAACGGCCGCCGGGCTTGAGGTGCGCCGCGCAGAGCCGCGCCCAGACCTCGAGGTCGGGCAGCCACTCGATCGCGCCCCAGCTCACGAAGACGATGTCGAAGCGGCGCCCGCCCAGGTGGCGGGCGGCGTCGTAGACGTCTGACTCGATGAACGTGGCGCGGCCGGCGAGGCCGACCTCGTCGGCCAGGCGCCGCGCCAGCGCGATCGCCGTGCCCGAGAAGTCGACGCCGACCACCTCGGCCCCGCGCCGCGCCCAGCTCAGCGTGTCGAGGCCGAAGTGGCACTGCAGGTGGAGCAGGGTCGTGCCATCGGTGACATACGGCCCGAGCTCCTCGGTCTCGAGCGGCCAGAGCGAGCTGCGCCCGGCCTTGAAGCCCTCCACATCGTAGAACTCGGTGCCCTCGTGGATCCTCGCCCACTCGTCCCAGAGCGCGAGGTTGGCGCGCCGCGCCTCGTCGGGCAGCGGGCTGCCCGAGCCCGGCACGTCGCGCCCCGTCGCGACATCGTCTCTGTGACCGTCGTTGCTCAGTCCTCGTCCTCCTTCGGGCGGCCTCTGCTCAGTCCTCGTCCCTCCCGGGGCCGCCTTCGGTCAGTCGTCGGGACTCGTGTGCCCGGTATCGCTCAGTCCTCTTCCTCGACCTCGTACACGACCGTGCGCACGAGGCCGATCGTCTCACCCTCGGCTCCGTTGGTCGTCGTGTCGCTGATACCGTACACCGCCTCGGCCTCCTCCGCGTTCAGGAAGTCGGCGACGCGGGCGTCCAACTCCTCCAACTCGCGCACCGTCTCGAAGATACGGATGGGGGTGGCGAAGGTCTTCACTTTGATCATGACGGTCCTCCTGGAGGTCGCTCGCGTGGCGGCGTCGGTGCCGGTGTGGATGGATACCCGGCGTGGCGGCCGGTGACGCGCGGCGCCGTCACGGTAGGTGTCGCGTGCCGCGTGCGCGCCCGACTTCACGGGGGTGGCGGCGCGGCACCGTGCTCCGAGTCCTCGCACGGACGGCGTCCCGGTCTCCCGTGCGCCGCCCGTTGTCAACAACCGTCACGTATCTACTCGAGGACTCTTCTCATTAGTACGACATCGGTGTAAAGTGCGCGAGGGGGTCAATACGCATATGAGGGGGTCGCGCGGTGACAGTCCAGAATGACACCAGCGCCCGGAGTCTGGGCAAGCTGGCCGACGCCTTCGGCGACCCGACGCGGCGAGCGATCCTGCACCACGTCCTCGAGGCCGAGACGCCCGTCTCGGCGGGCGAGGTCGGCGACGTGTTCGGCGTGCATCGCACCGTCGCCCGCGCCCATCTCGAGAAGCTCGTCGAGACCGGTCTCCTCGAGACCGCCACCCGTCGGCGTGCCACCGGCGGGCGCCCCGCCAAGACCTACACCTCGAGCGGCGAGCGCCTCGAGGTGATGCTGCCGCCGAGGCGCTACGAGCCGCTCGCCCGCCTCCTGCTCGACGTCGTCGAGCGCCTCGCGCCGGCGGACATGGCCGCAGACCACGCGCAGGCCGTCGGTCACGACTACGGCACCAGGGTGCGTCACGAGATCACCGGCAACGGGCAGGGCGCTCTGCGGCCCGAGGCCGTCTGCTCGTGGCTCAACCAGGCGGGTTACAGCGCCCGCTGCGAGCGCGGCACCGACTGCGATGCCTACACCTTCGACAACTGCGTCTACCGCGAGGTCGCCGTCGAGCACCCCGAGGTCGTCTGCGCCTTCGATCGCGGTATGCTCTGCGGCCTCACCGGGGCTTCCCCCGAGAGCCACGTGCAGACGCATAACCTGCTTGACGACGGCTTCTGCCGCTGGGAGGTCGGGCACTAGCCGGACGCGTTCCGTCGCGGGCATCACGCCCGCTGAACGTCACCGCCGGGTCCGACGCCGGCGTGGCTCCCGTCCTCTCGTCTCCCTTGGCCACCTCACCAGCCGGGCAGCGCCTGCTCACCAGCCGGGCAGCGCCTGCTCACCAGCCGGGCAGCGCCTGCTCCCCCTCGAGGGCGCGTTCAGCGTCCAGCCGCTGGTTGACCTCGAGGATGCCCTTGTAGGCGCCGTCGTCGTCGCGGACGGCGAAGTAGCGGGTCAGCTTGAAGGCGCCGTCCTCGAGCCCCCAGCCCCAGGCCTCGTCCTTCGTCCCGTCCCTGAAGGCGCCGAGGATGGTCTCGAGCCCCTCGAGGCTGCTCTCGGGGTGGCAGTCGCGCACGTCGCGCCCGATGTACCGCCCGTCGCAGGTCTTGTAGGTCTCACCCTGCCAATAGACCAGCACATCGCGCTCGTCGGCGAAGCTGATGTCGCAGGGGAGGGTGCGGATCACGAGCTCGACCTGCTCGGGGGTGAGGGCGCCGCGCTGCCAGTGCATGGGACCGTCCTTGTCGCGGGGAAGGGCGGTCACATGGTATCCGAGCGGCGCGCCCGGCGTCGACGCCGGGCGCGCCGCTCGGGAAGGTCCTCTCCGGCCACTACCAGTCGAGCAGCCGGCGTTCTCCTTCGAGCGCGCGGATCTCCGTCACGTCCTGCACCATCTCGACGACGCCCCTGTAGGCGCCGCCCTCGGCGCGCACGGCGAAGTAGCGGATGTGAACGAAGCGCTCGCCGAGCTGCAGCCAGAAGTCGGCCGTGTCCTTCTCGCCGGCGCGGAAGGCGTCGATGATCTGCTGCACCTTGTCGACGCTCGCCGGAGGGTGGCAGTTCTGCACGCGCCGGCCGATGACCCCAGGGCTGCGCGGGAAGATGCGCTCGCCCTCGCTGTAGAAGCGCACGCGGTCGTCTTCGTCGACGAAGCTGAAGTCGATCGGCAGCGCGAGCAGCATGCGGCCGAGCTGGTCGAGCGTCAGGGCGCCCGTCTTGAGCTCGAGCAGACCGCCCGCGCCGCCGTGCGATGTCGTCGCCGGCTCGGGCGTCGCGAGCGCCTCGGCGCTGCCCTCCGGCCACGCCGGCACCTCGCCGACGAAGGCGTAGCCGATCTCCGCTTCGCCGGCCCTGATCGCTGCCCACTCGTCCTCGGAGATCTGGTCCATCGCCATCGGGTAGAGGATCTTCTCCTCCTTGTCGACCATGGCATCCGCCATGGTGGCCACGGCCTGCGCCGTCGAGACGGCGAGGCTCGCCTCGTCCTCCTGGAGCGCCGAGCGCGCCTGCTTCAGGAGGTCGCGGACGTCGTCGTGGAGGGCCCACATCACCTTGCTCGGTCCCTCGATGCCGTGGCGCTCGAGGAAGGGGAAGAGCTGGTTCTCCTTGCGAAGGTAGTGGAGGTCGACCTCGAGCAGGCGCTCGAGCGTCTCGCCGAGGGCGGACTTGAGGCGGCGCCACTCCTGCTCGACCGGCGGCTCGCCGATCGCGCCGGCGACCTTGCGCAGCGTCGCGGTGACCTGCAGGAGGGCGCGGTTCTCGCGCTGGAAGGTGTCGACCGGGTGGCCCGGCGGCGCCGTGACGGCCTCGTGGCCGTCGAGCGCGTCGGCGAACACCTCGACGTGCACGTCGCAGAGACGCTTGACCTCGTCCTCGGGCACGCCCCCGGCGATGAGCTCCTGCTCCATGGCGGCGATCTCCGAGGCCTCGATGTCGGTGATGAGCTCCTCGAACCGGGGCCTGACCTCCTCGACCGTGCTGCCCTCGTGCAGGGCCGTGACGATCGCCTTGAGCTCGGCGAGACGGGCGGGGTCGATATCGGCGGCGCGCGTGATGTCGCTCACCTCGGGGCGCACGCCTGTCTGGGCCTCGATCTCGGCGGCGACGTCGTGCATGAGCTGGTCGAGCGGGACGTCGCCGAGCTGCGCGGCGGTCTGCAACGTCGCCATGCGCGCCATCGTGCGCCGGGCGACCGGGCTGGTCAGCTTCTTGAACTCCGGAGTGTAGTCGGCGAGAAAATCGAGCAGGAAGCGATGCTCCTTGAGGAGTGTGTGGACGGTGGTCTTGGGTGTGATCGTCACGCCTTCTCCCTGGATCGGTCGTCTGCGGTGCGACGCTCACCGAGCGAGAGAAGCCTACCTTGATTCGCGCCGTCTGCGGTGTCGGCATGAGGAGGAGACAGCGCGGTGCGGGCCTCGCTTCCCGGGGCGGCGGGACTCGCCGGCGCGCCCGCTACCCTCACCAGTACATCGGTACGGGCGGCGCCGCGAGAGCGTCCGCGAGCGCCCGGCGCCCATCGCGGAGAACCGGCGCCCCGTGCGTCACGAGCACGCGCTCGACGTCGAGCGCGGCGAGCGGCTTCAGGGTCGGCAGCAGACGGCGCTCGTACCAGTCCGGCGAGCCGCCGCTCTGGTCCCAGACGCGCAACTCGCCGGTCTCCAGGGCGACGACCGCGTCGCCGAAGGCGAGCGCCCGCAGGTCGGGGAAGTACAGGGGGGTCTCGTAGCGCCGCGGGTTGCCGATCGCCCACGCTTCAGCGATGCCGCCGGCGACCTCGACGCCCTGCCCTGCCTTGGCCTTGGGGATCTCGTTGAGCGGCGTGTCCCAGGCGAAGCGCTTGCGCACGGCGGCGTGGCCCCAGACCCGCGTCGCCAGCCGGCCCCAGTAGCGCTCGAACAGGAGCTCTGTGCTTCGCGTGTGGTAGGGGATCGACACCAGGAGCTCGAGGCGCGAGGCACCGAGTACGAGACGGTCGAGCCCCGCGAGCACGGTGTCGTGCTCGGGGTCCTGCGCGGGGGGCACGAGGGGGTCGACGAGGGCGATGACGTGGCCGACCAGGAGGGCGTAGCTCACGACCTCCTCGGCCGCCGTCCTGTACTCGGGGTGGGGGGTCGTCCACGAGTGGATCCCGGGGACCAGCTCTGCGGGGGTGGTCATGGTCGGTCCTCCTTTCGACGTAGAGCGTTCCCCGCTGCCGCGGAGGTGAAGCAGCCGGCGGCGCCGGTACGCGCTGCCGGCTGCCCTTCTGCTCCTTGACCGCCTCGCGCAGCGCCCACTCGACCTGGGCGTTGACGCTGCGGAGCTCGTCGGCGGCCCACTTCCCGGGCTCCGTCCAGAGTTCGGGGTCGACGCGCAGGAGGCATTGCCTGCGCACGGCCATCAGTCCACCGTTCGGGGACTCGGCGCGCCCAGTCGCCGGGCGTCGGCCGCCCGGGCGAGCGATACGCAGATGAGCCCGTTGTGAAAGCGCGCGTCCGGTGATTCGCAGCGAGGACGGTGTGCGGGCGGCGGGGCGCTCGCGAGCGCCCCGCCGCCGTCCGTCGATCGGGCCCGGGGCGCATGCGCTCGCCTTCGCTCGGTCCCACGCGCTCGCTGGCTGCTGCGAGCACGCGCTCGGCTTCGGATTGGCCGCACGCGCTCGCCGGCGGCTGGAATGGTGCGCTCGCCGTCCGAGCGGTGACCCTGGGTACGCGCCAACGGCTTGGAGTGTTCGTTTGACAATAGTGTGTGACGCACAGTATCGTGCGGCACATGAACTGCATCGACGACGTGCTTGCGGGTCACGCGCAGGAGTTGCGTCGGGGTTCGGTGGTGCTTGCCTGTCTCAGCGTCCTGCGCGAGCCGCGCTACGGGTACGCGTTGCTCGACCTTCTGAAGGAGGCCGGCATCGAGGTCGACGGCAACACGCTGTACCCGCTGCTCCGCCGCCTCGAGCGTCAGGGCCTCCTGACCAGCGCGTGGAACACCGACGACGCCCGGCCACGCAAGTACTACAGCGTGAGCCCGTCGGGCGAGCGCGTCCGCGAGCGCCTGGCGGCGGAGTGGGCGGCGCTCGACGGCAGCATCCGGGCACTCCTCAAGGAGAAGGGCGCATGAACGCAGGACGCAGCAACGACCTCGTGGAGCGGTACGTGTGGGCGGTCGCCAGGCGGCTGCCGAAGCAGGTCGGCGCCGACGTGGCGCAGGAGCTGCACGCGACGATCGCCGACATGGTCGAGGCCCGCGGCGGGGGAGAGGAAGCGGTGCGGGAGGTCCTCGTCGAGCTCGGCGACCCGGCGCAGCTCGCCGCTGGCTACGTGACGAAGCCGCGCCACCTGATCGGCCCCGAGCTGTACCCCACGTACGTGCGACTCCTCACGACCCTGCTGCTCGTGATCGTCCCGCTCGTCCTCGTCGTCACTCTGGTGGCCGAGCTCTGGGATCCGGTCGACGGGGTGCCGCTGGGCGTGCTCGCCGGCCTGCAAGCGGCGGCACAGACCGGGGTGATGGTCGCCTTCGGTGTCACTCTCGTCTTCGCCGTCCTCGAGCGCTACGGCGTCGTGCCCGGCGCGGCCGGCGGCCGTCGCGGCGCGTGGGACCCGGCGACCCTGTCGCCGGTCGGCGGCGGCCGGCAGATCTCCATCGGGGGTCCGGTCGCGAGCATCGTCTTCCTGTCCCTCCTGCTGGGCTGGGTCGTGTGGCAACGCTCGCACTCCGTGTTCCACGTCGACGGGGAGCCCGTGGCGTTCCTCGATGGGGCCCTCTGGGATGCGTGGGTGCCGGTCTTCGTCGCCATCGTCGTCGCGGGTATCGCGATCGAGGTCTGGAAGGCCGTGTCCGGCGTGTGGACCCTCGCGCTGGTCGCGGCCAACGTGGCCGTCAACACGGCGTTCGCCGCTTTCTTCGTGGCTCTGCTCGGCACGCAGCGCGTCGTGGCTCCGGCGTTCGAAGGCGAGTTCGAGCGGCTGTCGGGCGAGCAGTTCCCCGGTGGCGTGGTCGCCTTCGCGTTCGCCGCCGTCGTGGTCGGGATCTCCGCCTGGGACAGCGTCGACTGCATCCTCGCCTGGCGGCGCCGTCGTCGCGAGGCCGCGGCCGGCGCCCGCACGGCGGCGGGCGCGGCCGGCTGAGGCCGCCCGCCGGTCAGCGGCTGCGCAGCTGCGGGCGCGGAGCCTCGCGCAGCTCCGCACGGTTCGTGTAGGTGAGCAGCCCGAGGCAGGCGACCCCGAACATGACCACCACGGCCGCCGCACCCGTGAGCAGCAACACGAGAGAGAACAGGGTCACGCCGGCGACGTTCGTCCAAGCATCGGGGAAGCGCAGGGCGTAGAAGAGCCCGAAGCACACGGCGAGGCCCAGCATCGCGATCGGCCCCGCGAGGGCGAGCCAGGCGCCGAAGGTCGCGGCCACGCCCTTGCCGCCCCTGAAGCGGAGCAGGGGGGAGAAGTCGTGGCCGAGGATCGGCGCCAGGGCGACCGGCAGCAGCGCCCACCCGGAGATGCCGAGGGCGAGGCGCGCGACGGCGATCGGCACGGCGGCCTTGGCGATGTCGAGCGCGGCCGCCGCGATGCCGAGCGCCGGCCCGCCGGCGCGCCAGACGTTGCCCGCGCCGGGGTTGTGGTCGGGACCGTACTCGCGGATGTCGACGCCCGACGCCAGGCGGCCGAGCCACAGGGAAAGGGGCAGCGATCCGGCGACGAAGCCGATCAGCGTCATCGCGAGTGCCACGCTGGCACCTCCTTCGTCGCGCCCCGGGCGGCGCGTGTCACCCCCGAGGGCGTCGCGCCTGAGCCGCGACGCCCGGCCGCTCGCGCCGTCGCGACCCGATGCCCGGCCGCTCGCATCGTCGAGACGCACCGCCACGGTGCCGCGCCGTCGGCCTCTGTGGAACGACGTCCTGCGCTTCTCTTTCCCCGTGCGCTGCCGCGCTACTTCTTCGTCCAGACGATAGTCTCGAACTCGAGCCGGTCGCCGACGATGGTCCCGACCTCGGACTCTTCGCCCTCCATGTCGAGCGAGATCTTGTCGCCGTCTACCGTGTACCTGCCCTTGAACTCGATGTCGTCGCCGCCCATGGGGTTGGGCCCGGCGAGGGTGAACTCACCGTCGTCCAGGGTGAGGGTGAAGGACTCCATGACCTCCTCGCCCTCGGTCATCTCGTAGGTGCCGTCGGCTTCACCGCCGCAAGCGGCGAGGCCGGCGACGACCAGGACGGCCAGCGCGGTCAGTGCAAGGATGGCGACGAGTCGCGAGCGGGCGCGTGCCCGCGGTGCGCGGCGGTGGCTGGTCATGGGGCCTCCTGTCCTGGTCGCCGCCGCCGCTGGGGCGGGCCGGCGGTCACGTGTGCGCTGAGTACGGTTTCGGCTCGGGCGGCGTCTGACCTCTCGGGGCGAAGGGAGCGGGCTGCGTCAATCGTCGCGGGGCGGGCTGCACCAGGCGCCTCGGAGTGAGGACGCACGAGCCGAGGGGCGGCGGGCCGCACGGCCCGCCGCCCCTCGGCGACATCCAGGCGACGAGCCGCGCGGGGTGCCCGCTACGCCATCACCGCCCGGGCGTCGATCAGGTTCTTGCTGAGGCCCAGCTCCTTGTCGCCGAGGCCGATGGCGCGGCCGACGAGTTGGCTGAGGAAGAGTACCGGCAGGCCGACCCAGGCGCTGTCCTTGCGGGCGATCTCGCTCTGGCGGCCGTCGAGGTTGGCCTGACAGAGCGGGCAGGCGACGGCGACCGCGGCGGCGCCGCAGGCACGGGCGTCGCTCACGATGCGCGCGACGAGATCGTCGACGATGCCCTGCTCGGTGAGTGCCAGCGCGGCGCCGCAGCAGTCGGTCTTGTAGTTCCAGTCGATCGCCTCGCAGCCGAGCGTCTCGACGACGGCCTCCATGCGGGTCGGGTACTCGGGGTCGTCGGCTTGGGTGACGTCGGGCGGGCGCGTGAGCAGACACCCGTAGTAACAGGCTACCTTGAGGCTCTTGAAGGGGCGCTTGACCTTGGCGGCGAGCGCCTCGAGGCCGACGGCGTCGTGGTAGACATCGACCAGGTTCTGCACCGTGACGCCGCCGTCGTAGCCGCGCCCGACCACCGACTTGACGTCGTCGGCGACCGCCGGGTCCTGCATCTCGTGGGCGCCCGTCTTGAAGCGGCTGTAGCACGCCGCACAGGGGACGGCGACGGCGTCGAGCTTCATGTCCTTCTCGACCTTGGCGAGCTCGTTCACAGGCAGCGCCAGGGAGAGCAGGCGGTTGATGGAATGGGCCGCCGTGTTGCCGCAGCACTCCCAGCCGGGGATCTCCTCGAGCGTCAGCCCGAGCTCCCGGGCCGTGGCCCTGAAGCTGGCGTCGAACTCGGCGGAAGTGCCGTGCAGCGAGCAGCCGGGGTAGTAGGCGAGGGTCTTGGGGCTCATCCCTTACCCCCTTCGTGCTGCTTTGCTTCGGTGAGGCTCTCGGCGGTCTTGACCATGCGCTTCATGGCGTCGGTGTCGCCCTTCTTCAGGGTCGGGTTGATCTTGCCCTTGAGAAGCATCTTCGGCCCGAGCGAGAGCCACGCGAGGACGCCCTTGGGCCGGTGCAACGCGTCGCGGGCGATGAGCTCGATCTCCCACATGCGGCCCCAGCGGGCGAACGAGTCGTAGTTGTACTTGAACATCTGCGCCGACGGGGCGTCGGGGTGCACCTTACCCTCGCGGCGGGCGATGATCTTGAGCTCGTCCATGATGCCGGCGATGTCGATGCCCTGAGGGCAGCGCGTGGTGCACGTCTGACAGCCGGTGCACAGCCAGATGAACTTGTCCTCGAAGATCATGTCGTACTGCCCGAGCTGGACGGCGCGCATGATCTGCGCCGGGTGCATGCCGGCCTGGTCGGCCACCGGGCAGCCCGCCGTGCAGCGCTTGCACTGGTAGCAGAGGTATGGGTTCTCGGCACAGCCGGCCCCCACCTTGGTGGCGAGGACGCCGCTTGGACTGCAGGTCGCCATCCCCACCTCCTAGGCCACGGCCGGACGAGGCATGAGGCCGGCCGCCTCGACGATCTCGGGCACCGCGGGCTCCCACTCGATAGCCATGATGTGGACGCCGGCGACACCCTCGATCTCGGTGAACTCCTTGATCATCTCGACGGCGATCTTCTTGCCTTCGGCCTGCGATGCCGGCCCCTTCTCGACGCCCGCCATGCGGTCGACGATGGCCTGGGGCACGTCGATGCCGGGCACGAACTTCTGCATGTAGCGCGCCCCGCCGACGCCCTTGAGCGGGGTGATGCCGGCGAGGATCTTGATCTCCTTGTGCAGCCCGAGGGCGCGCACCTCCTCCATCCACTTCTTGAACTTGGGGACGTTGAAGATGCACTGCGTCTGGACGAAGTCGGCGCCTGCCTCGACCTTCTTCTTGAGGCGCAGGGCGCGGAACTCGAACGGGTCGGCGAAGGGGTTCTCGGCACAGCCGATGTAGAGCTCGGGCGCGACCGGCATCTCCTCGCCGCACTGGAACTTCTTGTCGTCGCGCATGTCCTTGTACATGCGGATCAGGTTGAGCGAGTCGAGGTCATGGACGCCCTTGGCCTCGGGGTGGTTGCCGAAGCTCATGTGATCGCCGGTGAGGCAGAGGACGTTCTTGATGCCCAGCGTGTAGGCGCCGAGGATGTCGGCCTGCATGGCGAGCCGGTTACGGTCGCGGCAGGTCATCTGGAGGATGGCCTCGACCCCGTTCTGCTGCGCGGTGACGCCGGATGCCATGGAGCAGACGCGGACCACGGCGGTCTGGTTGTCGGTGATGTTGACGGCGTCGACGTAGCCCTTGAGGATCTTCGCCTTCTCCTCGATGACGCCGACGTCGGCGCTCTTCGGCGGGCCGCACTCGCCGGTCACGGCGAACTTGCCCGCCGCGAGGACCTTCTCGAGGTTGGAGCCGGCTTTGAATCCGTTCTCGGTCATACCGGCTTCGCCTCCTCGCGCACCATCTTGCGTGGGCCGCCGGAGCTCGACTTGCTCCAGTCCTTCGGCGGCCGCAGCTCCAGCATCAGCTCCTCGCGCCCCTGGGCCTTCAGCCGCTCCCAGATGAGGTGCCAGGCGCACTCGATCTCTTCCTTCTCGGGGGTCGTGACCTCGCAGAGGCCGTCGTGCGACCCGCCGCAGGGCCCATTCATGAGGCTCTTCGAGCAGCGCACGACGGGGCAGATGCCGCCGGTGAGCCCGATGCGGCAGTCGCCGCAGGCGGCGCAGCGCTCGAGCCAGACGGCGTGCTCCTGCGGCATGCCCAGCATGTTGGTGTTGACGGCCGGCATCACGAGCTTGGGGGCGAACTTCTCGGCCATGCTCTGGATGCCGATGCCGCAGGCCATGCTGAGCACGACGTCGGCCGCCTCGACCTTCTCGGCGATCATGTCGAGGTACTCCCACTCGCACTGGCGGATCGCGGCGGTGTGCTCGACCTCGACCTCGCGGCCGTCGGCCTGGGCCTTCATCCTCAGTTCGGTCGCGAGGATCTCGGCCTCCTTCTCGCCGCCGGTCATGCAGATGGCGACGCAGGTGTCGCAGCCGGCGACGAGGATCTTCTTCTTGCCGGAGACGAGGTCGAGGATCTCGTCGAACGGCTTGCGTTCAGCTGTGATCATTCGGCGGGTCCCTTCTCGGAAGTCGCGACGGGCGGGGGTGTGTCGTCTGGCGGCGCGGCTGAGTCGGCCGCCTCGTCGGCGATGGCGATGTGCTTGACGGCGTCGCGGACGAGACTGTGCGGCGACACGCCGTGTCGCCGCAGCGGGTTAGGCCCGAGCAGTCTGATGCGTTCGGTGAACTCGTTCGCCACACGGGCGAACTCGGGACCGTCGGCCGACGACATGTTGTACATCTCGATACGCTCGGGGTCGGCGCCGACTTCGGCGAGGAGACCCTTGACCAGCGCCACGCGCTTGCGCGCCCAGAGGTTGCCCTTGAGGAAGTGACACTCGCCCTCCATGCACCCGGCGGCGTAGACGCCGTCGGCGCCTGACTCGATGGCGTGCAGCAGGTGGATCACCTCGAGCTTGCCGGTACACGGCAGCTTGATGATGCGGATGGTCGCCGGGTACTGCAGGCGCAGGCTGCCGGCCAGGTCGGCGGCGGCGTACGCACAGTAGTGACAGGCGAACACGATGATCTCGGGCTCGAAGTCGGGGTCGACCGGCCGTCTCGGCTCCTGCTCGACTGCTGTGGCGTCGGCATCGACCGTGGCTTCCTGAGGCGGAGCCTCCACGGCGGCGTTCGTCTCGTCGGCCACGTCAGCTCACCTCCATGAAGAGCGCCTCTTCCTTGGCGAAGATCTGGTTCTCGGTGTAGTGATGCAGGGTGATCGCCTTGACCGGACACTCTGCCGAGCAGATGCCGCAGCCCTGACAGGCGGCCGCCTCGATGGTGGCCTTCTTGGTCTCCGGGTCGATCACGGGCACCTCGTACGGACAGACGCGGACGCAGGTGAGGCAGGCGGCACACTTGTCCGCGTCGACCTCGGCCACGACGCCGCCGGCCTTGAGAGCCGGTTTGGCCAGGATCGTGGCCGCCCGGCCGGCGGCCGCGTACGCCTGGCTGATGGCCTCGTCGATGCCCTTCGGGTAGTGCGCCGAGCCGCACAGGAAGATGCCCTCGCTGCCGAAGTCGACCGGACGCAGCTTGGGGTGCGCCTCGAGGAAGAAGCCGTCTCGCGTGAGGGGCACCTTGAGCAGCTTGCTGAGATCGTCGGCGCCGTCGGACGCTACCGCCGGTGTGGCGAGGACGAGGAGGTCGAGCGGCAGTGTCATGTCGCGAGCCAGGAAGGGGTCGCGGTACGCGACCTCGAGACGATCTCCCTCGACACTCACCTTCGGTTTGTCGTCCTTGTCGTAGCGTGTGAAGACGATGCCGAGCTCGCGCGCCTTCGTGTAGTACTCCTCGAGGAAGCCGAAGGTACGTACCTCCTTGTACCACATGTACACCGGGCGGTCGGGGTCCTGCTCCTTCAGCGCGATGGCGTTCTTGATGCTCTGCTGGCAGCAGGTCCGTGAGCAGTACGGCCTCTCTTCGTCGAGCGCCCCCGCGCAGAGGATGAAGCCCACGGCGCGCGCTTCGGCGACCTTCTGGTCGTTCTCCTTGAGCATGCGCTCGAGGTCCATGCCGGTGACGATGCTCGGGCTGGTGCCCAGTCCGTAGATCTCCGGGCGCTCCTCCTGCGAACCCGTGGCCACGACGACGACGCCGTGGTCGATCGGCGTCCGCTTGCCGTCCGCGGCCTCGATGACGCTGGAGAAGTTGCCGATGAAGCCGTGGAAGTCGACGACTTCGCTCTGCAGGTGGATCTTGACGTTGGGGTTGTCGACGAGTCGTTGCTCGAGCTCGGCCACGAACGTCGTCGCGTCGCCGCCGCGGATCGTCGGGCCCAACTCGAGGACGTGGCCGCCCAGCTTGGAGCCGCGCTCGACGAGGTAGGCCTCGTGTCCCATCTCGGCGAGGGCCAGTGCGGCGGTCATGCCGGCGAGGCCGCCGCCGACGACCAGTGCCGAGTGCGTGAGCGGTACGTCGATCCGGTAGAGCGGCTCCAGGTACCGGGCCCTCGCGACCGCCATGCGGACGAGCTCCTTGGCCGCTTCGGTGGCCTTCTGCGGATCGTCCTTGTGCACCCACGACCCCTGGTCCCGGATGTTGGCCATCTCGAAGAGGAAGGGGTTGACGCCCGCCTCCCGCAGGGTGTCCTGGAAGATGGGCTCGTGCGTGCGCGGCGTGCAGCTCGAGACGACGAGCCGGTTGAGCTTCTGGTCCTGCACGGTGTCGCGCATGAGCTGCAGCGCGTCGTTGCCGCACGCGTACATGACGTCGGCGGCGAAGGCCACGCCGGGGAGCGTCTTGGCGTACTCGGCGACGTCCTCGACGTCGATGACGCCGGCGATGTTGGAGCCGCAGTGACAGACGAAGACGCCGACGCGCGCGTCCTCGTCGGTGGTGTCGCGCTCCGGCGGGTACTCCTTCTCGACGGTGAGCGTGCCGCGCGAATCGGCAAGGCGGGTCATGACCTGCGCGGCGGCCCCAGAGGCCTGCGCGACTGAGTCGGGGATGTCCTTGGGCTCACCGAAGGGGCCGATGACGAGGACGCCCTCGCGGCTCGTCGCCATCGGCTCGAACTCCTCCAGCTTGCAGAAGCCGTGGCGGTTGAGCGCGATGCCGAGCCGCCCGGCCGCCTCCTGGCCCTTGCGTGCGGGCTCGAGGCCGGCGGACAGGACGACCAGGTCGTACTCGCTGGTGCGCATGCGCCCCTGCTCGTCCTCCCACGTGATGCTGAGGTCCTTCGTCTTCGGGTCTTCCTTGATGGTGGACGGGCGCGAGCGGATGAACTTGATGCCGAGCGCCTGACCGCGATGGTAGAAGTCGTCGAACCCCTTGCCGTGCGCGCGCATGTCCATCATGAAGATCTCGGGCTTCGCGTCGGGCACGTGGTCGACGGTCATCATCGCCTGCTTGTTGGCGTACATGCAGCAGACGCTCGAGCAGTACTCGTGCGACTGGTCGCGCGAGCCGACGCACTGGATGAAGGCGATACGTGTCGGGTGGCTGCCGTCGGAAGGCCGCTTGATGTCGCCCATGCTCGGCCCCGACGAGCTCATCAGGCGCTCGTACTCGAGAGCGCTGAGGACGTTCGGGTACCGACGGTAGCCGTACTCGCTCGCCTTGCCGGGGTCGTGGAGGTCGAAGCCGGTGGCCATGACCACGGCGCCGACGTCGAGGGTGACCTCGCTGTCGCGGTCGTCGTGGAGCAGGGCGCCGGGCCCGCAGGCGCGGACGCACTCGAAGCACTCGGAGCAGACGGCGCAGTCGAGGCAGCGCTTGGCCTCGGCGACGGCCTGCTCCTCGGTGAAGCCCGTGTTGACCTCGTCCCAGACGGTCTTGCGCGCGGCGCCCGCCAGCTGGGGCATGGGCATGCGCGCCATCACCTCGGTCTTGGCGAGCACTTCGTCGTCGGGTTTGGCCTCGTCCATGAGCTCGTCCCAGACGGGCACGAGCTCCTCGCCGCGGAGGTGGTTGTGGATGCTGCGCGCAGCACGACGGCCCGCGGCGACCGCCTCGATGGCGGTCCAGGGTGCGCTCGCCGCGGCGTCGCCGCCGGCGAACACGCCGGCCCGGCCGGTCGCATGGGTCTTCTTGTCGGCGACGATCTGGCCGCGCTCGACCTCGATGCCCGAGGCGCCCTGCGCGAAGTCGTCGACCATGCTCTGGCCGATGGCGAAGATGATCGTGTCGCCGTCCAGGTCGTGCTCGGTGCCGTCGAGCCGTACGGGCGGCCGCCAGCCGCGAGCATCCGGCTCGCCCAGCGCGCACGAGCTGAACGTGACGCCGCAGGCCTGACCGTTCTGGTCGAGCTTGATCGCGTCGGGCATGCAGGAGCAGTTGTAGAGGATGCTCTCCGCCAGGCCCTCCTCGATCTCCTCGTCGGAGGCCGGGATCGTCGCGTCGTCCTCGATGCAGTTGATGACGACCTGCTCGGCTCCGAGGCGCAAGGCGGTGCGGCCGGCGTCGAAGGCGACGTCGCCGCCGCCGATGACGATGACCTTCTTGCCGATCTCGACCGGTTCGCCGGCGGTGGCCTTGTAGAGGACGCTGACGGCGTCCAGCACGTTGGGCGCGTCGGCGCCGGGGATCGGGAGCGTACGGCCGCCCTGCAGGCCGACGGCCAGGTAGACGGCCTTGTAGCCGTCGTCGAGCAGCGCGTCGACGGTGAAGTCGACGCCGCACTTCTTGCCGCACTGCAGGTCGACGCCGAGCGCGAGGATGCGATCGACGTCCTGCTGCAGGGCGGTCTTGGGCAGGCGATACTCGGGGATGCCGAAGCGCAGCATGCCACCCGGCTCGGCCTTGCTCTCGAACACGGTGGTCTGGTAGCCGAGCAGGGCGAGCTCGCGGGCGGCCGTCATGCCGCTCGGTCCGGCCCCGACGACGGCGACCTTCTCGTCGTACTTGACCTCGGCCTTGCCGGGCAGCGGGACGTTGGCGTTGGCGAAGTCGGTGACGAAGCGCTTGAGGCTGCGGATGGCGATGGGTTCGTCGACTTCACCGCGGGTGCAATCGACCTCGCAGTTGGCTGTGCAGACGCGCCCGCACACGGCCGGGAAGGGGTTGGGCTCGCTGGCGACCGTGTACGCCTCGGCGAACCGGCCCTCGCGGATGAGAGCCACGTAGCCCTGCGCCGACGTCGCCGCTGCGCAGGCGCGCTTGCACGGCGAGTGACCCTTCTTGGTCACCGCGTAGGTGCTGGGGATGGCCTGCGGGAAGAGCTTGAAGATCGCCGTGCGCGTGCCGAGCTCCTCGTTGTACGTGTCCGGGACCCTGACCGGACACACGGCGACGCACTCGCCGCAGCTCGTGCACTTGTCGGGGTCGACGAACCTCGCGTGCCGGAACACCTTGGCCTTGAAATCGCCGGGAGCACCCTCGAGCTCGACGAGCTCGGAGTTGGTGATGGTCTCGATGTTGAGGTGTCGCCCGATCTCGGTCAGCTTCGGCCCCATGATGCACATGGCGCAGTCGTTGGTGGGGAAGACCTTGTCGAGCTGCGACATGTGCCCGCCGAGGGCCGGGGCCTTCTCGACGAGGTAGACCTTGTAGCCACCCTCGGCCAGGTCGAGAGAACACTGGATGCCGGCGATTCCTCCGCCCACGACAAGGGCGGCGCCGGTCGACTTGGGTGGACGGTCCGACGGCATAGGCGAACTCCTTCGACGAGCGAGCGACTGGTCCATAAGCGTGGGTGACCGCAGACTCCACGACCCACCGGGATATGAGACCAGTATAGTCGAGCGCTCGCGCACCCGTCCACAAGCCCATGGCGCCTCGAGTGAGCCTCGTCAAGGGTTTGCGTGTGTACGGCGACTCCATTGGTTCCCCTCACCTGCGGGGCCGCGGCAGCGCCTATCATTGACGCGTGAGGCGCACCCCGGCGGCCGGCGGGGCCGCGCGAGCGAGTGTGTGAAAGGCAGGCCCGTGATGACGACTGCACCCGCGCCCGGTCCTCCGGCCGAAGGGGCGGACCCGCCTCCGCCCGACTCCGTCGGAGAGACCGACGGCGTCGAGCCTGGCCCGGCGGGAGCCGCCCACCCACCGGCGTCGGGCCCGACCGGGGGAGCCGGTCCGCTCGGCTTCGACCCGGCCGAGATGCGTCTGCTGGGGCACTGGGTCGTCGACCGCGTCATCGAGCATCTCGAGGGGCTGCCGCGGAAGCCGGTGGTGCGGACCGGCACGCCCGCCGCGCTCGAGGCGGCCCTCGGCGGGCCGCCGCCCGAGTGCGGCGGCGACGCGCGTGAGGCGCTCGAGGTGCTCACGGGGGTCGCTCTCGAGCACATGCAGCACGGCGACCACCCCCGCTACTTCGCCCGCGTCCCGAGTCCGTCCTCGTTCGCCGCGGTGCTCGCCGACTGGCTGGGCACCGGCTTCAACGCCATCGCCGCCTCGTGGGCCGGCGGGTCCGGTCCGACGACGGTCGAGCTCGTCGCGCTGGAATGGCTGCGCGAGCTGACGGGTCTGCCCCCGGGCACGGAGGGGATCATGACGAGCGGCGGCTCGGTGGCGAACCTGACGGCGCTGGCCGCGGCGCGGGCGGCCGAGGGGCCGGGGGTCTGCTACCTCTCCGACCAGGCCCATGCCTCGATCGGCCGCGGGTTGCGGGCGCTGGGGTTCCCGCCGGGTCACGTCCGCGTCCTGCCCTCCGACGAAGGACTGCGCCTGCCGCTCGCTGCACTGGCCGCCGCCGTCCGCACCGACGCGGCGGCCGGTGAGCGCCCGGGCTTCGTCGTCGCCACGGCGGGGACGACGAACACCGGCGCCGTCGACCCCCTGCCGGAGATCGCCGACCTCTGCCGGGCGGAGGGCCTCTGGCTGCACGTCGACGGTGCCTACGGCGCCGCGGCCGCTCTCTGCGACGCCGGCCGCCGCGCCCTCGCCGGTGTCGAGCGTGCCGACTCGCTGGTGCTCGACCCGCACAAGTGGCTCTTCCAGCCGTACGACCTCGGCTGCGTCTTCGTCACGCGCCCGGGCGTGCTCGAGCGCGCCTTCACGATGACCCCCGAATACCTCGCCGACGTCACGGGCACGGCGGGCGAGGTCGACCTGCGCGACCGCGGCCTCGAGCTCTCGCGCCGCGCGCGCGGGCTCAAGCTCTGGCTGACGTTCCGCGTGCACGGCGTCGCCCGGTTGCGTGAGGCGATCGCGCACGGCATCGGCCTGGCGGAACACGCCGAGCAGTCGGTGGCCGAAGACCCGCGCTGGGAGGTGGTCACACCGGCGTCCCTCGGCATCGTCACCTTCGCGCTGCGTGGGGCGGGACCCGAGGAGCACCGGGCTCGCGCCGCGGAGCTCGCGGAGAGCGGCTACGCGGCCGTGACCAGCACGCGCGTGCACGGCCGTCCGGTGCTGCGGTTGTGCACCATCAACCCGCGCACGACCCGCGACGACATCCTGGGGACGCTGGCCCGCCTGGGGGTGCGCCTCAGCGGCGTGTGAGGCGCGCCCGGTCGGCGGTGTCCCGGCGCGGCCGGCGCAGCGGTGGCCGTGGGGAGCCGGCCTCAACGGCGCTCTGGGGCTCGGCCGAGGGTCGTCATGTAGATGACCGGCTCCTCGGGCGCGCCGACGCCGACCAGCGCGTCGGCCTCGTCGTCGTAGATCGCCGCGATGTGACAGCTCTCGAGCCCGAGCGCGGTGGCGGCCAGGGCGAGGTTCTCGGCGATGTGGCCGACGTCGATGTAGACGTAGCGGTGGCCGCGCTGCCCGTACTTCCACATGGTGCGCGGCAGCACGGCGGACCACACCACGAGGCAGTCGCAGAGACCGGCGATGCCCTGGTCGAGCGCGGCCGCGGCGGCGCGGCGGCGGAGCTCGGGGGCCGGCGCCGTCTCGAGCTGCTCGAGCGTGTGGTCGAGGACGGCGTAGTGGTAGACCCCCGCCTCGAGGCCCTCGACCCGATGTGCGACGAGGTAGGTCTCGACAGGGTACAGGCCGCCGGCCGACGGCGCCGTGCGGAAGGGGAAGCCGTCGGCCACCCGGCTGACGCCGCAGGCCGCCCAGACCGCGGCGCCGAGCTCGGCGAGAGTGAGCGGCGCCCCGCCGTAGCTGCGGCCGCTGTGGCGGGCGCGGAGCGCCCGCCACAGCGGGGCCTCCGGGTACTC
>JAFGAW010000106.1 GCA_016933475.1 Thermoleophilia bacterium
CGGACTGCGCCCTTCGCCTCCCTCTCCCCCGACCGGCCGCGCCCGGCCAAGGATGGTCCCTCATGAGCGAGCACGTCGAGTTCGTCTGCCCTGTCTGCGGCGAGGAGTTCGCCGTCGCCGGCGATGCCTGGCGCGACCCCTCCCGGCTCCTGCTCTGCCCGTGCTGCGGCGCGACCGGGGTCGAGCCTTGGGACCCGTTCGGCGAGCGGGCGCACCCGGAGGCGGAGTGCGCCGCCTGAGACGCGGCCGCCGGCGCCGCGATCCGCACGCCGTACGGCTCAGGACTTCGCCCTGCGACCTCCACCGGTGTAGGCGACCACGTCCCCGGCGACGCCCAGCGCGAACCACAGGACGCCGAAGCCCTCGAGGCCGTCGTACCAGTTGGCCGCCACCATGTAGCCGAGCGTCGTCCACGGCAACAGGAGGAAGCCGAGGAACGGCCAGATGAAGGTGTCGTAAGCTCGCTCGAGCCAGTCGCTGAAGATCCAGATGATGAAGAGCGCGAAGCGCGGCCCTATCAGACCCATCGCCAGAAGCGCACAGCACGGCATCGAGTACCTCCCCGCACGGTCGGCGTCAGATGGTCAACCTACCACGGCGCGCTCGCGTTGGCTTCCCGCGACGGACGCCGTACCGATGACCCCCGCCCACGGGTGCCTCCGCCGGGGACGGCTCAGCCGACCGCGGCTTCCGTCGTCCGGCCGGCGGCCCGCGGGGCCTGCCCGGGGAACTGCAGCGCCTTGTACCCGACGCCACGGACGGTACGGATCGCACCGGGGCGGCCGAGCTTACGTCGTACCTGGGCGATGTGGACATCCACGGTCCGCGTCCCTCCCGGGAACTCCATGCCCCAAACGTCGGCGAGCAGCCGCTGTCGCGTCACGACCTGCCCGGCGCGCTCGGCCAGGTAGCGCAGCACCTCGAACTCGCGCGCCGTGAGCTCGACGTGGCGACCGGCGACCACGACGTCATGCTCGGCCACGTGGATCTCGACGTCCTGAAGGACGAGGTCACGCCGGGCACGGCCGCAGGTCCTGCGCAACACCGCGTCGACCCGCGCCACGACTTCGCGGGCGGTGAAGGGCGACCGGATGTAGTCATCCGCGCCCGCCTCCAGCCCGGCCACGCGCTCAGCCTCGTCGTCGACCGGGCTCACGACGATCACCGGCACGGTCGCCCGCGCCCTGATCGCGCGACAGGCACCGATACCCGAGCCCTCCGTCAGGGCGAGGAGCACGAGGTCGTACGGCCCGCGCAGGGCCGAGGCGACGCCCTCGTCGGCCCCCCGCACGCGCTCGGCGGAGAAGCCCTTCGCCCCCAGCGCCCGCGCCAGTGTCGCGGAGGCGAGCGTGCCGTCCTCGACGAGCAGCACGGCTCCGGCGCGCCCGGGGGCATGACCCTCTTCAGTTCTGTGGCTCGGGCGTCCAGGTCGTCCGGGCGCGACCATGGGAGCTCCTCCTCCCGTACACGTCGCCAAGGCCGGCGTCGCCGGCATCTAGGGACGTGTTCCTTACGTAAGGGCGGCGAAAACCGTTCACGCCTCGAAGGGCTTCCCGCGGAGGGCGGGAGTGGGAATTAGCCGGGGCCGCCCTGAGGCGGCCCCGGCTGTCTGCTCGGCGGGCTCAGACGGGCCGCACAGGAGGCCCGCTGACGGCCGGTGCTCGGTGGGGCCGCACCGACGTTCGAGACCGGCCCGGCGATCTGGGGGGTGACCACCGCCGCCTTCTCATGCCCCCCATTGTGGGGCGCCCACATAGCTTGCCCGTTCGATATGAACGCGCCGTGAAGCGACGTTGCGTTTGGTCGAGAGAGGGTTAAGCCGCCGCTGCCCGGCCCCGGAGGCCCTTCAGCTCTGGTCGTCGTCGAACAGCGTCAGGTACTCGCCGTAGCCCTCACGCTCGAGGTCTTCGCGCGGGATGAAGCGGAGGGCGGCGGAATTCATGCAGTAGCGCTGTCCCGTCGGCGCGGGTCCGTCACTGAAGACGTGGCCGAGATGCGAATCGGCGACGGCGCTGCGGACCTCTACGCGCGGAAGGACGAGCTTCCAGTCCCTGCGCGTCACGACGGCGGAGGGGTCGATGGGGCGGGTGAAGCTCGGCCACCCAGTCCCCGAGTCGTACTTGTCCTTCGAACTGAACAACGGTCGACCGGAGACGACATCGACGTATAGGCCGTCCCGGTGCTCGTCCCAGTACTCGTTCTCGAAGGCCGGCTCGGTGCCCTCGCGCTGCGTCACGTCGTACTGGCGTGGCGTGAGCCGGGCGCGGAGCTCGGCGTCGTCCTTGATGAAGGCGGTCGGCTCGGCCGGTCCTGCGCCGGCGCGAGTCGAGGGTGCGTCCTCGGTCACGGCTCACTCCTTGATGGCACGGCAGGCGACACGTCCATGGTGCCCGGGGAACCGCGGCGGTACGCATCGGGCGCCGCGGGCCGTGGCGGCCGGTGCCCCGTGGGACGCGAGCGGCGGAGGACGAGCGCCCGTCCTCCCCTCGGGCGCCTTACTTCGGCGGCGCCAGTGCCCGGGTGCTGAATGCCGCGAACACGGCCTCGTCGTCCTCAGCCCCGAGGTAGGCGGCGAGCTCATCGATCACGCGGGCGAGGTCGGGCTGCATCCCCGCCGCCTGCTCGACCGTGAGACCCGCCTGGCGCGCCGCCTCCTCGAGCAGCGCGTAGCGACGGTGGAGCGTGCGCGCCTTCTCGAGGAAGGCGCTCCACGCCGCCGTGTACTCGGCGCTGTACTCTTCGTCGTCGGCCGCATCGGCCTCGCCGGAGGTCTCGACACCATCCGCAGCGCCGGTCTCATCCACAACACCGGTCTCGCCCGCGGAGTCAGTCTCGCCCGCGGCTTCGGTCTTGTCGTCCGGGGCGGCCTCATTGGCGAGTGGGGTCGCATCTTCAGGCACGAGCACGTCGGCCGCCTCTTGAGGCGCGGACCCATCGGCCGTCTCGGCCCGCCCCCCGGCCTCGAGACGTTCGTACTCGTCGGCCGAGGCTCGCCGGAATTCGCTCTCGGCGCTGAGGAACTCCTGCGTCGCCGCGCTGAAACCAGCGGCGGCCTGCCCGACGGCCATCATCGCCGCGATCGGCTGCGGGACGTCGGCGGCCGCCGGCGGCCGCGCGCAGCGCGGGCAGTCGCCGGCGGCCTCGACCAGATCCCCGCAGCCCTCGCAGCGCTTGAGCACACCCGGCATCGGCATGCCGGCAAACGACGGAAGGGCCGGCAGCCGGCGCACGACCAGCGTCCCCCCGGCGATGTCGCCGAGCCTCTGCCGCCGCCGCGTGACCATGACCACCAGCGCGCCCGGCATGCCGGCAAAGATGAGATCGAAAGGCTTGAGCACGTTGCGAACGATCGCGCCGCGCCAGCCACAGGGGCCGCCGTCGGCGGCGCGTACGACCTCGAGACCGACGACGTACTTGCCCAGCGTGCGGCTCCACAGCGCCTCGGCCAGCGTCCCGTAGACGATGAGCCCCCCTTGGGCGGCGAACTGCAGCCTGAAGCCGAAGTCGGTCGCCAGATACTCGCTCAGCGCCGTCCAGTCGAGCACGCTCGGCGGATCCGGTACCTCGGCACCGGCGATGGTGAAGAGGGCGAAGGCCGCTGCCGCCACGAGAAAGGAGTCGATGAGGTAGGCGATGGCGCGCAGGATCACGCCCTGTGGCAGCAGGTAGGGCCGTGCGACTGTTCTGTCCTCTGTGCCCGCCATGATTCCGTGCGCGCCCCCGGGGCGCCGGCCCATCGTACCGCAGGCGCCGGTCACGGCGCTCACGCGCCGCGTCGGGTGGCGGCGACCAGCCGCGGGCGGCGGCCGAAGCGTCAGACGCCCGACTCGCGCTCGAAGCGCTCGAGGAAGGCACGATATTCGGCCTCGAGGACATCCTCGTCGGGGCCGACAGGCCGCGCCGATCCCACAGTCGACTCGCCGGCGGGCGCAGCCCATGACTCGTCGGTGGGCGACGATTCGTCGGTCGGCGTGGGCGGTTCGTCGGTCGGCGTGGGCGGTTCGTCGGTCGGCGTGGGCGGTCCGTCGGCGAGCGCCGCCGCGGAAGCGTCGACGGCCGCGAGCCACTCGTCGACGAGGGGCGCCGGTGTGCTGCCGGCCGCG
Source organism: Thermoleophilia bacterium (assembly GCA_016933475.1). GTDB lineage: Bacteria > Actinomycetota > Thermoleophilia > UBA2241 > UBA2241 > UBA2241. The sequence goes on from JAFGAW010000106.1 coordinate 4,104, forward strand.
GCCACCGCTTCGATAGCGGCCCGCACGAGCTCGGAGGCCCACGGGTCGTGGAAGGCATCCTGCAGGCGTGCGGTGCCGGCGCCCCCGAGCGCCACCAACTCGTCGGCCGCCGTCCGCCGCAGGTCCTCCGGGCCGCGGCCGGCAAGCACGTCGTAGAAGCCGTCGGCCTTGTCGTGGCCGTCCATCCGGTCAAGGGCGTCGAGGGCGCGCGAGGCCGCCGGCTCGAGGCCCGTCAGGACGACGTCGAGCAGGCGCTCGACGACCCAGGGCCCCGTGTCGGCGAGCATGCTGATGACGTCGTCGACCAGCGGGGCGGTGAGCTCGGTCTCCGGCAGGTCGAGGAGCGCAACGAGCGCCTCGTCGTCGCTGTCGTCGTCAAGCTCGTCGAGGAGGTCGTCGATCGCGTCGGCCGCGTACTCCTCGTCCTCCAGTGTCGGAGCGTCGCGGTAGATGCCGACCAGCTCGGCGGCGAGTGCTCTCAGGGGAACGCCATCGTCCATGTGCCTCCCGCGTGACGAGCCCGGCCGACGGTGACGGCCGATGGCACGATCGTACTGCAGGCACCGGGGCCCGCGACAGACGGCGGCGACGGACGGCGGGTCGCGACCCGCCGCAGCGCCCGGCCGCAGCGCCCGGCGCCCCAGTGATCAGCCCGGCGCGTCGGCCGTCTCGATGGCAGCCAGCAGC
>JAFGAW010000107.1 GCA_016933475.1 Thermoleophilia bacterium
GCCGTCGGCGCCGCCCACCGCCGCCGCTTCCGGATCCTCGCCGTCGTCTGGGTCTCCTACCTGCTCGTCTACCTGGCGCGCCTCAGCGTCGGTCCGCTGTCACCCTTCCTCAAGGACGCCTTCGACCTGTCGAACGCCCAGGTCGGCGCCCTGATGAGCGCGACGGCGTTCACCTACGCGCCGACCCTCATCGTCGCCGGCTGGCTCGTGGACCGCGCCGGCGTGCGTCGCATGCTGGCGGCGGGCACCCTCATCGCCTCGCTCTGCGTGCTGACCCTCTTCCTCGCCTCCTCGTACTGGGTCGTGCTCGGCCTGCTGGCGCTCTCGGGCATCGGCGCGGGCTGCATCTACCCGTCGGCCGTCCGCGCCGTGCTCCTCTGGTTCCCCGTCGGAGAGCGGGCCACGGCGATCGGCGTCAACCAGACGGCGATCAACATCAGCGGCATCTTCGGCGCCGTGACCCTGCCGGTGATCGCCGTGCGCCTGGGGTGGGAGTACGGGTTCCTGGCCGTCGGCGCGCTGGGCCTCGCCGTGTTCGCCGTCGCGGTCGTCGGCTACGGCGACCCGCCCGGTGAGGACGGCGACCGGAGTGCGGCCGCGACGGGCGCGCTCGCCGGACCGCCGATGCGACCCGGCGCCCCGGCGAGCGTCACAGGCGGCACGTCGGCGCTGTGGCTCGCCCCAGCACCACCCCCCGCCGGCCTGCTGACTCTGCTCGCGGCGCGGGACGTGCGACTGCTCGCCCTCGTCGGCCTCTTCCTCGGCGTGGTCGAGTACTCCGCGCTCGCGCACCTGGTCCTCTACCTCAAGAGCGAGTTCCTGCTCACGGCCGTCGCCGCCGGCGCCGTGCTCGCCCTGGCCGAGGCTTCGGGCGCCATCGGGAAACCGGTCAGCGGTCTGTTCAGCGACCGCCGCCTCGGCGGGCGTCGCCGCCCGGCATTGCTGGCGATGGCGGCTCTCGCCCTCGTCGCCTGCCTCGCACTCGCAGCCTTCGGCGCCGATCTCGGCGCCGCCGTCTACGTCGTGGTCGCGCTGCTCGGCCTGTCGGCGATCGGCTGGGGCGGGCTGTTCGGCACCGCGGCCGGCGAGATCGGCGGGCGGGCGGCGGCCGGCCAGGTGGCCGGCCTCACGGCCGCCGCCGTCAACGTCGGCGTCTTCGTGGGCCCGCCAGGCTTCGGCGCCCTGGTCGATCTCACCGGTTCGTACGCGCTCGCCTGGCTCACCCTGGCGGTCAGCTGCGTCGCCGCCATGGGCTGCATCTGGCTCCTCGACGAACCCAGGGAGCTCTGCCCCGTGCCCGAGGTGTGCGAGATCCCCTTCGACGAACTCTGAGCGCTGCCGGTAGAATCCCGACCGGTCACACCCGACGGGGCAGCGCGAGACCTGCTCACGTGCGGGCCGGGGCGGACGACAGGGTAAGGGTGGACGTGGGACGCATCGACAGGCGGACGGCGTGGCGGCGGCGACTGGTCGCGCTCGCCGTCCTCGTCGCCGTCGTGTGGCTCGCCGCCTGGGGCGCCGGCCGCCTGCTGCGTCACGGCGACGACCTGACCGGCGAGTGGGCCGGCTCCTGCGTCCTGCTCGGCGACACGCGGCTCACCATCGAGCGGCAGGGAGAGACGTACCGCATCGAGGGCCTTCGGGTCGAGGGCGCCTCGCCCGAGCGCATCTACAGCGAGGGCGGCCGGCTCTACGCGGAGGGCGGTGCCGAGGGCCAGCGCTGGACGATCGCCTTCGAACTCGACGCCGACGGGCAGCAACTCGTGGCGCGGTACGAGCCCGAAGAGGGCGAGTCGCAGCTCGTGCGCTTCACCCGGCCCAAGCCGGAGTGAGGAGCCTGCCAGCGGGTCCCGGCCGGCGCGCGGCGGCCTTCGGCCGGTCCGTGCCGGCGCGCGGCAGCCCGGACCGGCAGGCGACGCACGGGGCCGGCACGCCAGCGGGCGCCGCCGCTCCGCCGCGGCTCAGCGCCGGCGCAGCTCCTCCATCTCTTTCTGGATGTCCTCCTCGGTGATCTCGCTGCGCCCGTACACGTCCCAGATGTTGAAGGCGACGCCGATCCCCCAGCCGCCCAGCACCCACCCGGGCCAGAAGTAGCCGGCCCCGGTGAAGTACCAGATGCCGATGAGGAAGGCGTTGACGATCACGTAGGCGACGAGGTGGCCGAAGAGGTCGCGCTTCTTCTTGACCCGCTCGACCGCCCGCCTGCGAAGCTCCTCCTCGGACTGCATCCCAGCCTCCTCTCGTGACCGCCCTGGGCGGCATCCTACCCCCACCGAACGCGTGGACGAGCCCGCGCCGGCCGCGAGTTGGCGTCGGCCGCGCGACACGCAGCCGGTCGCCGCGCGGCACCAGCCGCGGCCGTCCGACGATGGGAAGGCGCCTATCCGACGACACACCGGTCGTCCCCGCCCCGCCAGACACTATGAGAGAATCGTCGGGCACCTCGCGTGACCACGCGCGCCGTCAACGCCGTCGCACCGGAGGGGACGATGATCGAGCGCTACACCCTGCCCGACATGGGCGCCGTCTGGACCGAAGAGGCCAAGATGCAGGCCTGGCTCGAGGTCGAGATCGCCGCCGTGAAGGCCTGGAACACGCTGGGCAAGGTGCCCGACGACGCGGTCGCCGAGATCGAGACCAGGGCAGCCTTCGAGGTCGAGCGCGTGGCCGAGATCGAGGCCACGACCAACCACGACGTCATCGCCTTCCTCACCAACGTCGCCGAGCACGTCGGCGAGGCCTCCAAGTGGGTCCACTACGGCATGACCTCGAGCGACATGCTCGACACCGGCCTGGCCCTGCAGATCAAGCGCGCCGGGGCGCTGCTCGAGACGGACCTCCTCGCCCTCGGCGAGGTCCTCAAGCGGCGCGCCTTCGAGTTCAGGGACGCCGTGCAGGTCGGGCGCACCCACGGTATCCACGCCGAGCCGATCACCTTCGGGATGAAGCTCGGGATGTGGGCGTTCGAGGTGGCGCGCCACCTCGAGCGCCTCCGCCGCGTCACCGACGGCGCCGCCGTCGGCAAGCTCAGCGGCGCCGTCGGCGCCTATAACGCCATCGACCCGCGCGTCGAGGAGCTCGTCTGCGCCGAGCTCGGCATCGGCTTCGAGCCGATCTCGAACCAGGTCGTGCAGCGCGACCGCCACGCCTGCTTCCTGAACTGTCTTGCGGTCATCGGCGCCAGCCTCGAGAAGTTCGCCCTCGAGGTGCGTCACCTGCAGCGTACCGAGGTGCGCGAGGCCGAGGAGGCGTTCGGCAAGGGCCAGAAGGGCTCCTCGGCCATGCCCCACAAGCGCAACCCGATCCTCAGCGAGCGCATGGCCGGGTGCGCCCGCGTGCTGCGCGGCAACGCCATGGTCGGCCTCGAGAACGTCGCCCTCTGGCACGAGCGCGACATCAGCCACAGCTCGGCCGAGCGCATCGTGCTGCCCGACAGCTGCATCCTCCTCGACTACATGCTGCAGAAGAGCACGACGATGTTCGACCGCCTCGTCGTCGACACCGACCGCATGGCCGCGAACCTCGGCCAGTCGCAGCGCCTCGTCTTCAGCGGCCAGGTCCTGCTCGCCCTCGTCGACAAGGGGATGTCGCGCGAGGACGCCTACCGCGTCGTGCAGGACTCGGCGATGCGCGCCTGGCGCGAGGGCATCGATTTCGGCGCGCTCATCAAAGAGGACTCCGAGGCCATGGCCGTACTGAGCGCCGGCGACGTCGACGCCGCCATGGACCCCGGGCAGTACCGCGCCGGGCGCGAGGTGATCTTCGGGCGGCTCGAGGGGCTGACGTTCTGAGCCGCGCGGGTCTGCACCGAGCGCCGGCACCGCCCTCCCTGCGACGGCGGGGAGACGCCCGGGCATGAACGAGAGCCAGCGACTGTGGTCACGGGCCCGCTTCATCCTGGTCGGGGCCGGAGCGGTCGCGTCGGGCCTCGCACTCTGGCTGACCTTGTGGCTGCCCAGCGCGCAACTGCACACCGAGCCCTGGCCGGCCTTAGCCTGGGTCGTCTTGCTCCTCCTTCCGGCCCTCGGCGTCCTCACCCTGGCCGTGCAACGACGGGATCTGCTCCTGAGCGCGCTGGGCCTCATCCGCGTCCTGGCCTTCTGGATGTTCGCCGGCGCCCTGATCACACTCACCTACAACATCGGGTTGTTCCTCGCGTACGCTCTGGTGATCGTGTACGCCCTCGCCGGCCTCGAGGTGCTCGGCGGCGTACGCAGAGTGCGGGCCGCGGAAGCGGCCTCGTGGGACGACGGGCACCTCGATCCACCACAGGCACCGCCCGGCCGGCCGGAAGCGCGTCTCGGCGACACCGCCGTGACGCCCTACCTGGGCGCGTACCGCGAGCCCTCGCCCGGCGAGGCCAAGCCGCCGCGCGAGATATTCCCGTACGCGGCGACCGGCCCTGGGCCAGGTGGGGTGCTGACGTACCTCTACGACGCCGGCGATGCCGGGGTGCGCATCCCGGAGGGGACACATCAGGAAGGCCGGGAGACGGCCCCGCGGCTCCGGCGTCGCGCCCGCTGGTGAGTGATCGGCGGCGCCCTCTTCGTCAACGTCGTCGCGGCGCTCTCGGCGTTGATCTTCGTGCCGCAGCTGCTGTTCGGTGGTCTGGCGAAGACCGACCCGGACTGGCGATACGTCCACCTTCCGCTCGGCGGGATCCTCCTCGTCGGGCCCTACCTCGCCGTGCCGTTCCTCGCCTTCTTCGTGGGCATGAGCGCGGCGACGCTGGGCCAGGAGGGCAGTCGCAGGCTGGCCGGCTGGATCGGCGTCGCCATGGTGGTCATGGCCGCCGCCTGTCTCGTGACCGGACCGTGGGCCGGGCCGGTCCCGCTCCTCGCCGTCGCCTACCTGTGCGGCGCGGCCGCCTACCTGAACGGCGTCCGCCTGTGCCGGCGCGCGGACGAGGCCCCAGGCTGGTAGCAGGGGCCGTTCCCGTCCCCGCGCCCGCGGCCGGATCGGCGGCGCGGTAGACTGGATCCGTGAGCGTCGGATCCGCCGACATCCGCCCGCCGACCCGCGGCGACCTGCCCGAGGTCGTCGACCTGCTGAACACGATCGACGTAGCCGAGATCGGCCGCCCCGACAGCACGGCCGAGGACCTCGAGAGCGACTGGGGCGAGGCCGGTCTCGACCTCGCCCGCGACGCGTGGCTCGCCCTCGGCCCCGACGGAGTGCCGACGGGCTACGCCTACGCCGGCGACCAGTTCCGCACCGGCGAGCTCGAGGGTGACGTGTTCGTGCACCCGGGGGGCGGCGAGCCGGGGCTGGCGAGCCGCCTGCTCGACCTCGTCGAGCGGCGCGCCGCAGAGATTGCCGCCGAGCGCGGCTACCCCGAGCCGCGGCTCTCGATCTTCGCCTTCGGCCGCAACGCGGCCAAGCGCGCCCTCCTCGAGGAGGCCGGCTACGCCCTCGGACGCCGGGTGCTGCGCATGGCCGCCGATCTCGACGAGACCTCCCCGTGTCTCGAACCTCCCGACGGCGTAGAGATCCGCCCGTTCCGCCCAGGCGTCGACGAGCGCACGATGCGCGACGTGATGAGCGAGTCCTTCGCCGACCACTTCCGCCAGAGCGAAGAGCCCTTCGAGGCCTGGCGCCGTCGACTCGTCGAGCACCCCGACTTCGACCCGGGGCTCTGGTCCCTCGCCTGGGCTGCCGCCGGGGCCGAAGATGAGATCGGCGAGCAGGCCGTCGGCGGGGTCATCGCCTACGACCACGGCGACCTCGGCTGGGTCAAGGGACTCGGGGTACTGCGCCCGTGGCGGCAACGCGGCGTCGGCGGCGCGCTGCTGTCGCACGTCTTCGCCGCCCTCCGGGCGCGCGGTCAGACACGGGTCGAGCTCGGCGTCGACGCCGACGCTGCGACCCGGGCCCTCGAGGTGTACGAGCGTGCCGGCATGAACGTCGCTCACGAGTACCTGCTGTACCAGCGGAAGCTGCCTCGGGACCGCAGGCTCTCGTAGGCGCCGCGCCGCGCGCTTCGGGCGTCCGCCGACGGCGCCCCGGAGCCGCGGGACTCCGCGCGCCGGGGCCGGCCGCTCAGGGACCCAGGCTCTCGTAGGCGGCGACCGCCGCCTCGAGCGTCGCGGGGTCGTAGCCCCCATCGTCGAGGAAGCGGATGACGCCGTCGCGGTCGAGCACGAGGACGAGCGCGCGCGTCTCGTCCTCGACCTCGCCGATGAACTCGGCGAGCACGGCGCCGTCCTTGTAGAGCGGCACGATGCGCCCCCACATGTCGCGCGGCTCCGTCTCCTTGAGCTTGCCGTTGTGGTAGCGCTGGGTCAGACGGGTGACGAGCGAGGCCAACACCGGGGTCTCGACGAACGCCGCGCCGCGGGAGCGCAGGGAGACGAGGTAGCGGTCGGCGTCCTCCTGCGCCTCACCCGCCGGCGCCACGACGACGATAAGCGGTGCCCCGACGAAGTCCTCCGGCAGCCGCACGGCGGCGCCCGAGAGCGCCTCGCCGACGACCGACGGGAATCGCCGGCCGACGAGCGGCTCGGCCGGCTCCGGTGCGACCTCCTCCCCGCCGCAGGCGCCCACCGTGAGGGCGGCGAGCAGGACGGCGAGCAGCAGAGCCGCAGCCGCCGGTAGAGCGGCACCCACAACGCGACGCGACGCGACGGCGCGTGGCGACGCGGCGTGGAGACGGGACGCGACGACGGCGAGCCGGCGACCGCAGCCAGGCGATCGCCCGGCGGCCGGTGGCCGCCGCGTCGCGCGTCGCCTCGCGACCGGTGCCCGCCGCGCATCGCCCCGCCGCAGAGCCTGCATCGCACTCCTTCCCTGCCGTCGTCCCCGACCGGCATTCTACCGTGGCGTGGCCGGACACCTGCCGGGGTACGTACGACCGAGCCCCCGACGAAAGGAGCCTCATGAAGCGAAGCGCGCTGCTCCTCGTCCTGCTCCTGGCCGTCGCGCCTCTGGTGGTCGCGGCCTGCGGGGAAGAGGAGAACGGCGGCGCGGTCGAGCCGACGACCCCGGCGGCGACGGCCCCAGCGGAAGACGCGGACGGTGCGGCGGTCTTCGCCGGGCAGTGCGCCGGCTGCCACGACGAGGACGGCTCGGGCGGCATCGGCCCCGACCTGCGCGGCGAGGACGACCTCGCCGAGATCGAGAGCAGGGTGCGCAGTGGCGGAGGCGGCATGCCCGGCTTCGAGGAGTCGCTGAGCGACGCCGAGATCTCGGCAGTCGTCGAGTACGTGACCGGTCTCTGAGCGCTTCGGGCGGCGGCGGGCGGTCACCGACCGCCCGCCGCCGCCCGCCGCTGGTATCATCCCCAACATCATGCCGGCACGACCGATCCGTCCCGCCCGCTCCGACCTCGACGTCGTCGTGCGCCTGCCGGGCTCGAAGAGTGTCACCAACCGGGCTTTGCTGCTCGCCGCCCTGGCACAGGGCGACTCCATCGTGCTCGACGCGCTCGAAGCCGACGACACCTCGGCCTTCGTCGACGGTCTGCGTGCGCTCGGCGTGGGCGTCGAGCGGCAGGCGGCCGGCCGTCTCGTCGTCGAGGGCACGGCCGGCCGCCTGCCCGCCGCCCGGGTGGCCATCGACTGCCGCGACGCCGGCACCGCGGCGCGCTTCCTTCTCGCCGCTTGCGCCGCCTCGCACGGCGTCTACACCCTCGACGGCTCGCCGCAACTGCGGCGCCGCCCCATGGGCGCGCTGTTGCGCGCCCTCGAGATGCTCGGCGCCGGCGTCGAACCTGCCGCAGCCGAGCGCCTGCCGGTGACGCTGACGGGGCGCGGTCTCTCCGGCGGCCGCCTCGGCCTGCCGGGCAACGTCTCGAGCCAGTTCGTCTCCGCGCTGCTCATGGCCGGGCCGCTCGGTGCGGCGCCGCTGAGTCTGCTCGTCGACGCGCCCGTCAGTCGTCCGTACACCGACATGACGGTGGCCATGATGCGCGACTTCGGCGTCACCGTGCAGCGTGAGACCCACGAGCGCTTCACCGTGCCCGCCCCGGCCGCGTACACCGCGCGCGAGTACGCTGTCGAGCCCGACGCCTCGACCGCGTCGTACTTCTTCGCCGCGGCGGCCGCGACCGGCGGCCGCGTCACCGTCGAGGGGTTGCGGCGCGACGGCGCGCTGCAGGGCGACGTGCGCTTCGTCGACGTCCTCGAGGCGATGGGCGCCGAGGTGCGCGACACAGCGCAAGGCCTGCAGGTCACGGGGACGGGGCTGCTCAACGGCCTGACTGTCGACATGGGCGACATCTCCGACACGTTCATGACTCTGGCCGCGATCGCGCCGTTCGCCCTTTCGCCGGTCACCATCACCGGCATCGGTAACGTCCGCCTCAAGGAGTCGGACCGTATCGCAACAGTCGAGGAGAACCTTCGCGGGGCCGGCATCCGGGTCGAGTCGGGCCCGGACAGCCTGCGCGTGATCCCCGGCACGCCCCACGCCGCCGAGATCGACCCGCGCGGCGACCACCGCATCGCGATGTCGTTCGCAGTGACGGGTCTCCGCTCCCGGGGCCTCACCATCCTCGACCCGGACTGCGTGGGCAAGACCTGCCCCGGGTTCTTCGACCTCTGGCGGCGCCTCGAGCAGAGCGGCGCCGCGGACGACGCCACCGGCTGAGCGGGAAGACATGCGGCCGAGAGGATGCCGAGCATGAGCGACGACGAGCGCGACGAGAAGCCGAGAGGCAGCGGACCTGAGGAGGACCCGACGCGGGTCCGGCCCGGCGACGACGAGGGGCCGGAAGACGACGTGACGCGGGTCCGGCCCGGCGACGACGAGGGGCCGGAAGACGA
>JAFGAW010000108.1 GCA_016933475.1 Thermoleophilia bacterium
CGGGTCAGCCGAGCCGGGCGGCGGCGGCAACGACACCCGGGGTGCACCAGGGTAGACCTTGAAGGGCTCCGGGCGCGCCGCCCAGTCCAGCCATCCGCCGGGCATCTCGTCGCGGCGGTACCGCGTCCGCCGCTGGAACTCGTCGCCGATACCGGCCACGTCGCCTCCTCGTCGTCTGCGCGGGAGCTACCCGCGGCGCGCCGATGTCAGTCACGTGCCGCGACACGGCGGCCACTGACGGCCGCGGCGGGGCCCGCGGCGGCCGTGACAGTGCGGCCAACCGCGGCCAACGATTTGGCCGCCGGGCGCAGCGCTCCGCGCGCGTCCAGCACGCCGGCATCTGATACGCTTCTGCGCCGCACCCCGTATTCCCAATGTCTACATCAGCGTGAGCCGAAGGGTGGTCGATAGCATGGGTGTGAAGGAACAGTATCGCGACTACGTCATGACCGGGTTCGTCAAACGGGTCGAGCCGGTGATCGTGGACCGCGGCGACGGCGCCCTGCTCTACGACGCCGACGGCACCGAGTACATCGACTGCTTCGCCGGCATCTCGGTGACCAACGCCGGCCACCGCAACACGAAGGTCCTCGAGGCCGCCAAGGCTCAGGCCGACAAACTGGTCCACGCCTGCTCGTACGTCTACCACGTGCCCAGCGTCGGCGCTCTCGCCGAGAAGCTCGCCGAGATCACCCCCGGCACGCTGCAGAAGAGCTTCTTCGGCAACGGCGGCGCCGAGGCCATCGAGGGCGCCTTCCGTCTCGCCAAGCGCTACACCGGCAAGCGCGAGTTCCTCGCCATCGAGTCGAGCTTCCACGGCCGCTCGTTCGCGACCCTCTCGGTGACCGGCAACTCGGGGCGCAAGAAGGGTGGCGGCCCCTACATGCCGGGCGTCGCCTTCGTGCCCACCCCGTACTGCTACCGCTGCTTCGCCGAGACCACGCCCGACAAGTGCGACCTGCTCTGCGCGCGCCGCGTCGCCGAGATCGCTCGCCTGCACCTCTCAGGCGACGTCTGCGCCTTCATCGCCGAGCCGGTGATGGGCGAGGGCGGCATCATCACCCCGCCCGACGGCTACTTCAAGCGCGTCAAGGAGTATCTCGACGAGGACGGCATCCTGTTCATCGCCGATGAGGTCCAGAGCGGCTTCGGGCGCACGGGCAAGATGTTCGCGATCGAGCACTACGGCGTCGAGCCCGACATCATGACCATGGCCAAGGGCATCGCCGACGGCTGGCCGCTCTCGGCCTTCATCGCCAAGCCCGAGATCGCCGACGCCTTCCAGATCGGCGACCACCTCTCGACCTTCGGCGGCAACCCGGTGTCGTGTGCCGCCTCCCTGGCCAACATCGAGTTCCTTCAGGACGGCGTCGTCGAGGCGTCGGCAAAGAAGGGCGAGGCGCTCATGGCCCGCTTCCGTGAGCTGCAGAAGACGCAGCCGCTGATCGGCGACGTGCGCGGCAAGGGCCTCATGATCGGCGTCGAGCTCATCGCCGACCCGCAGACCAAGGCGTACGGCACGGCCGCGGCCGCGTTCACGCGCCAGTACTGCCTCGACCACAACGTGCTCATCGGCGTCGGCGGCAACTTCGGCAGCGTGCTGCGCGTGCAGCCGCCGCTGGTCATCGACGAGGCGCAGATCGACACCGTGTTCGCGACCATCGCCGAGGCCCTGGAGGCGTACACGAAGCAGTGAGACGGGGGCGCGGCCGGCGGTATGGCGGCGCCCGAAGAGAGACGCGGCGGGGGCCGGGCGCGAGAGCGCCCGGCCCCCGCCGCGTCTCGTCTCCGTGACGCTCGGCGGCGGCAGGTCACACGGTCCCCTGGGCGAGAGGTCTCGGCGGCCGCGGACGGCTCCACCTCACGCTGCCGCGGGGCCGCGATGCCTCAGGCGGCTGCCGTGCGTGGGGCTGCCTCCTCCTCGTACACGAACGCCGTGCCGAGCTCGCGGAGCGAGAAGTTCAGGAAGATGCGGTGGCCGTCGAAGTCGAGCACGCGCATGTCGTCGCGCGCCTCCAGGTCGGCGACGATGTCGCGATAGGTCGAGCCGTACAGGTCCTTGCAGCGGCCGATGGGGATCTCGTACGCGATGAACTTGCGCAGCCCCTTGGCGCGGAGCTTGGCGACGAGCTCCGGGTGGTCGACGGTCGGCTAGGAGCTGAGGATCAGCAACTGCCCCGTGCCCGAGAACACGAGCACGCCTCTCATGGTCATCACCCCCTCCCGTGGACGGGCTCGTACGGGGAACGTTCCCGTCCCTGGAGCAGGCGCAACCGTGACCAGCCGGCGGGACAGGGCTTGGCACCGCAGGGGAGCGGGGAAGAATGGCGAACGAGACGCCGGGCGGCGTCGCCGGCCGTCCGGGCCGGGGGCGCGGGCTGCGCCCCGGCGGCGGTCACCGAGAGCGTCGAAGAAAGGGGTCCCATGACCGAACGCTCCGAGCGCAGGCCGCGTACGCACGTGCAATACGGCAGGTTGATCGCGGTCGCCGTGGTCGTCGTGCTGGTCCTGATCTTCGTCTTTCAGAACACGGAGGCGGCGGAGTTCACCTTTCTCTTCTGGAGCTTCTCGTTGTCCCTCTGGCTCATGCTGGTCCTGGTCCTCGCCATAGGGATCGCCGCGGGCTGGACGCTCTCGGTCTCGAGGCGCCGCCGGCGCTGAGGCGGGCTCGGAGATCGTGCTGACGGCGGCGGGGGCCGGCTCCTTCACGGGAGCCGGCCCCCGCCGCCGTCTCGTCGCGACGGGCCCCCGCGGCCCTTCGGCCGTCACGGGCGGCCGCCCGGGTCCCACATCGCCGCCCGGGTCCCACATCGCCGCCCGGGTCTCAGATCGCCGGCCGCAGCCCGCCGCTCCCGCTCTCCCCGCGGCTCATGCCTCGCAGGGCGAACGCCTCGAAGATCGCGAACACCCCCCAGATCAGCGCGTTGATGCCGAGCATGACGGCCAGGGCGAAGACCGTGAGCCCCGGATACACGAGCGCGATCGCTCCTACGACGGCGATGGCGGCGCCGGCGGCGAGCTGCCACACCCACCCCTCTCCGCGGAAGCGCAGGGCCAGCAGCAGGCGCGCCACGCCCCAGGCGATGAACGAGACGCCGAGCACCCAGGCGAGCACGCGGAGCGTGGCGCCGGGCCAGGCGAGGGCGGCGATGCCGCCGGCGATGGCCAGGATCCCGATGAGGGCGGAGAGCCACCGCGGGCGGATGACCGAGGCGCTGGTCAGGTCGATGATCCCGGCGTACAGCAGGTAGAAGCCGGTCAGCCAGACGAGGGCGGCGAGCCCGGCGAAGATGTTGCTCAGGACGATGATGCCGAAGACGATCGATATCAGGCCGGCGATCAGGTATGCGTACCAGACGCGGCCGGCGAGCTGTCGCGCCGAGTCGTCGGCGCGGGCGATGTCGTTCATGGAGTCCCTCCCGGACGTGTGCTCGTCGTGGTCGCGGTGTCACTACCATCGTGGTACTCACGGCAAACCTCGGCCCTCGATGGCGGCGCCGGGTCCTCGCGGACGGTGCTCGATCGTCGATGACGGCCCTCGGCCCAGGCTGAGGGCGCCCGGCCCATGCTCACGGCCCTCGACGACGGCGCCGGGCCTTGGGCTCGCGTATCATCCGCGCCATGGACGCGACAGGGACCGGTCGTACCTCGCGCAGTCGCACCTGGCGGCGGCGACAGCTCACGCGGGTGGTGGCGCTGCTCGACGACGCCTACGGCCGTCCGTCGCTCGCGCCGCGTCTGCCGCCGGTGGACGAGCTGGTCTACACGGTGCTCTCGCAGAACACCGCCGACGTCAACACCGACCGTACCTTCGCCGAGCTTCGACGGCGCTTCCCCACGTGGAGCGCCGTCCGTGACGCTCCGGTCGCCGATGTCGAAGCGGCCATCAGCCTCGGCGGTCTCGCCGCCACCAAGGCGCCGCGGATCAAGGCGATCCTCGCCGCGCTGAGCGCACCGGGCGAGGCCGGCGAGCCCGACCTCGGCGCCCTCGACGGCCTCGACGACGAGGCCGCCGCGGCCTGGCTCGAGGCGCTGCCCGGGGTGGGCCCGAAGACGGCCGCCTGTGTCCTGCTCTTCTCCCTCGGGCGGCCGGTCATGCCGGTCGACACGCACGTGCACCGGCTGGCGCGGCGCCTGGGGTTGATCGACCAGGGCGTCACCGCCGAGCAGGCGCATCGGCTGCTCACCGCACTGGCAGGGCCGGAGCCGGCGCAGATCTACGCCGCGCACGTGGACCTGGTGCGTCACGGGCGCCGCGTCTGCCACGCGCGCCGGCCGCGCTGCGGGGAGTGCGTGCTCGCCGGGCTCTGCCCAAGCGCGGGCACCGGCTGAGAGGCCTGGGCGGGAGCTCACGCGGGCGGCGACGACCGTGGGCGACAACGGGCGGGCGGCACGCAGTGCCGCCCGCCCGTTGTCGCCGAGCGGGAGCCGCTCCGGCCGCGGGTTCAGAGCGGCAGCCGCTCCGGTCGCCGCCGGCCGGGCCGGCCGTCGCCGTCGAGTGGCCCCAGCCAGCGGTCGAGCAGCCCGCTGCGCCAGATCCAGCGCACGAGCATCAACCAGCCGAAGGCCGCCGCGCCGAGCGCCGCGTACTGGTAGGGCGGCAGCGGCGTGAGCTCGAAGAGCGTGCGGCCGCCTGCGGTCGCGACGCTGACGACGAGGACGGCGAAGAGCAGCACCGTGAGAGCGGCGAAGCGCCAGTCGCGGCGTAGCGTGGCGCCGCCGACCCACCACTCGCTCGGCGGCGCGAGCAGCGGCACCACGAGGATCCCGCAGAGGGCGGAGAAGATCGTGGTCGCGGTCTGCACCGGCGGGAGCGCGTTGAGGAGCAGGTCGGCCTCGCTGGCAGCGGGGTGATCGGCCAGGTAGAGGCTCTCGTGCACCGCCGCCCAGATGTAGTAGACGGTCATGGTCATGAGCCACTGCGCGACCGCCGCCGGCAGCACGAAGCGCGCCAGCCGGCGGAAGAGACTGGTCTTGGGGACGGGGCCGGGCCTGGCCCAGACGGCGAAGGCGACGGCGGGGATACCGGCGCCGATGAAGCTCAGCATCGACGCCTGGCGCGGTGCGAAGGGGAAGCCGCCGGCGGCGGCGACCACGCCGACGACCCCTGCCTTCGCGAGGATCCTGACCATGAACATGCGCAGGATGTCGTTCATGCCGTTGAGGATGCGCTGCCCCTCGCGGAAGGCGTAGGGCAGGACGTCGAAGGAGTCGTTGAGCAGCACGAGGTCGGCGACGCCGCGGGCCGCCTGGGCGCCGCCGTTCATGGCGACGCTGACGTTCGCCTCCTTCAGAGCGACGACGTCGTTGACGCCGTCGCCGATCATCGCGACGTGGCGCTTGCGCCGGCGCAGCGCCTGCACGAGCGACTGCTTCTGCTCGGGGGTGACGCGGCCGAAGATCCGCGTGCGTGCGGCGGCCGCGTCGAACTCGTCGCCCGGCAGGGCGTCGAGATCGGTGCCCGAGAGCGTGGCGAAGCCGGTGGCGTCGCTCGTCTCGGCAGAACCCTCCGGGACCACACGGATGTGGGCGTCGTCCGTCTCGCCGGGCACGTCGGGTTCGCCGGGGATCAGGCCGGCCTGCAGGGCGAGAGCCGCCACGGTGCGCGGGTCGTCGCCGGAGATGACCTTGACCTCGATGCCGGCCTCACCGAACTCCTCGAGCGTCGCTTGCACGTGGGGCCGCAACTCGTCGCGGAGGCTGACGACGGCGAGGGGTCGGAGCCCCGGGGGGAGTTCCGGGTCGTCGGTGAACGTCACGGGGTCGGGAGCGGCGGCGAAGAGCAGCACGCGGTAGCCGGCGGCGGCGAGGCGCGCGGCGTGCTCGCGCCAGTGCACGCCGCGCGCCTCGCCGCCGGTCGCGTCATCAGGTGACGCGAACGCCTCCTCGCCGAAGAGCGCCGGTTGCTGGAGCTCCGAGGCGGGAGTCTCAGCGTGGCGGCGGAACTCGCCGGGAGAGACGTCGTCTCCGCTCCTGTCGCTGCCGTCGGCTCGCTGCGACCACGGTGACCACTCCCAGCGTGAGGGCTCCTGCCAGGCCGGCACTGCGGACGGGTCGCCGCCCTCGCCGCCGGGTGCGACCGTCGCGGGCTCCGCGTACTCCTCTCCGGGCGCGACGAAGCCGGCACTCTCGGCCACGGCTGCGCCCACGACGTCGGGCGCCCCGAGCACGTAGGCGCCGCGCCGGACGCCCTCGGAGAAGGCGAGGCCGCTCCACTTGCGCCGTGCGGAGAAGAGCGCCTCGCTCGACGGTCGCCGGCGGATACCGCGGTAGGCCCTCCCCAGGGCCCCGACGGTACGGTTCACGTCGGTCGTGGTGGCGGCGTAGTCGCCGAGCAGGCTCGCGAGCTCCTCGTCGTCCGCGCCGTCGAGCGGCGTCATCTCGTGCAGGCTGATGACGTTGGAGGTCAGCGTCCCCGTCTTGTCGGTGCAGAGGACGTCGACGTTGGAGAGCGACTCCACGGCGTTGGCCTGCTGGATCAGCATCCCCTTGCCCAGCATGCGCACGGCCCCGAGGGCGTAGGCGAGGGCGATCGAGAGCACGAGGCCGTTGGGGATGAGGGCGACGACGACGGTCGACATACGCACGCCCTCGACGAAGGGCAGGTGCTCGCTGATGCTGCGTGCCCAGACAAGCACGTTGAAGGCCAGCACGACGATGAGCAGCGTGCGGATGATCAGGTAGACCTCGCGCTGCAGCGGGGTGAGCTCGCGGCGGTAGCTCGTGGCCTTGGCGGTGAGCTTGTTGGCGAAGCTCTCGAGCCCGACCTTCTCGGCCTCGTAGTACCCGCCGCCGGTGGCGCAAAAGCTGCCC
>JAFGAW010000109.1 GCA_016933475.1 Thermoleophilia bacterium
GGCACGTCGGGAGAGGCATGCCGCTCCTCGACCTCATCCAGGAGGGCAACCTCGGCCTCATCCGCGCGGTCGAGAAGTTCGACTACCGGCGGGGCTTCAAGTTCTCGACCTACGCGACCTGGTGGATCCGCCAGGCGATCACGCGCGCGATCGCCGACCAGTCCCGCACCATCCGCGTCCCGGTGCACATGGTCGAGCGCATCGGCAAGCTGATCCGCGTGCAGCGCCAGCTCCTGCAGGAGATCGGCCGCGAGCCCACGCACGAGGAGATCGCTGCCGAGATGGAGACGACGCCCGAGAGGGTGCGCGAGATCCTCAAGATCAGCCAGCAGCCGGCCAGCCTGCACCAGCAGGTCGGCGACGAGGGCGATGCGCAGCTCGGCGACTTCATCGAGGACAAGGACGCGCCCTCACCCGTTGAAGAGGTCGGGGAGACCGTGCAGCGTGAGCAGCTCGCCCGCGTGGTCGAGCTGCTCACGCAGCGCGAGCGCCGGATCATCGAGCTGCGCTTCGGGCTCAAGGGCGACCCCCCGTGCACGCTCGAGGAGGTCGGCCAGCAGTTCGGCCTCACGCGCGAGCGCATCCGCCAGATCGAGGCCAAGACGCTCGTCAAGCTCGAGGCCTACCGCGCGGCGCAGTGCCTGCGCGGTCTTCTCGACTGACACCTCTGCGGCCGCCCGAGGCGCCGCCCTCGCCTTTCTACGACGTTCCGCCCGCGCCCTCGCCCGCGTCCTCGTCCATCTCGACGAGTGCCTCGTCGACCCAGGTGTCCTCCCACAGCGGCACCCCTGCCTCGTAAGCCGCGCGCCCGATGACGTGGCCGGCGACGGGCGCGGTCGTGAACACGAAGAGCATGCTGAGCACCAGCTTGATCACAGCCGAGACCGACGGCTCGAGCAACGCTGCGCCGGCGAACACGCAGGCGAGCCCGAGGCTGGCGGCCTTCGTGCCGGCCTGCAGCCTGGCGAGCACGTCGGGCAGGCGCAGCACCCCGAGCCCGGAGAGGGCCATGAGTATCGCCCCCGTGACCACGAACACGTAGGCGACCGCCGTCACTTCTTCCTCCTCACGAGCCGGGCGAGGGAGATGGTGGCGATGAACCCGAGCATGGTCGCGACCAGGACGGCGTCCAGCAGCGCCGGGGCCTCGAGCCTCACCGACAGCAGGGCCAGGGCGGCGACGACGGCGTAGAAGCACACGTCGGCCGCGACCGCCCGGTCGGCGACGCTCCGGCCGACGATGACGCGGGTCAGCGCGGCGAGGAAGCCCGCGGCGAGCGCCAGCAGCGCGAGGTCCACGACGATCATCGCACCATCCACAGGATGCGCGCCTCGAGCCGGCCGACCTGCTCACGCACGTCGTCCGGGGTCTGCATGTGCAGGGCGTGGACGTAGATGGCCGAGCGGCCCCGCTCGACCCCCAGCGTGAGCGTGCCGGGCGTGAACGAGACCATGTTGGAGAGCAGGGCGATCTCGAAGTCGGTGCGCGCTTCGAGTGGGACGCGCACGATACCGGGCCGGATGGAGTGGGTGGGCGTCACGATCTCCCAGGCCACCACGGCGCTCGCCGCCACGAGGTCCCAGAGATAGACGGAGGCCACCAGGGCCGGGCGCCAGGGGTGCAGGGCCACTCTCAGGGCGACCCTCACCGCAGGACCGCCTCGATGTAGGCTGCCGGGTCGACGAGGAGAGCAGCGGCCTGCGCGGACAGCGTCCACAGGAGCTCCGCCCCGAGGCCGACCGCGGCGCCGACCGCGGCGAGCGCGACCGCCGGCGCGACGACGGCGGCCGCCCGGCCCCTTGTCGGGGCCGCGGTCGTGCGCTGCCGCTCCGCCGGCGGGTCGCCCCAGAACACGCCGTTCCAGATCTTGACCATCGAGAACAGCGTCAGGAAGCTGACCCCCACGGCCACTCCGGCGACCGCGTAGTCGTCGGCGCCGAAGGCCGCCTGGAGCAGGGCGAGCTTGGCGAAGAAGCCGGAGAGCGGCGGCACTCCGGCGAGGGAGAAGGCCGAGACCCCGAATGCGACCGCCAGCACGGGCCGGCGGCGGGCGACGGCGCCGAGCTCGCTCAGGGCGCCGGTGCCCTCGAAGGTCTCGATGGCGCCCGAGCACAGGAAGAGCGACGTCTTGACGACGATGTACTGCAGCATGAAGAAGATGCCGGCGGAGAGCCCGGCGATGCCGGAGATGCCCAACGCCATCACGAGGTAGCCGACCTGGCTCACCATGTGGAAGGAGAGGATGTCGCGCATCCTCTCCCGGCCTACGGCGCCGAGGACGCCGAGCAGCATCGTGAGCGACGCCACCAGCAGCAGCGGCGTCCGCAGGGTCGTCTCGCCCTGGAACACCGTGCAGTAGACGCGGAACATGGCGTACACGCCCATCTTCGTGAGGAGCCCCGAGAAGAGCGCCGTCACGGCGGGAGACGCCGCGGGGTACGAGCGCGGCAGCCAGCCGTGCACCGGCACAAGACCGCCCTTGACGGCGAGAGCGGCGAGGATGAAGGTCCCGGCCACCGCGACCTCCCCCGAGGTGCGGGCCCGACCCGCCAGCTCGGCGAAGTTCACCGTGCCGGCGGTCCCGTAGAGCAGGGCCACGCCGGCGAGGAACGCCGTGGAGGCGAGCAGGTTCGTCGCCACGTACACGGCCCCGGCCCGCAGACGCCGCAGCGAGCCGCCCAGCGTCAGGAGCACGTAGGAGGCGATCAGCGCGACCTCGATGAAGACGAAGAGGTCGAAGATGTCGGCGGTCAGGTACGCGCCGCAGGCACCGGCGAAGAGGACCTGGACGAGCGGGTGGAGGTACGGCTCCTCGTCCTCTTCGCGGGCGGCGGCGAACAGGGCGCAGACCGTGACCATCAAAGCGCTGACGGTCAGCATCAGCGCGGTGAAGGGGTCGGCGACGAGTGTGATGCGGAACCGGGCGGGCCAGCCACCCATGCCGGTGGCCAGCACCTCTCCGTCTCTCGTCGCCCAGACCAGCGCGACGGCGCCGGCGAGGACGACCAGGGCGCAGCCGACCGACACGAGCCGCTGTGCCCGGCGCCGGCCGCGAGCGACGATGGTCGCGGCCGTGGCCGCCAGGGGCAGGGCGATCGGGAGCACGAGAAGCCAGCTCACGACTTGCCCTCGAGGTCGTCGTCGCCGAGGTCCCTCTGGGCGCGGACGGCGAGGGCAAGGAGGAAGGCGGTCATCCCGAACCCGATCACGATCGCCGTCAGCGTGAACGCCTGTGGCAGCGGATCGGCGGCCCGGCCGACGGTCTCGCCCTCGATCGGGACGCCGCGGCGGTGGATGCCTCCCGACACGACGAGGAGCACGTTGGCGGCGTGGCCGAGCAGCACGAACCCGAGGGCCATGCGCACGAGGCCGCGCTGCAGCACGAGGTACGTCCCGGCGGCGGCGAGGACGCCGACGATCGTCGCCGCCGTCATCCCTCATCACCCCCGAAGGTGCGCAGGTACGCGGCGATCGCACCCAGGACGACGAGGAAGACGCCGATGTCAAAGACCAGCGAGGCGGCGACCTTCACCGTGCCGGCGGAGAGATCGACCTGCCACGTCGCTCCCTGGAGAAAGTGGCTCCCAAGCAGCAGGCCCGCCGCTCCGTAGAGGACGGCGAGCAGCAGCCCTGCCCCGAGCAGCATCGGCGGCGGCGCCGGCAGCAGGCGGCGCAACTGCCCGATGCCGCCGGTCAGGTACTGCAGGACGAGCGTGGCGCCGGCGATGAGCGCGGCGATGAAGCCGCCCCCGGGTGCATTGTGCCCGCGGAGGAGGAAGTACACGGCGAGCAGGACCATCCCCGGGGTCAGGATCCGCGTCGCCTCGCGCAGGATGAGGGAACGCTCACGCGTGGCGGCGCCGGACAGCGCGGTCGAGGCGAGCACGATGACGCCCACGGCGGCCACGGCCAGTACGGCGATCTCGCCCAGCGTGTCGAGGGCGCGGAAGTCGACGAGGATCGTGTTCACCACGTTGCGCCCGCCGGCCTCGTCGGGGCCGGCGCGCAGGAAGAAGGCGCCCACTGCGGAGATGTCGCGCCGCCCCGTGAAGGCGTACGTGCCCGCGGCGGCGAGGGCGCCGACGACGACGGCCGCGCCGCCCGCCGCGACCCGGCGCGGGCGGCCTACTGCATTGAACACTCGCGGGAGCCTGCGGAAGACCAGCACGACCAGGGCGATGGTCAGGGTCTCGACGAGCAGCTGGGTGATGGCGAGGTCCGGCCCCCCGAGCAGCACGTAGACCGCCGCGACGAGGAACCCGACGATGCCGAGGACGGCGACAGCGCCGATGCGGGAACGAGCCAGCGCGGCGCCGGCGGCGCCGAGCGCGAGCAGGCCGGCGACGATCTGTTCGGCGCCGAGGTCGCGGGTCGCCAGGGCCGGCGGCACGTCGGGCGACCAGGCCAGCCAGGCGGCCACGGCCGCCGTCGCGAGCGCCCCCAGCACCCAGCCCATGTGCACCGCCGGCACGCTGGAGGTGAAGGGCGCGCCCGAGCGCCGGCCGAGGGCGATGGTCGCGTCGTAGACGCGGTCGAAGACGCGCGCGCCGGACGCCGGCAGGTCGACGGGGTCGAGGGCGCGGTCGATCCGTCGACGGAGCAGGAACAGCACGAAGCCGAGCGTCACCATGGCGGCGGCCAGCGCAAGGGCCGGCGTGAAGCCGTGCCACAGGCCAAGGTCGACCTCGCCCGGCGCGCCGATGGCGGCGTCGGCGGCGGCGCGCGCCAGGGGGTTCAGTCGGCTCACGGCGAGGCCGAGGCCCAGCCCGGCCAACGCCGTCAGCGCGGCCGGGACGAGGAACGAGCGTCGCGGGTCGAAGAGCTTCTGCGTCAGCGGGCCCTCGAAGGCGCCGTCGAAGATGCGCGCCCCGTAGGCGAAGGTCAGGCACGCCGACGCCGCCGCGAGCGTCGTCGCCAGCGGAGCCAGCCAGCCGGGCCCCGGCGTGCCGAGGAACGCGGCGAAGGCCTCCTCCTTGCTCACGAAGCCGAGGAACGGCGGGATCCCGGCCATCGACAGTGCGGCGAGGGCTGTGGCGGCGGCCGTCCAGGGCATGGCCTTGCGCAGGCCCGTGAGCTCGCGGATGTCGCGGCTGCCCGCCTCGCGGTCGATGACCCCGACCACCATGAACAGGGTGGCCTTGTAGAGCGCGTGGGCGAGGACGTGCGCGGCCATGGCGGCGAGGGCCGCGTAGGTGCCGATCCCCGCGAGGGCCATGAGGAAGCCGAGCTGGCTGACGGTGGAGTAGGCGAGCAGCTCCTTGAGGTCGTGCTGCTTCAAGGCCAGGGAGGCGCCTATGACGGCGGTCGTGACGCCGACCAGCACGATGATCGTCCGCCACGGCCCGCCGTAGGCGAAGAGCGGCGTCATCCGTGCGACGAGATAGACCCCGGCCTTCACCATGGTCGCCGCGTGCAGGTAGGTGCTGACCGGGGTCGGCGCGACCATGGCGCCGGGCAGCCAGAAGTGGAAGGGGAACTGGGCCGACTTGGTGAAGGCGCCGGCCAGCAC
>JAFGAW010000110.1 GCA_016933475.1 Thermoleophilia bacterium
CCCGGCAGCCCGCTCGCCATCGGCACGTTCCTCGCCTGGGGGTGGATCCTCGGCTCGGCGACGTCGTGGACGGCCGCCGCGATCGCCGTCCTCCTCGCGGCTGCCGGCTGGGCGGCCGCCGCGGTGCTCACCGGCCGCACCCTGAAACGGCGACGAGTGCCGGGGCGCTCCATGGCCGTGGCGATGGCAGCGGGCGTCGTCGGCCTGTTCGTCATCCCGTTCTTCGGTCTCTTCATCGGCTTCGCCGCCGGACTGCTGCTGAGCGAGTACGCCCGCCGTCGCGACCTGCGCGCCGCCCTCGACGCGAGCCTCGAGTCACTCAAGGCGATGGGGATCGGGATCCTCATCGAGTTCGCCATGGTCTGCCTCGCCTCCTCGGTGTGGACGGTCGGCGTGGCGGCCCACTTCGCGACGCGGTAGGCTGCCGGCAGACCGGCAGGCGAGGCGGCCGGCGCCGTGGCCCAAGAGGAGGATCCACGATGAACGAGGGAGCCGACAAGTTCGTCGCCGCGGCGATACAGGCGACGCCGGTGTGGTTCGATGCCGAGGCCACGATCGACAAGGCCGTCGGTCTCATCGACGAGGCGGCGCGCAACGGCGCCCGGCTGCTGGCCTTCCCTGAGACCTGGGTGCCGGGCTACCCGGCCCACATCTTCGGCGCCGCCGCCTGGGACGACCCGGAGGCCAAGGAGGCCTACCGCTTACTGCTCGAGGAGTCGGTGACCGTCCCCGGCCCCGCGACCGACCGGCTCTGCGAGGCGGCGCGCCGCAACGGCGTCATGGTCGTCATGGGCGTCAACGAGCGCGACGGCGACTCCTCCCGCGGCACGATCTACAACTCGCAGGTCTTCATCTCCGCCGACGGCCGCGTGCTCGGCGTCCACCGCAAGCTCTGGCCGACGCACGCCGAGCGCTTGCTTTGGGGGCAAGGCGACGGCAGCACCCTCCACGTGTTCGACACACCGCTCGGGCGCGTCGGAGGCCTGATCTGCTGGGAGCACTGGATGCCGCTGGCGCGCTTCGCGATGCACGCCAAGGCCGAGCAGGTGCACATCGCGTCCTGGCCTGAGGTCCCCGAGATCCACCACCTGGCAAGCCGGCACTACGCCTTCGAGGGCCGCTGCTTCGTCATCTGCGTCGGCTCGTACCTCACCATCGACCACGTGCCCGCCGGTTTCCCCTGCCGGGAGGCGATCCTGCGCGGCGGCGACTACGGGGAGGCCGGCGTGATCTGCCCCGGCGGCTCCGGCATCATCGCGCCCGACGCCAGCTGGGTCGCCGAGCCGGTCGAGATGCGCGAGGTCATCGTCTACGGCGAGATCGACCTGGCGCGCATCGGCCGCG
Source organism: Thermoleophilia bacterium (assembly GCA_016933475.1). GTDB lineage: Bacteria > Actinomycetota > Thermoleophilia > UBA2241 > UBA2241 > UBA2241. Next base: position 1,345 of record JAFGAW010000110.1, read on the forward strand.
AGCAGATGGCGCTCGACTCGGTGGGCAACTACAACCGCCCCGACGTGTTCCAGCTCACGGTCGACGCGCGGCCGAAACCGGCCGTTCGCTGGCTGACCCCGGAGGGCGCCGGCGAGGCCGACCCGGCCGGCCAGGAGGGACGCCCGATCGGCGGCTGAGGCCACCGCGGGAGGGAGCCCTCATGGGTCACGCATCGTTCGTACGCGGCGAGTACCGCGCCCTCGGCGACCGGCTGCGGCGCGGGCCGGTCGCCATGGTCGAGCCCGAGGACCCGGCGGCGCGGCGCGCCTGGCAGGACATCCTCGAGATCCTCTTCTCACCTGAGGACGCCGCCCTGGCGTCGCGCCTGCCCGTCGTCCCCGCGACGGCCGAGGCCCTCACCAGCCGTACCGACCTGAGCGTGGAGACGCTGCGCGCCCGCCTCGACGCGATGGCCGACAAGGGGCTGGTGCTCGACCTCCGGGACCGCCGGACCGGCGCGACGCTGTACATGCTCGCGCCCCCGGTCGTCGGCTTCTTCGAGTTCTCGATGATGCGGCTCGACGACGGACTGCCGAAGGCACGACTCGCTCGAGCCTACGAGGCCTACATGCTGACGGACACCGAGTTCCTCGAGGAGGTCTCGCGCGGCGCCACCGTCGTCGGCCGCACGCTCGTGCACGAGGCGACGCTGGGTGAAGACCTCGTGCCCGAGGTGCTCGACTGGGAGCTCGCCGCCGCGTACGTCGAGACGGCCGACCTCGTCAGCGTCACCAACTGCTTCTGCCGCCACGCGGCCGAGCACCTCGGCACCCGCTGCGACAACCCCTTGGAGACCTGCCTGAGCTTGGGGACGGCGGCCGCCTACCTCCTGCGCCACGGCCTTGCCCGACCGATCAGCAGGGAGGAGGGGCTCGAGCTTCTCGCCGCGACGCGTGAACTCGGCCTCGTCCACATCGCCGACAACGTGCAGCAGGAGGTCAGCTACATCTGCAACTGCTGCGCCTGCTGCTGCCACGAGCTCCACTCCGCCCAGGTGGGGCTGCCGGTCGTGCAGCCGAGCGGCTTCCAGCCTGCGCGTGAGGAGGAGCGCTGCACGGGGTGCGGGCGTTGCGTACGCGCCTGCCCCGTACAGGCGATCTCGCTGGTGCCCCGGAGCCGGCGGCGTGACGACGGCAGCGAGCCGTCGAAGCGCCTGCTCAGCAGCATCGACCTTGAGCGCTGTCTCGGCTGCGGCGTCTGCGTCGACGTCTGCCGCGAGAGCGCCCTCCGGATGGAGCGCCGCCCACGGCCGCCCCACGTCCCGCTAAACTCCGTCGAGGCCGTCACCCGGCGGATGCTGGAGCGGGGCCGCCTGGCGGAGCTACTCGTGGACGGCGCGGCCGGGCGCGGGCCCGCCTTCGCCAACGCCGTCCTCGCGGCCGTCCTCTCGCTGCCGCCCGCGCAGCGGCTCCTCGCCAGCGAGCACCTGCAGTCGCGGTTCGTGCGCTTCGTGCTCTCCCGGCGGCAGATGCCGTGATCGGGTGCCACCGTGCGGTCGGCGGCGCCGAGCCCTGACTGTCCCGCAGGTGTTCCGTGAACGCTCACTGCGAGCGCTCGCGCACCACCTTCGCCATGTCGACCCGGTCCACCGCGCGCAACACCGGCCACTGCGAGAGCAGAGCCGCGACCAGCAGCGCCACCGCCACGAAGACCGGCGTCGTGGGCCGCATCGCCAGGTCGAAGGAGAAGAGGTCACTCGAGAACATGGCCATGAAGACGCGCGCCGAGAGGTAGCCGACGATGAGGCCGGGCACGATGCCGAGCACGGTCAGCAGCATGTTCTCGCCCGTGATCAGCCGGGCGAGCGTCCTTCGTCCCATCCCCGCGGCACGCAGGGAGGCGAGCTCCGTGACACGCTCCGAGATGTTGGCCGACATCGTCGTGAAGATAAGCGCGAGAGCCATGACGGCTCCGAGCGCGACCATGAGACCGACGAACGCGTAGAAGAGGCCCATGTAGTCGTCGGCGGCGCGCTCGAGGGCGCGCGAGTCGACCACTGCCGCTACGCCCGGGACGGCAGCCAGACGGTCGCGCACCCGCGCCGTGTCCGCCGCAGGGTCCATCCCCACCATCAGTGAGTTGACGATCTCGTCCGGGTCCCGGCCGAGCACCTCGGCGAGACGCGGCAGGGCGATGTAGGCGTAGGTCCCGAGCGGCTCGTCCACGAAGCCGGCGACGCGCTCCCGCACGGTGATGCCGGCGCCCGGCTGGACGACCTCCACCTCGTCCCCGACCGCCAAGTCGAGCCGCTCACGGAGCGCGGCGCCCAGCAGGAGGCCTTCGGCCGGCAGCCCGTCGGGACCGCCGGACACCGGCGAGAAGCCGTGCATTACGGTGTCGCGCTCGAAGGCCACGAGGGAGGTCTGGTAGGAGCCGGCGGCCGACCGTACGCCGACCACGTAGTCGGCCGCCGGCTCCACCGCCACGACGCCTTCGACGCCGGCGACCTCGGCGGCCACGGCCGGCGACGCCTCGCGCGCGAGATAGACCTGCGCGTCCTGCTTCTGGACTTCGCCGAACTGCCGCGCCAGCAGCGTCTGGGTCGTGTCGATCATGCCCCACGACGTCAGGATCAGGGTCGCGGCGAACACCACCCCGAGGGCGGTCGAGAACGAACGTCGGCGGCTGCGCGCGATGCCGCGGACGACCATCTTCCAGCGCGCCGGCAGGCGCCGAAGCGGCGGCACGATCCGCTCGAGAAGGCTCTGCCCGCCGCGCCCGCCCATCTCGGCGCCGCGCATGGCCGTGGCCGGCGGCAGCTTCGCGGCGCGACGGGCTGGCGCCAGCGTCGCCAGCGCCCCGGCGCCGACGCCGAAGAGCAGGCCGACCACGATCGTCTCGGGATGGATCTCGGTCACGCGAACGGGCACCGAGATCGCGTCCGTGTAGAGGCGCGTCACCGAGCGCGCGAGGAGGATGCCGGCGGCGAGACCCGGGACCGTCCCGAGCAGGCCGGCAACGAGACCGAACCCCAGGTAGTGGCGGAACACGGTGCCGCGGCCGAACCCGTTGGCGAGCATGAGGCCGATCTGGCTGCGCTGGGCGAGGACGAGACGGGTGAGCAGGACGTAGGTCGCCATCCCGGCGGCGCCGAGGAAGAGCGCGGGGAACATGACCGCCATCGCACCGAATCCCTGGATGTCCTCGCTGAGCGCGGCGTTCGACGGCTGATCGACCTGAGCGAAGGCGTCGACGGCATCGTGCCGCTCGGCGATCCGGCCAAGGGCCGCGTCCGCCGCCGCGCGGTCGGCGCCGCCCGCGTAGGCGAAGAGCGCCTCACGTCTGACGGCGGCCGGGTCGAGCTCGTCCAGCAGCGCCTCCGAGGCGAAGACGACGGCGAAGTCGTCGGCCGAGGGAAGCACGTCCTGCCGGCTCCGCGCCGGCCACAGGTACTCCGCCGACGCGGCCTTGCCGACCATCTCGAGCGTTCGCCACCCGTCGGCGGCCAGCACCTCGAGCGATGAGCCGGGCGCGAGACCGAAGTGCTCGGCGGCGTGCTTCTCGACGAGCACGCCGCCGGTCTTGCCCGGGGTGAGGTAGTCGCCCACCAGGACGAGGACGCCGTTGATGGGCGGCTGCGCGGACGCCGGCAGGCCGACGACGCGGCCGAGCAGCTTGTCCCCGTCGAGTCGCAACGGCACGTCGGCCACACGGCGTTCGGCCGCGGCCCCGACGCCGGGCACGGTCTCGCCGGCGCTCACGATCGCCTTCGTGTCGCCCCCGGCGACGGTGTAGTCGGCGAACCCCGTGAGGTCGAACACGCGTTGGTACGAGGCCAGCAGGTTGCGGTAGGCGTCGTAAGACAGGGCGAAGAGCGTCAGGCCCAGGCCGATGGTCACGACCACGGCGAGGAACTGGGCGCGGCGCGCGCCCATGTCGCGCCACAGCTTGCGGTGCAGGACCCTCACCGGGCGTCCCGCGGAGCCGGGACCGCGCGCATCCCGCTTCTCACCACACGACCTCCCCGGGGCCGATCGGCGAGTCCTGGACCTCGTCGGCGACGATCTCGCCGCTGCCCATGCGGATGACCCTGTCCGCCGCCCTGGCGATGGCCGAGTTGTGGGTGACGACGACCACTGTGCGCCCGTCGCCGCGGCTCGCCGCGTGAAGGAGCGCCAGCACCTGCCGGCCCGTGTCGAGATCGAGCGAGCCGGTCGGCTCGTCGCACAGCAGGAGGCGCGGCCGCTTGACCAGCGCGCGGGCGATGGCCACGCGCTGCTGCTCGCCGCCCGAGAGCTCGGAGGGGAAGCGCTCGAGACGGTCGGCGAGGCCGACGTCGGCGAGCGCCTCCGCGCTGCGCTCGCTCTGGCCGGCGAGCTCCGCAACGAGCTCCACGTTCTCGAGCGCCGTCAATGTGGGGACGAGGTTGAAGAACTGGAAGACGAAGCCCACCTGCTCGCGACGGTAGCGCGTCAACTCGGCGCGCGACAGGCTGGCGAGCTCTTGGCCGGCGACACTGAGACTGCCCTCGGACGGCTCCTCGATGCCGCCGACGATGTTGAGCAAGGTCGTCTTGCCCGAGCCGCTCGGGCCCAGGATCACGACGAACTGCCCCGGCGCGATGCCGAGATCGACGTGCTTCAACGCCTGCACGGCGACGGCCCCGCTGCCGTACGTCTTGCCAACGCCGCGCAGTTCGAGCCCTGCATCCCCGGAACGAGCCGATGCCTCTGTCGGCGTCATGCGGTGCGCCTCCCGGACGTGTCTCTACGGCCGGTACCCGCGAACGCGGGCGCCATCACATCTTATCCCGGCGCTCGGCGCTCACGAGTGCCGAGCGCCTCGCGGTGGCGATACGCGGTCCTGCGACCACGACCTCCCCGGCAGGCCACACCTGCGCAGTCACACCTCGGCGACGTGACCGGGGTCGTGAGTTGCTAGACTCGGGGGCGGGGCCGGCCCGGGTCGAAGCGGGCGAGACGCCGCCCGTGCACGGCCGTCGTGCGGACGCTGGTGCTGCATGGACGCCCCCGTCAAGGGAAGCGCGAAAGGAGAGCGCCGATCAGCGAAACGCAGGCCAACGGCCCCGGTCGCAGCGAGCGACTCCTGAACTGGTTCCACGACAGCTCGTTCGGGCTCGCGGTGCTCGCCGTGGTCATCGGCGCAGGCGGCGGCCTCGGCGCGATCCTCTTCCGCTACCTCATCGAGTTCTTCACGTGGGTGTTCACCGGCTACCGCGACTACACCGAGCTCGGACGCGTGCCCAACCCGCACCTCCCCGGCATCGGCAGCTGGTACGTCATCCTCGTGCCCGTCGTCGGCGGCCTGCTCTACGGCCCGCTGGTCGCGCGCTTCGCGCGCGAGGCGCGAGGACACGGCGTGCCCGAGGTGATGCTGGCGGTCGTCGAGAAGGGCGGGCGCATCCGCCCCCGCGTCGCGGTCGTCAAGTCGCTCGCGTCGGCGCTCTGCATCGGCAGCGGCGGGTCCGTCGGGCGTGAGGGACCGATCGCCCAGATCGGCTCCGCCCTCGGGTCGACACTGGGGCAGTTGGTCCACGCGCCGCCGCCGCGCCTCCGTCTCCTCGTCGCCTGCGGCGCCGCAGCGGGCGTGTCGGCGACGTTCAACGCGCCCATCGCCGGCGTCTTCTTCGCCCTCGAGATCATCCTTTCGAGCGTGACGGCGCAGGCGGCCGGGGCCGTCGTGCTGTCCTCGGTGACGGCGGTCGTCATCGGTCGCGCGGCGTTCGGCGAGGCAGCCTTTCTGCCGCTGCCGGCGTTCGGCGTCTCCAGCTTGGGCGAGTACGGCCTCTACGTGCTGCTGGGCGTGCTCGCGGGCGGGCTCGGCGTGGCGTTCATCAGGACGCTGTACGGCATGGAGGACATCGCCGACCGCCTCTGGCGCGGACCGGAGTGGCTGCGTCCCGCCGCCGGCGGCATCGTGCTGGGGCTGCTGCTCTTCGCCGTCCCTCAGATGTACGGCGTCGGCTACCCGGTCATCGAGCGCTCGATCGCGGGGGAGTACGTGGTCGCCGTGCTGCTCGGGCTGGCGCTCTGCAAGGTAGTCGCGACCAGCCTCACGCTCAGCATCGGGGGGTCGGGCGGCGTCTTCGCCCCGTCACTCTTCATGGGCGCCATGCTCGGGTCCGCCTTCGGACAGTCGGCGCAGACGGCCCTGCCGGGCACGGTCACCGCCCCCGGCGCCTACGGCATCGTGGGCATGGCCGCCGTCTTCGCCGCCACAGCGCGGGCGCCGCTGACGTCGATCACCATCATCTTCGAGCTCACCGGGGACTACCGCATCATCCTGCCGCTCATGCTCGCCGTCGGTGTCGCCACCGGCATCAGCAGCCTGCTGAGCCGCGACACGATCTACACCCTCAAGCTGCGGCGACGCGGCATCGACATCATGCGCGGCCGCGCCGCCGACCTCCTCGAGGCCATCCCGGTGCGCGACGCGGCGCAACCGCTGCCCGAACCGGTGGCCCTGGCAACACCCGCGCTCGATCTCATCGCGCGCTTCGCCCGGACCGACGCCGACACGCTTCCCGTGGTCGACGGGAACGGCCGCTATCGAGGGGTCGTGACGGTCGAGGACGTCGACGCGGCGGTCCGCGAGGGCGACCTCGACGCCGACGCCGGCCAACTCGTGCACGGGGCCCCGGCCGCCCGCCCCGACGCGTCCCTGCAGTCGGCACTCCGTACGCTTGCGCGAGAGGGCCTCGGCGGCATGCCCATCGTGAGCGAGGACGAGACGCTCCAGGGCTGGGTGACCCACCGCGCGCTCCTGCGGGCGTACGCCGACCGCCTCGGCCGCGACGCGCGCTCGGCCCGGCGAGGCGCCAGGGTGCCTCAGGGGCCTGCCTACACCGGCCGGCGCTCGTCACCGGTGCCCGCCCTGCGCGGCTACCGCCTCGTCGACCTGCGCTTCGACCACGACCGGCCGCCGGTGGGGTCGCGCCTCGTGGACATACCCTGGCCCCGGGGGACGCTCGTGGTGGCCGTGCGGCGGGACGCCGGGAGCTTCGAGCCGGCCGGCGACACCGTCCTGATGCGCAACGACCGTCTGACCGTCCTCGTGCCGCGCGATCTCGCCGACTCGCTGGCCGACGTGCTCGAGCGGGAGGCGGCGGCAGACAGCCCGCGCCCGCCGGCCGGCGAGCACGACGCCTGAGCGGCACGAGCCCGGCGCACGCCGGGCGACCCAGACACGCCCGAGCACGGCGCACGGCGGACGGCTTCGTGATAGTGTGCTCGTTACCGGTTGGTCACCCCGCCCGGGCTCTGTCGACACCACTTGGAGGACGCTGTGCTTATCGCTGCCGAATGGACCCTCGGGTCGATGCTCTGGACCATGCTGGTCTTCTTCTTCTGGATGATGGCCATCTGGATCTTCATCTCGCTCTTCGCCGACATCCTGCGCCGCAACGACCTCTCCGGGTGGGCCAAAGCCGGATGGATCTTGCTGCTCTTCGTGGTGCCGTTCCTCGGGGCCCTCATCTACATCATCGCGCGGCCCAAGATGACCGAGCAGGACAAGGAGATGATCGAGAAGGCGCAGGAGGCACAGCGCCGCGTCGCCGGCTACTCTGCCGCCGACGAGATCGAGAAGCTCACCAAGCTCCGCGACTCCGGGGCCATCACGGCCGAGGAGTTCGAGGAGATGAAGCGCAAGGCGATGCTCCCGATCTGACGCACGGGGGCGCCTCGGCGCCCACGCCTGACGCCCCGGGGCGGCCGGCCGGTACGGCCGGCCGCCCCGGGGCGTCTCGTCGTCCGCCTCCTCTCTCTAGACGCACGTCCTAGGTACCGCGTGCCCGCCGCGGTCGATGATGGTGAGTAGGACCGTGCAGCGGAGAACCCCGGGTGCGAAGCAGAAGGGAGCCGGCATCTTGGACCACCTGGTCGCCTTCACTCTGAAAGACGTCGTCTCCATGGGGTTTGAGGCGCGGTGCGTCGGCCCCGACGGGAGCCGCTACCTCTGGCACGGCGAGTCCGGGCTGCGGGTGGACACGCGCACCGGCTTCACGTCGCTCGTGACCGATCCTACGAAGCTCCCCCAGTCACTCTGGTTCCCGACCAGACTCGGAATCGCGGAGCTCGACAGGATCCACGGCGGGGGGAGCTGACGGCGATGCCGTGGCGGCCTAGCCGAGGTCACTGGAAGATGAGCGGCAGCGCGCCGGCGTCGGCGACGCAGGTCGCCGCCAGGCTGGCGCGGCTCGAGATCATCGACGACCTGCGCTATCGCGACGTCCACGTCGAGGCCGACGCGGTCGACGTGACTCCGTGCCACGACACCGCAGCCGACGCCTTCTTCCGCTTCTACCGGCTGCGCCCGGTCGGCTGGTCGCCCGTGCACCCTGCCTGTGACGTCGGACTCCCGGCGGAGTGGAAGAGCGAGCCGATCCCCATCCCGCGCCAGGCCCACGAGGGCTTCAACGGCGGCCTCGCGCGCGTCGAGACCGAGTTCGCCGTCCGCTCCTTCCTCTGCCGGGTCGAGCAGGACATCGACGCCCTGCTGCTGCACGCCGAGGAACGCGCGCGGGAGCGGGCGCGGCGCTGACCTCGCCCGGTACGAGCCGATCAGGCTCGCGCCTCCACGGCCGCTGCCTGCGGCCTGTGCTATCCTCGCCCGCGTGAGCAGCCCGACGCCAGCCCCGCCCGAGCGCGGCGACTTCATCCGCGAGATCGTCGCCGCCGACCTGCGCGAGGGCCGGCACGAGACGGTCGTCACCCGCTTCCCCCCCGAGCCCAACGGCTACCTGCACATCGGACACGCCAAGTCGATCTGCCTCAACTTCGGTATC
>JAFGAW010000111.1 GCA_016933475.1 Thermoleophilia bacterium
GGGCCGAGTACTACCGCCGCAGCGGCGCCGACGTCATCGACCTCGGGGCGCCCCCGATGGAGGGCTTCCCGGGGGCCGGCGAGGTCGTCTCCGGGCTCAAGGAGCGCGGCTTCACGGTCAGCATCGACACCTTCGAGCCCGAGACCATCCGCGAGGCCGACGCCGCCGGGGTCGATCTCCTCCTGAGCGTGAATTCGCAGAACCTCGAGCTGCTGCCCGAGCTTCACTGCAAGGTGGTCGTGATCCCCGACTTCGGCGAGGGGCTCGAGTCGCTCGAGCGCAATCTCGAGGCCGTGGAGGCGGCCGGCGTGCCGCACGTGCTCGACCCGATCCTCGATCCTCTGGGCTTCGGCTTCACGGCGTCGCTCGAGCGCTACCGGGAGACGCGCCGCCGTCACCCCGAAGCCGAGATGCTCATGGGCCTCGGCAACCTCACCGAGCTCACCGACGCCGACAGCGTCGGCATCAACGCCGTCATGGCCGGCATCGTCGCCGAGATCGGCATCGAGTACGTACTCACGACGGAGGTCATCAGCTGGGCGCGCGGCGCGGTGCGCGAGCTCGACCTGGCGCGCAAGCTGATGCACTACGCGGTCACCAACACGGTGCTGCCGAAGTCGATCGACGACCGCCTCGTCGCGCTCAAGGATCCGCCCTTCGAGACCTACACCGAGGAGGAACTGCGGGCGATGCAGCGGCAGATCCGCGACCGCCACTTCCGCATCTTCGCCGACGCCGAGTGGGTCTATGTCTTCAACCGCCACCTGTTCGTGCGCGGGACCGACCCCGGCGAGCTCTTCGCCGCCCTCGGCGAAGTCGAGGCGAGCCACGCCTTCTACCTGGGATGCGAGCTCGAGCGCGCCTGCCTCGCGCGGCGCCTCGGCAAGCGCTACACGCAGGAGTCGCCGCTGCGCTGGGGGTACCTGAGCGAGGAGGCGGACGCCGCGACGGAGACCGCCCCCGAACCGGCCGCGGCCGAGGAGGCGCGATGAGCCGCGTCCTCGGCATCGACCCGGGCACGCTGAGCTTCGACGTCTGCGGCCGCGACGGCGACGAGGTCTTCGTCGATGCGACGATGGCGACCGCGGAGGTCGGAGCCGACCCCATGGGCCTGGTGGATGTGCTGCGCGCCGCCGGCCCAGTGGAGCTCATCGTCGGGCCCTCGGGCTACGGCCTGCCCTGGGTGCACGCCGCCGACGTCGGCCCCGAGGAGCTCGACCTGCTCCTGCTCGCGGGGGACGGCGACGGGTCGCGGGGCAGCATCGTGCGCGGCATGGGGCGTCTGCTGCTGGCCCTGCGCGACAGCGGCCTGCCGGTCTGCTTCGCGCCCGGCGTGGTCCACCTCCCGACGGTCCCCGACCACCGCAAGGTGAACCGCATCGACATGGGCACCGCCGACAAGCTCTGCGCCGTGGCGCTCGGGGTCTGGGAGCAGGCGCGGCGACTCGCGTTGCCGCACGACCAGACGTCGCTGCTCTACGTCGAACTGGGCGGAGCGTTCACGGCGGTCCTCGCCGTCGAGGGGGGCGCGGTGGTCGACGGCTCCGGGGGCACCTGCGGCGCCATGGGCTACCGCGCCCTCGGAGCGATGGACGGCGAGCTCGCCTTCCTGCTCGGCGACTTCGCCAAGGACACGCTCGCGACTGGCGGCATGGCCTGGGTGGCCGGGCGGCCGGAGGCGGCCGCCGAGGAGGTCGTCGCGGCGGCCGCCGAGGACGGCCGCGCGGCTGCCGCCGTGGACGCCTTTCTCGAGGACCTGCTCAAGCGGGTCGCGGGGCACGTCGCCGTCACCGGCGAGCCCCGCGAGATCGTGCTCTCCGGGCGCCTCGCCCGCGTGCCCGCCCTGCGGGACGCGGTGGCCGGGCGCCTCGAGCGCTTCGCCCCGGTGCGCGAGGCCGGGGGCTTCGCCGAGCAGGCCAGTGAGGCCGCGCAGGGGGCCGCCCTGATCGCCCAGGGGCTCCTGGGCGGCGGCACCGAAGAGGCCCTGGTCGACGCCCTGCGCCTGCGCGAGGCCCGCGGTTCGGCCCTCGATCACCTGTACATCGCAGAGGCCGACGCTCTGCGGCGCCGGCACCCGCAGTCGCGACGCGTGTCGTCGCCCGTGGCGAGAGGAGGGAGCACGTGATGCGCGTCAACGGAGTCGAGATAGAGGACACCTTCGCCGAGGCTTTCGGGATGTGGGGCACGCGGCTCGTGGTGACGGCCGAGACCGAAGAGTGGGCGCGCACGGCCGCCGCCGCGGCCACGGGGTTCGCCACGTCCATCATCGGTTGCGGCTGCGAAGCGGGGGTGAACGAGCTGGCGCCCGGGGAAGGGACCCCGGACGGGCGCCCCGGCGTCGCCGTCCTGGTCTTCACGATGTCGCGCAAGGACATGGAGAAGCAGCTCCTCCTGCGCGTCGGCCAGACGATCATGACCTGCGCGACGACGGCCTGCTACGACGGTCTCGCCGGGGGTGAGGAGCGCCTCAAGATCGGCGGCAAGCTCCGCTACTTCGGCGACGGCTTCCAGCGCAGCAAGCTGCTCGAGGGCCGTCGCCTCTGGCGCGTGCCGGTCATGGACGGCGAGTTCGTCGTGGAGGAGAGCTTCGGCGTCACCAAGAGTGTCGGCGGCGGCAACTTCTTCATCATGGCCGCCGACCTCGAGCACGCCCTGGCGGCCGCCGAAGCGGCCGTCGCGGCGATGCGCGGCGTGCCCGGGGCGGTGATGCCGTTCCCCGGCGGCATCGTGCGCAGCGGCAGCAAGGTCTCATCGCGCTACAAGGGCCAGAACGTCTCCAGCAACACGCCTTACTGCCCGACGCTGCGCGGCTTCGAGACGTCGGAGCTCAGGGAGGGCGAGAACGCCGTGCTCGAGATCGTGATCGACGGCCTGAGCGAGGAGGCCGTCGCCGAGGCGACCCGGGTCGGGGTCGCCGCCGCCTGTACGGACGGCGTGCTGCGCATCTCGGCCGGCAACTACGGCGGGTCGCTCGGGCAGTACAAGTTCGCCTTGCACGACCTGGTGAAGTCATGACCCGGCCGTCGGCCGATCGGCTGACGACGGTCGTGTCGCGAACGGGGCGCCGAGGGGAGAGGAGGCAGCGCCGATGATGTGCATCGCCTGCGCGGCCGCCGCGCTGGACCGCGGCGGCGTGACACTGACACGCAAGGAGAGCAGTACGATCCCGGTGGAGGCCGACAGTATCTGCCCGGACCGCTTCGCCGTTCTCGGGCCGGCGGACATCGCCCGCCTGCCGGCCTTTTACGGGCGCCGGCAGGTGACGCTCGGTGACCTCTTCGAGATCGACGGCGCGGGGGCCAACGACATCACCGTGACCGGCGACCTGAGCGCGGTCAAGAAGATCGGCTACGGGATGACCATGGGGCGCGTCACCGTGCACGGCACGGTCGGTCCGCACACCGGCGCCTTCATGACCGGCGGCGAGCTCGTCGTCGAGGGTGACGCCGGGGACTGGCTCGGGGCCCACATGGCCGGCGGCCGGATCGTCGTCGAGGGCTCCGCCGGCCACTTCGTCGGCGCCGCCTACTCCGGCGAGACGAAGGGCATGCGCGGCGGCACGATCCTCGTCAAGGGCAGCGCCGGCCGCGAGGCCGGAGCGCGCATGCGCCGCGGTCTCATCGTGGTGCTCGGGGACGTGGGCGAGTTCGCCGCGGCCAAGATGCTCGCCGGCTCGGTCTTCGTCGGCGGCACGCTCGGCCGGCGCCCCGGCGCCGGCATGAAGCGCGGCACCGTCGTCGGCTTCGGCGAGGCTCCCGACCCGCTGCCGACGTTCCGCTACACGTGCACGTACCGCCCGGTCTTCATGCGCTACTATCTCCGCCACCTCAGGGAGTCCGGGCTCGTCGGTGACGGCCAGCTCGACGGTGAGTCGTTCCGCCGCTACATCGGTGACCTGACCAACGGCGGCAAGGGGGAGGTGCTGGTCCGTGCTGAGCCTGAATGAGCGTGCGGCGGCGCTCTTCGCGCAGGCGGAGGCGGCGACCGAGCTGCTCGAGGTCGCGGTCGCCCGCCTGCCCAACGGCGCCGCCGTGCTCGACGCCGGCGTCCAGGCGCCGGGCTCGCTGGAGGCCGGGCGGGTCTTCGCCGAGGTCTGCCTCGGCGGCCTCGGCGACGTGCACGTGCGCCAGCTCGAAGTGGGCGACCTCACGCTGCCCGGCGTCGAGGTCAACGTCAATCACCCGGTGACCGCCTGCATGGCCTCGCAGTACGCCGGCTGGGCGGTCAACGTACCGGCCACGGAGACCTCGAAGAAGTACTTCGCCATGGGCTCCGGGCCCGCCCGCGCGCTGTACGCCGGCGAGCCCCTCTTCGAGCACCTCGAGTACCGCGACCCCGGGGCCACCGTGGCCGTGCTCGCCCTCGAGTCGCGCACCCTGCCGACGGCGGCCGTTGCCGAGTGGGTGGCGCGGAAGTGCGGCGTCCGCGTGGACAGGGTCTTCCTCCTGGTCGCGCCGACGGCCAGCCTCGCGGGATCGGTGCAGATCGCGGCGCGCATCGTCGAGACGGGGCTGCACAAGCTGCACGAGGTCGGCTTCGACCTGGGGACGGTGCGCTCCGGGTTCGGCGCCTGCCCGCTCGCACCGGTGGCGGCCGACGACCTCACCGCGATCGGCCGCACCAACGACGGCGTGCTCTACGGCGGCCGCGCCTGGTACACGGTCGAGACGGAGGACGCCGCGATCGAGGCCGTGATCGAGGGCCTGCCCTCGTCGGCTTCGCGCGACTACGGCGCCCCCTTCGGTGAGCTCTTCAAGCGCTACGAGGGCGACTTCTACAAGATCGACCCACTCCTCTTCAGCCCGGCCGAGGTCGCGCTCACCAACGCGCGCAGCGGTCGGACGTTCAGAGCCGGCAGCGTGGACCCCGGCGTGCTCGCGGGATCGCTCCTCGGGTGAGGGTCGCGGTCCTCGGCCAGAGGCGCGGCTGGCACACCGAGAGCCTGCTGGCGGCGCTCGAACGGCGCGGCGTCGCCGCCGAGTGCTGCGCCGTCACCCAGCTGACGGCGCGGGTCGGCGGTGAGCCGCTGCTGACCGCCGCCGGCCTGCCGCTCGACGCCGAGGACGTCGTCTTCGTCCGGGCCATCCCCTCGGGGTCGCTCGAGCAGGTCATCTTCCGCATGGACGCGCTGCGCCGCCTCGAGGCGGCGGGGGTGCGCATCGTCAACCCCCCGGCGTCGATCGAGTACGGGGTCGACAAGTACTACACCTCGGCCCTGCTCGCGGCGGCGGGCATCCCGAC